>CAZBHO010000019.1:26560-47872 GCA_964491945.1 uncultured Verrucomicrobiota bacterium | reverse complement strand
TTTAAAAATTACAAAATGAAACTTGAACTATGGCAGAGAAACCTTATTGCGGTATGGATTTCGCAGTTTTTATCTTTGGCTGGCTTTGCGCTGGCTATGCCTCTTTTCCCATTCTATTTGCAGCAGATTGGCGTAACAAATCAAGGTGAGCTGCATTTTTGGGTATCAATTATTGCCGCATTTTCTCAAATACTGCTTGGCATTTTTTCCCCAATATGGGGCATGTTGGGCGACCGCTATGGAAGAAGGCTAATGCTTTTGCGAGCCAATGTGGGAGCTTGCATTATCTATGGGCTATTGCCATTTACAAATGCGCCATTGCAAATTCTTATTTTAAGAATGATGCAGGGAGCCTTCACAGGCACAGTTTCTGCCGCTCAAACTATGATTTCAGCGCAGTCGCCTCATAGTAAGCACGGGTTTGCTCTTGGTGCATTAAGCTCGGCTGTATTTTCGGGTCAACTCATAGGTGCTTTTTGTGGAGGCATAATAGCAGATTTGTTCGGCTATAGAATGGCTTTTGCTACCTCAAGTTTTCTTTTTTTTCTTTCCATTCTTGTTATTTATTTTGGTGCGGTTGAAGTGAGAATTAGCAGTCAGGAAAGAGCTGATGGCTTGTTTAATCCTGTAAAAAATTTTGCATTGTTAAAACCGGCTTTACCACTTTTTGCTTTGATAAGTTTTATGGCTTTTACAATAGAATTTGTTTCGCCATGGTTGCCACTTTTTGTTCAAAAACTTAATGAGGGCAAACTGGAAGGCTCTGCTTTTCTTATGGGAATGCTTTCGGCTATTTCTGGCATAGCAGGTGTTTTGGCTGCGCCGCTTTTTGGCAGATTGGCAGATAGAGTTTCTCCACCAAAAATAGGCAAAATTGCTGCTATTGGAGCAAGTTTATCAAACAGCTCGATGAGCATAGCGTGGAATTTCCCTTTTCTTGCTTCAATGCGTTTTAGCGCAACAGCATTTGCCAGCGGATTAGATCCAGTATTTCAGGTGTGGCTTACCAGAATAACACCACATCAATATCGTGGATTTATTTTTGGCTGGGCAACAACAGCAAAGGCATTTGGCTGGATGACATCTTCTCTCGTAAGCGGATTGGTCGTTGGGATTTTTGGTATAGAGAAATGCTTTATAGCATGTGCCTTTTTCTTTTTGCTTTTAATAGGCTTAATTGACGTTGTATTACATAACCTGCAAACCAGAAGAAAATAAGATTGTTGATGTTTAATCGTGCTATCTTGCATATTCTATGCAGCGTTTTTCGCGGATAACTGTAACTTTTATTTGACCGGGATATTGCAAATCTTGTTCAATTCTTTTGCTTATATCCCTTGCTAAAAGTATTGCAGAAGCATCATCAACTTTGTCAGGTTGAACAATAACCCTGAGCTCTCTACCTGCTTGAATAGCATAACACTTATCAACTCCATTAAAGCTTTTTGCGATATTTTCCAGCTGCTCAAGCCGTTTAAGATAGATTTCAGAATTTTCACTCCTTGCGCCGGGGCGCGCAGCAGAAATTGCATCGGCAGCTGCAGCGAGCGTTGCATAAATGCTTTCTGGCGCCACATCTGTGTGATGAGATGCCACAGCGTTGATAACTATCTGATTTTCCTGCTGCTTCTTTAGGAAGTCGGCTCCTATAATGGCGTGATTGCCTTCCACCTCTGCATCAAGCGCTTTGCCTATATCGTGAAGTAAGCCTATCTTCTTTGCAAGATTAACATCGAGCCCCAGTTCGCCAGCCATAACACCCATTAGCCTTGCCACTTCAATAGAATGATCAAGGACGTTTTGCGCATAACTGGAACGAAATTTTAGTCTACCTATAATTTTTATAAGCTCTGGTGGTATGCCTTGCAATCCAAGTTCAAAAACAGCTTTTTCTCCTATTTGTTTGAGTGTTTCTTCAACTTCTTCTCTAACTTTTGCAACAACATCTTCAATTCTGCCAGGTTGTATGCGCCCATCGGCTATTAATCTTTCCAAAGCTTGTCGTGCAACTTCTCTGCGCAATGGATCAAAAGATGATAGCACTACTGCTTCTGGTGTGTCATCAACCAACACATCCACACCAGTGGCTCCTTCAAAGGTACGGATGTTTCTGCCTTCCCTACCTATTATTCTGCCTTTAACTTCATCGCTGGCTATAGGAACAGTTGTCGTCATTAGCTCATCTGAAACGGAAGCCGAATAGCGCTGAATTGCCTGTGCAATAATTTTCCGAGCCTCTCGTTCTGCAGTCTCTTTTGCCTCCTCATATCGTCTTTTAATGAAGGTGCTGGTTTCAACCTTCATTTCATCTTCAATACGTGCCAAAAGGGAGCGTCTGGCTTCATCAGGTGTCATATTGGCGATGCGTTGCAATTTTTCTCTTTCGTTTTTAATGAGCTGTTCAAGTTCATTTTTTTGTTGGTTAATATCTGTTTCTTTTTTCTGTAATTCAGCTTCTTTTTGCTCAATAGCCTGATATTTTTTATCAAGCATGGCAACCTTCTTTTCCAGATTGAGTTCTCTTTGAGAGAGGCGTTCTTCAAGACTAGTTAACTCTTGCCTCTTTGTCTTCATTTCATTTTCGACAGTTTCTCTGGCATGCAATATGGCTTCTTTTGCTTGCAGTTCTGCCTTCTGTTTTGCTGCCTCAAGTTCGGCTTGGGCAATGCGCAATTTTTCAAGCTCAATATTGACTTTGGATTTTTCTTCTCCTGCATTTAAATATCTGCCTGCAAGATAACCTGCTATAAGAGCAATTATTGCTACACCGCCAATTATTATCCACCACATAACTGATCTTCCTTCCTAATTTTGTTTGTTTTCTACTATATTATTAAAGCGAAAAATCTTTTTGTCTGTTATGACTAAATCCAACGGCACATCGTTTGAAGTGGCAGAGATTATATCAGCTTGTTGAAAGTGGAAGAAAAGCCCAATTTTTGAAGCAAGCCTGCAAACATCAAGTTTTAAAAGCCTGTCATAGAAACCTTTGCCTCTACCGAGCCTTGTGCCTTTTATGTCAAAAGCCAGGCCGGGCACGATGGCAATACTTATTTTCTCTTCGGGCTTTAGCCAATTTGGGATAAGAGGCTCTTCAATATCGTAATAGCCTTTTTTAAATAAAGTTTTTTCATCAATAAGAGCTATGCCATAGGATTTTTCTTCCTGTTTAAAAACCGGCACACACACGCGTTTTTTCTCTCGGAATGCTGCTTGAATTATAGGTTCTGTTTGCACTTCTTGCTGTAAAGCCTTGTAGATAAATATCAATGATGCTTCTTTCCACTCTTTAGTAGAAAATAAAAGCTCTGCGATGCGATTGCTTAAATTCAAAACTTTTGTTGGAACCATTTTTAATAACCGATTTTTCATCTCGGTTCGTATTCTGGCTTTCAGTTCTTGAATCTCTTTATTCATCGCTTTTTTTCTGTTGTTTCTCCTTTTGCTTACTTTGCTTTCGCCAGTTAGCAAGGCGCGCCTTTAGTACCTCTTCATAGCCTTCACCTGATGGCTCATAATATACTGTGTCAGATGCAAAATAGGTTTGCGCAATAAAGTGTCCATCATAATCGTGAGGGTAGATGTATCCCATATGCCCAAGCTCTTTTGCGCCTTTATAATTGGTACCTCGTAAATGCTTTGGCACTTCTGAAACTTTATTTTCAGATATATCCTTCATAGCCTTCTCAATTGCGAGGTAAGATGCATTGCTTTTTGGAGCACAAGCCAGATAAGTGGTTGCCTGCGCTAGAATTATGCGGGCTTCTGGCATTCCGACAAACTCAACGGCTTCTTTGGCTGCCACAGCCACAAGCAATCCGCGCGGATCAGCGTTTCCAATATCTTCGGAAGCAAGAATAATTAACCTACGCGCAATGAAACGCGGATCCTCACCAGCGCATAGCATTTTAGCAAGCCAATATATTGCCGCATCAGGGTCAGAACCTCTAACGCTTTTGATAAAGGCAGAAATTGTGTCATAGTGCCCATCCTCATCGTGGTCATACAAAATAGCTTTCTTCTGAATAGATTCTTCAGCAATTTTAAGAGAGATATAAATGATACCATCAGATGCAGGTGGTGTTGTTAAAGCAGCCAGTTCAAGGGCGTTGAGTGCTTGTCTGGCATCACCTTCACTATACCTTGCAAAATGTTTTAAAGCTTCCTCATCAACCTTAAGTTTAAGTCTATTTAGCCCTCTTTCATCGTTTATAGCATTCTTCATAAGTTGAATTAAATCTTCTTCCGAAAGCGGCTTTAGCTCAAATATCCTTGAACGCGAAATAAGCGGACTATTTATAAAGAAAAAAGGATTGTGAGTGGTTGCACCGATTAGGATTATTGTGCCATCCTCTACGAAGGGAAGCAAGATATCTTGTTGCGATTTATTGAAGTGGTGAATTTCATCCACAAAAAGTATGGTTTTTTCATTTGAGTAGCGTTTCCTTTCAGATGCTTTGTTAAGCAAATCTCTGAGCACAGCAACGTTGGCAATTACGCCACTGGTTTCTTCAAAATGGTGCTTTGTTGTGGCTGCAATAACGTTTGCTATAGAAGTTTTTCCACAACCTGGTGGTCCGTATAGAATAATGCTTGTTATGGTATCAGATTCTATTGCACGTCTTAGAAGTTTGCCTTTACCAAGAATTTCTGACTGCCCAATAATTTCATCAAGAGTTTGTGGTCGCATCCTGGCTGCTAGGGGTTGCGCCTCTTTCTTTTTCTGCTCTTTATTTTCCTTGAATAATTCCATAACAATATTCATATAATCTTAATTTTCTTTCAAGGAGGGACAAAGAGCCGATGATGAAGCGAGGCAATTAGTGGGCTAAAAAAAGCCCCGCCCGTGCCGTGTGGCGCCTCTTTCTGTTCCGACAATACCAGGTGGGTGCTCTAGCAACTGCTTCAACGATCCTGCTTTTTTCAAGCAGGCGTGGTTTCCACAGTCGATTCGAGCTCCCTTTATTTCTTACTTAATGGGTCAGAAAATAAGCCCAAACCACGCACTCGGGCAGGGTAAATTGATAAAAGAGCATCACTATAGCACAGTGGCTTATAAAGGTTCCACAGTGCCAATAATTCGTTTAGTTCTCTAGCAGGCAAAATGCCAGTTAGAGATTGCATATAGGAGAGAAAAGGAGAGTTCTGCTTTTGTACAAAAAATTCTCCATTCTCCATCAATATCCTGCAACAATTTATAACATTTGCGGAAACGCTTTTTGTCTTTTCTTTTAAAAAGCGCACAAACGTCTCCGTTAACATCGTTTCACATATTCTAAACAATATCTTCAACTTACTTATCATAACTTTATGTTTGTTAGATTACCTAACAAAAACTAACTTTTTCTAATTTCAACTCCAAGTGCGTTTTCGAGCTCGGCAACCACCGACTGATGCAATTTATTCACTTCCTCATCCGTCAATGTCCGATCCGCAGAACGGTAGGTGAGTGAGTATGCCATACTTTTTACATCACAACCCAACCGTTCGTCTTCATATATATCAAAGAGTTCAACTTCTGTCAATTCTTTTGGCGCATTTTTCTTTATGGTTGATATTATCATCTCGTTCGTGATGGAGCGTTTTGCTTTGATTGCTATATCGCGCTTAACAAAAGGAAAAGCTGGCAGCGGTTTATAAGCAGGAACCATCTTGATGTTTTTGAATAAAGGTTGAATCTTAATTTCTGCCAGAGCCACAGGCTCCTGAATACGCCATTCTTTTTGGAGCGTTTCATTAAGCATTCCACATATACCGATAAGCTCATCTTCCAAATATACTTCAACGATTGTTTCTTGCTCAAAACCTAGAGTAGGGAAAATGCCGTTTTTGTCTGTGCCGGTTTTGAATAGGCATTGTGTTAATTGCAATTTTCTGAAGAGCTCTTCAATGATGCCTTTTAAAACAAGAAATTGGTCTAAAGGTTTTATTGCCCTGCGCTTTTCAAGAAGATATCTGCCAATATGCCCCATAATGCCTAAAGCCAGATGCTCCTCTTCATAGTATTTTCCATCTTCTCTCTTAAAAAATATCCTGCCCATCTCAAACACGGCTGCTTCTTCAATTTGTCTGGCTTTGTTGCGACCGAGCGTCTCAACCAGCTGTGGCAACAGGCTGTTCCGCAATACGGAATGCTCAATACTGATGGGATTAGGCAGTTTTATATGATTGGGCGAATTTTTTGTATCTTCAAATGTGGCAAGCGTTTTTTCTGATGTGAAGCTATAATTTAAAGTCTCATTTAACCCTAGCGCACAAAGCCAATGGCGCAAAGTGCTTTTATTTTCTGCATCGTCATCCTGTGGAAATTCAACTATTTTTGCCGAAGGTAATGGAGCTGGAATTTTATCTAGCCCATAAATTCTTGCCACTTCTTCAACAATATCGGCTTCCATTTCTATATCCATTCTGAAGGATGGCGGCTGGATTTTAAAAGACGTATTGTTTGCTTCAATTACCTTGCATTCCAGGCTCTCAAGAATTGATAGCACCTGATTATTAGGAATTGTTGTGCCTAACAAGTCATTTATATATTGAAAACGGCAGGGGACAACACGCTCCACGTAGCGCTTCTTATAAATATCAATCACTCCTTTTGCTATCTTGCCAGAAGCAAACTCTCTCATAAAACTTGCAGCTCGGCGGCTTGCCCATTCAGCTATCTTTATATCAACGCCGCGCTCAAAGCGATAAGAAGATTCGCTACTTATACCAAGCTCCTTTGACGTTTTCCGTATTTGTTGGGGTTTAAAACATGCGCTTTCAAGCAGGACAGTGGAAGTGCTTTCAAGTATTCCGCTGTGTTCTCCACCCATAATTCCAGCAAGCGCAACAGGTGTTGTGGCATCGGCAATAACAAGATGTTCTTCGGAAAGCTCACGTTCTAGTCCATCAAGCGTGACAATCTTTTCCCCTTGCATTGCACGCCGCACTACAATCCTGCCATCTTTGAGTAAATTTTGATCAAAAGCATGCAGCGGCTGCCCGCACTCAAGCATAACATAGTTCGTTATGTCAACAATGTTATTGATAGGTCTTACCCCACAAAGCTTCAACCTACGCTGCATCCAGTAAGGCGCTGGAAGCACTTTTACATCTTTGATTATTCTTGCTGTATAACGAGGACATAGCTCCTCATCAAGCACTTCAATGGAAGTGAGAGTATTTACCTCTGCGGGAAATTCTTCTTCCAAAACTATTTCAGGCAATTTAAGTTTTGTGCCATAAAGTGCTGCAACCTCACGGGCAAGCCCTATAACACTTAAACAATCAGGACGATTCGGAGTTACTTCTATAGTTAACACTACTTCAGGGGCCCCTAAAATGTTAACTAGCGGTTCACCAACCTTTGCTGTAGGAGGCAATTTCATCAAAGAGGTGTGGTCATCTGAAATACCAAGTTCATCTTCAGCGCAAAGCATTCCTTCGGAAAGTTCGCCGCGCACTTTGCGCTTTTCCACTGTAAGTCCATTTGCAAGCTTTGCTCCAGCTAAAGCCAAAGGTGCAATTTGCCCCACACTCACTTCAGGAGCGCCGCAAACCACTTTCCACGTTTTGCTACCATCAAAGACTTCACAAAGTTTTAATTTATCTGCATTGGGATGTTTTTCAACTTTTATTATTTGCCCCACTACCACATTTTCTAAACTAATTCCAACTGTCTCTATTCCTTCAACTTCTTGCCCTGCAAAAGTCAGACGTTCCGCCAGCTCTTTAGGAGAGGCATCAAACTCAACATATTCTTTCAACCAGCTTAAAATAATCTTCATTTTCTTTCTGCATCCACAATCTTTTAAATTAACCAAATTGCTTTAAAAATCTGACATCGTTTTCGTAAAGCAATCTGATATCTGTTATTCCATATTTAATCATAGCAATCCTTTCTACACCAAGTCCAAACGCATAGCCAGTAACTTCATCAGGATTATAGCCAACGTTCTTAAATACCTTAGGATTAACCATTCCTGCGCCAGATATTTCTATCCAGCCACTATGCTTGCATATACGACAGCCCTTTCCATTGCATACGTGACAGGAAAAATCATATTCAACGCTTGGCTCTGTGAATGGGAAGAAATGTGGGCGAAACCGTACTTTTACATCTTTTCCCATAAGCTTTCTCGCAAAAAAAGATATATCGCCTTTTAAATCTGCCAAAGAAACTTTTTTGTCAACATAGAGCCCTTCAATTTGATGAAAATTTGCGCTGTGCGTGGCATCGGTTGTGTCGCGTCTATAGCATCTGCCGGGAGCTATAATACGAATAGGAGGCTTAGTGCTTTCCATAACTCTTATTTGTACCGGAGAGGTCTGTGTCCTCAATAAGGAGCCATTCTCTAGCCAGAACGTATCCTGCGTATCCCGTGAAGGGTGATCGGCAGGTGTATTGAGCGCATCAAAATTGTGATATTCAGTTTCAATATCAGGACCATCTGCCACAGCAAAGCCCATAGACTTAAAAATTGCAATCGTTTCTTCTATTACTAAAGTAACCGGATGTAATGTGCCAAGCTTTCGCCAGTTGCCCGGTAATGTGTGATCAAATATTTTCTCTTGTTTCTGCTTAGTGGAAGCATCCAGCTCCCCTCGCCGTTTTTCAAGCAGTACACTGAGCTCGTTTTTCAATTCATGAAGATGCCTGCCAATAAGTGGACGCTCTTTTGCATCAACGTTTTTTAGGCTCTTCATCAGTTCCTGAATAAGCCCGTTGCGTCCAAGATATTTTATACGTACTTCCTCAAGGCTGGCAGAGCTTTTTGCTTCTTTAGCCTCGGTTAATGCTCGGTTTTTTAGTTCAATTATTTCATCTGCTTTCATTGGGAGTACTTGCTTACATTAAAAGTTTGGAAAAGTCTACGATTTTTTTTGGATTTTTTTTAAAAAGATATTGACAGCATTTTTCATTTTTGCAAACATAGTGTCAGTTATGGTAGAAGTGTATTTTAGAGCTAAAAAAGAAAGGGTTAATCAATGAAAGGCAACTCATGTTACCAGACAATGTTGGTATGTGCAGCAATAGCGATTGCACTTGCAGGACAGATCATTGCAGGTCCAACCACCATCCCATTCGCAGATGATTTTTCCTTTTATACGAACGGGACACCACTTGTTAATGGAACTAACGGCTGGTATGCAGATACTGATAGTGTGGTGGTGCAATCCGGCGTAGAAGGTGCCATAGGAGCGAATAGCAATGCCGCCGTATTACCAATAGATACAACTTTATCAAACAGATTTCAGAATGTAACTGCAACAAATGTCTGGACGCATCTTTATACAAAAGTTGCCAAATATGATGGCACAAACCCACCTGTTATAGACACCAATGCTACTGTCCAATTTTATGTTAATAGCAACGGATACTTTGTCATGGCGAACGGTACAAACTGGGAAGAATCCCAAACATTTCAAGTTACTAATGAGGATGAATGGCTAACAATAGATATCTTTCAGGATTATGACAACAAAATGTGGTGGATGTTTGTAAATGGAACAAATTTAACTAACAGCTCATCACTCTATCCTCTGCCACCGAAGCAACAAATGTTTACAAATACGGTTTATACCAATAGCTTCATCAGTTTTACGATTCCAAAATTTACGGGGTTTGATCTATATAATGGCGGTGGCTCCACAAGCTATCTTAGCCATGTTACTGTGGCAGATGTGGATAGATTGCCTTATGTTTATGCCAGACCTACCAACATTTTCCAGAACGTGGTGCCAACTGCACCCAACACTCAAGCGGTATTGAGAGTTATAAGCCGTGCTATGGGCGTCTCTCACTATTCAATCATAACTAATGGAGAGAATTGGTTTACCTTATGCGATAATGATACAGGGGATCCTTTGCCAGGCAACTATAGTTCAACATTAACCAATGCTTCAACAAATTATATCTTAATCAATTTTAGAACAAACGATCTTGCTGTTGGAACTCCAAGCAATGCAATAATCACCTTAACTTCTCCAAACTGGGGCGGCACAACGCAGCAAATTCCCGTGCGTCTTGCAATAGTTAATCTCAGCGTTTCTCCGCTTTTATTAACAAATGCTATGTTGTATCAGGGGACACCTTATACTTACACTGTTCAGGTACAAAACGTTGGTCCTGGCTCTATGGCGTATCAAATTGCGTTGAATGATCCTCAAGGGCTTGGCATACAAGCTACTCCGCAAGGAGATACTAATAATTTGACAAGTACACCTCAAGATGTTCTGGTTGACTTTAATTTACCAATAATTCAGGCAATGCCGCCAGGTGGCATAGAGGATTACGAAGCAGGTTTCTTTGTGACTTCCACTAATGATGGTGGTGTTACGCAATCGGTTAGTATGGTGCTTGCCATATATTCAAAACCTGTCGTTGATGATGGTGCACTTTTGCCATATCCGTTCTTCTATGATATTACTATCCATCGTGGGCAACAACCTTCCAATATAACATTTAGTATTCGCAATAATGCATGGGATCAGCCGCGTTGTTATCTTGATTTTAGAGCAACAAGCGATGCTCCTTGGATGGTTTGCAACACATCAGGAAGAAGCGTAAATGGTGAATGGGTTAATGTGCCTATCACGTTTGATAATATGACTAATTATCCCGGCGGCGTCTATCAGGGTAAAGTGCATGTCCATAGCTGGGATGGTGGTGCGCCTATCTTGTATAGTCCAACCAATACGGTAATCTTTACCAACGAATTTTCTGTAACATTAACGATTATAAGCCCTGGCAAACCTGGTGGCTTGACAGCAAGCGAAGGGACTTATACAGACAAAATACGTTTGAGCTGGCTTGATACAACCAATGCTGCAACTTATAGAATCTATAAGGCAACAACTTCTGATTTTGCTCAAGCAACTATTCTGGTTGATGGGCTGACTGAACTTACCTATGATGATACCAACAGCATTTTACCGGGTAGATATAACTATTACTGGGCAAGTGCGATTAATGAATATGGTGGTGAAGGTTCTACAAGTTCAATGGCTATTGGCTATGCCTCACTTGCTGCGCCAATGAACGTGCAAGCTTCAGATGGGCTTTATACCAACAAAGTTGCTATAACATGGCAAACAGTAACAGGTCCTACTGGTTATGAAGTGTGGCGTAATACGCTTAATTCAACCAGTGGCGTAAACTTTATAAAATTAGGCACAGTCTCTTCTTCAACCACCAACTATGATGATACAACGGCAACTATTAATGTGACATACTATTATTTTGTCAGATCAATAACACCTGATATTGGCACATTCAGTGCCTCCGATTCAGGATGGCGCGCAGCGTGTCTGCCGCCTGGTGGTGTCTCTGCCACAAAGGGTATTTATACTGATAAGGTGCGTATTTCTTGGAATGCGGCGGTGAATGTGACTTATTATGATGTGTTTAGAGCAACCACAACGAATAGCAGTTCTGCTGTGTTGATTGGAAGCAGAGATGCCTCAGGACAAAGCTATGATGATACCAATGTGACTGCTGGCACCGTGTATTATTACTGGGTGAAATCCAGAAATAACAATGGCTCCAGCATATTTAGTTCAAGAGACTATGGCTATACAAAACTGGCTGCACCTTCAGGCGTTTCTGCAACACAAACGCATCCTTATCACATTCAGGTTTCCTGGAATGCAGTTTCAGGCGCCACTTCTTATCAAGTGTATAAATCAAAGAGCAGTAGTTCTTCTTCTGCAACTCTCGCTGGAGAAACAACTTCCAGAAGCTATCTGGCACAGGATACAATTGAAGGTGTCAATTACTAATTCTGGGTGAAAGCAAAGAATGCTCTGGCAACTAGTGATTTCTCATCCAGCGCCTCTGGCAAACGGTTGGCACGAACCGCAAGTTCCTCAGAGCCAGCAATCAATGACTTTGATGGTGATAAGATAAGCGATCTGGCGCTCTTCAATACACAGGAAGGTAAACTCTATGTATTAAGAACTACATCAGGCCTTACTAACCTTATGGGTGCTCAGGTTGGAATCTCTGGCTATGTTGGTGTGTGGGGCGATTATGAAGGTGATGGCATAAGCGATCCAGTAGCTTACCGACAGACTACAGGTAAATGGATTGTGCTCCTATCATCTATGGGATATGCGCCTGTTCAAGCAACAATGGGTGGACCTGGCTACGTGCCAGTATCGGCAGATTATGATGGTGATGGAATTATTGATGCCGCAGTTTATAGCGCAACAGCAAAGACAATTAAAGCAATATTATCTGGCAGTGGCTGGGTGCCAGTCCAGGCTAGTGGGTTAGGTGGCTCAACCTATAAGCTTTACCCTGTAGATGGCGATGGCGATGGCAAAGCAGACTTGCTCTTCTACGATGAGGCAGCAGGTAAACTCATCGTCCATTTCTCTGGAAGCGGTTATGTTCCATTTGTGGTTAATTTTGGCGGTCCTGGCAAAACATTCCTTGCTGCTGACTTTGATAGAGATGGCAAAGCTGATCCTGCCACTTATACACGATCTAATGGCAAATGGTTCGTGTTGCTTTCAAGTTCTGGTTATGCACCTGTGCAGGTGACCTTTGGCAGCTCTGCCTATATGCCTGTTATTGGTGACTATGATGGTGATGGTGCACCTGAGCCTGGGCTTTATGCTGCCACTAATGGAGCATGGCGACTTATGTTCTCTTCTAGTGGCTACTCAACCAATGGTCCAACCACCACGCTTGGTGGCACAAATTATCAGCCACTAACTGTCAACTGGGTACCATAAGAGTTATAATTGTGTAAACTATACAGAAAGGAGCTGAAATATGCTCCTTTCTGCTTTTTTGATAGGTTTAATTCGATTTATGGTTTTAGGATAGTCTCCTTTTTATCTTACAAAAAAGCTTGCTAGAATAAAAATAAAGTACATACTTTATCTCTATGTTTTTGTAGATTTGGTCTGATATGCTTGCTGAAAAAAATAAATTGATTATTTTAGAGACTACTGTGCCTTCATTTAAGCACGCAAAGAATATAGCTCAGCTAGCAATAGGTAAGAAGCTGGCTGCCTGCGTCCATATAAGTAAAATAAAAAGCATATATAGATGGAAAGAAAAGCTTGAGAAAACAGATGAGATAAAATTGGTTTTTAAGACTGTAAAAGGGAAAGGGAAGGCATTATATGAATTTGTTAGCAAACATCATCCATATACAGTTCCAGAAATTTTGGTTTTTAAGGTGAATGTGAGCTCAAAAGAATATACAAAGTGGGTTACAGACGAAACAAAAAACACATAAAAAAGGAAACAACAATGACAATAAAAATTAATGGATATCAATTGCCAGATGAGCTAATAGAAGCTGAAATTATGCGGCTTTTAAAAACTTATTCAAAGCGGATGAGTGAAGAGGAAATAAGGAAGAATCTTCCACGTATAAAGAAACAGGCAAAAGATTTTGCTATAGGACGTTTTTTGCTCCATGCAGAAGCTGTGAACAGGAAAATTGAACCAAACGCATCAGAAATACAAAAAGAGTTCGAGCTTTTAAAAGAAGAACATGGAGGCGCTGAAAACTTTTATAAGGTTCTTGAGCAGACAAAGCATACAGAAAAAGATGTGCTAGAAGTAATTAAAGCTGCTTTAAAGGTAGAAATGCTTACAAAAGAGATTGTGTCGAAAGTTAGAGCACCTACAGATCAAGAAATAGTGGATTATTATGAAGCTAATCAGGATGAATTTCAACAGCCAGAGGCTGTCCATATAAGCCATATTCTTATTAAACCAGAAAGTGAAGCCGATAAGCCAGTAGTGATTTCAAAACTCTTAGAGATAAAAGAAAGAATTAAACAAGGTGCGGATTTTGCTGAAATGGCAGCAGTATATTCACAATGCCCTAGCGGCAAAGAAAGCGGAGGCGATCTTGGGGTTTTACGACGTGGAACACTCGTGCCAGCCTTTGATGATGCTGCTTTTTCTATGGAGACGGGCGAAATAAGCGAGCCAATTGAAACTCAATTCGGTTTCCATCTTATTTATAAAAAAGCTCATTTTCCTCCACGCCAACTTTCCTTTGAAGAAGTTAGCGATTTTATCGCAAAGAAACTTGTCGCTATCTGGCAAAACGATCTGCTTGAAGATTTTATTGAGCAACTAAAGCAATCAGTGCATATTGAAGATACAGAAGAACAAAAATAGAATTGCTTGTTAGTCCTGGCCTTCTAATAAAGAGAATTTCTCTATGAGCGAAACTAAAGCCACTGAACTGATCAATCAGATGGCGAAAAATGGGCGGCTACCTGCCTTGGATAGAAATGTGCACGAACTTTGCGCTCTGACTAGTGATGTAGAAACCAGAATGGCGGATCTGATCGCCATAATCATACGAGATGCTGCGTTAACATCTGGAATTATTGCTCTTGCCAATTCTGCTGCCTACCGCCCACTCCTCCCTGTAAAAACCATATCGGGCGCAGTGATTCTTCTTGGCTTTGAACGAGTTAGAACCTTTGCGTTAGGCATGGCAATTTTCAAACTCTCGAAGGAAAATTTCAAGACACGAGAGCTGTATAGGCTTTTTACTTGCTCCTATTTTGCAGGCAGCCTTGCAATGGCAATTATGCATCAGATTAAGGGAGAAAATCCAGAAGAAGCATTTGTTTTTGCGCTTCTTATGGAGCTACCAAAAATGTTGCTTGCTAACGCATTTCCTGAACAATATGCAAAGCTTCAAGCCTTGCTTACAAATGAGATGATAGATTTTGATAGGGCTTGTGATGTAGTCTTTGGAGCAACTAACGACGAGATTTTGACTGCCATTATCCATAACTGGAAGATGCCTGCTGCTATAGCTGAGTTTTTTAAAACTCGCAGAAATAGTAATGCTCCTATAAATAAAGCTGTATCACTGGCTACAGAAGTTGCTGATATATTATTCGGCAATAGAGTTGGAGGACCAGAAATAATGGTGAAAACAACTGAAGAATTAAAGCTTTTGCTTAATAAGCCAGATTTAGTGCTTTCGGATTTTCTAGTAGCAATATGTGCTGCCGATGCGGTGCTTTCTGACTTCTTTGCCCTAAAACCAAAAGATATAGAAATGATGGTGAAAATTGCAGAGTGGGGAAAAGTCAGTTCTGCAGAAGTGGCTGCAAGCCTTGCAGCAGGAGTTGCTCTAAAAGAAGGAACACGTGCTATTGAAGAGCCAAAGACCTTAATAGGACACTTCCTTTCTGAACTTATGATTAGTGTTCAGAAGAAAAGAAGACTTAATACCATAATGATGATAGCGCAAGAAGCCATTTATAGTTGCTTAAAACCAGCATGCTCTTTTGCCGCTTTCTGCGATCCTGATAGAAAATTTGTGGCAGGTAGGTTCTATGTGGGAAATAATTCTGCTGTTAAAGCCACTGATTTTAATTTTGCCCTTACAGAACGGCAATATCTAGTTAATCGCATTTTTGAGCATCCAGAAATTATACATGCAAATCTTCGTACCCAACAAATTTTGCCACCGCAAATATGGTTAGAAAAATTTAAACTTGAATATGCATTGATTGCTCCTATAATGGTTTATGGAAAAGCTATTGGACTTATCTTTGTAGGACGCGAAGGTAGCAGCCCATTTTCAAGTGATGAAAAACTGTGGCTGGAAGCCATTGCAAGTCAGATAAGTATATCATTTGAGCAATATCAAAAATTATAATGATGAAAGGTTAATAAAGATGATCATTAAAGAACAGCTCATCAAAAAAATAAAATCAAAAAATGCTAATGTCGCTGTAATAGGGCTGGGCTATGTTGGCTTGCCACTTGCACTCTCTTTCAATGAAGCTGGCTTTAATGTCATTGCTCTTGATATAGATGAAAATAAAATTGTTTCGCTTTTAAACAGGCAAAGTTATATTGCACATATAAATAAAGAACGTATCGCGGCGGCTATAAACACAAAGAAATTCTTGCCATCATCAGATTTTTCTCAAGTTAAAGAAGCCGATGCCATAATTATATGCGTTCCCACCCCTTTGAATAAATATCGTGAACCAGATTTGAGCTTTATAGTAAATACTATCAATACTGTTTTGCCTTATCTTAAAGAAGGGCAAATCATTTCTCTTGAAAGCACAACTTATCCCGGAACAACTGAAGAGGAAATTAAATCGCCTATTGAAAAACAGGGATTTGTTGTTGGTGAAAACTACTTTGTTGTTTTTTCTCCAGAACGCGAAGATCCGGGCAATCCTAAATTTCATACAAAAAATATTCCTAAAATTTGTGGCGGCATTACCCATAATTGTCTGGAAGTGGGTATTAGCTTGTATCATAGTGTGGTTGAAAAAGTTGTACCTGTTAGCTCAACCGCAGCAGCTGAAATGGTCAAGCTTCTGGAAAATATCCATCGTGCAGTGAATATAGGTCTTGTAAATGAAATGAAAATTATATGTGATAAAATGGGAATTGATATTTATGAGGTGATACGTGCTGCTTCAACAAAGCCTTTTGGCTTTGTGCCTTATTACCCAGGACCTGGGCTTGGTGGACACTGCATTCCAATAGATCCATTTTATCTTACATGGCGTGCCCGTTGTTTCGGATTACACACGAGGTTCATTGAACTTGCAGGCGAAGTTAATAGTTCTATGCCAGAATGGGTTGTAAACAAAATCATAGATGCCTTAAATAGCAGAAAGAAAGCAGTCGCTGGCAGCCAAATACTCATTTTAGGAATAGCTTACAAGAAAAATGTTGATGATATGCGAGAAAGCCCCGCTGTAGAAATAATGGATATCCTTGAAAAGAAAGGAGCCATTCTTTCATATTCCGATCCATTTATACCGCGGTTCCCCAAAATACGGAAGAGAACATTTGAACTCACAAGTATACTATTAACACCAGAAACTCTTTCAAAATTTGATATCGCCGTACTTGTAACAAATCATGATGCTTTTGACTATGACTTGATTTATAAATACTCTAATCTTATTGTAGACACACGAGGAGTTTACTCCTTTAACGATAAAAAAATAGTCAGAGCATAAAAAGGAGCCTTAGTTGCCAAGTATCTTCATTGCCTCTTCTACGGTGATATTTTCGTGCACAAGAGCTGTAATAGCCCTTATCATCTTCTGAGGGGATTTGTGACCAAAAGCATTGCGACCAACAGCCACACCACTGCCACCTGCTTTTAATGAATCATATATCATTGTAAAAACTTTCCTGTCATCGTTCTGTTTCTCACCACCAGCAATCACAACAGGTATCGGACAACTTGCCACAACCTTCTCAAAAGTTTTTTGTGAGCCTGTGTATGTGACCTTAACTATATCAGCACCCAGTTCAGCTGCAATTCTTGCAGCATGTTTAACGCCTTCAGGATCACTCTCTGATTTAAATTTTTTGCCTCTTGTATACATCATTGCCAGAAGTGGCATTCCCCATTGCATGCAGGAGACAGCAACCTCTCCAAAGTCTTTTAGCATATCAGCCTCGTTATCAGCTCCGATATTGATATGGATGCTAACTCCATCGGCACCAAGTCGTAAAGCATTCTCAACAGTATTGACAAGCACTTTGGCGTTTGGATCTGGACTCCATACGGTGCTTCCAGAAAGATGCAAAATTAACCCTATATCTTTTCCATGTTTTCTATGCCCGTGCAGAGGTAGCCCAATATGCCCGAGCACAGCATTAGCGCCACCTTCAGCCACAATGTTTACCATATCGCGCATGTTTTCTATTCCGGTAACAGGTCCTATAGTCACGCCGTGATCCATTGGTACAATAACTGTGCGTTTGGTCTCACGGTTAATGATGCGCTCCAATCGTATGTATTTTCCAAGCATCGCCATAGTGAATAATACTTGGTCTTTTGCCACCCCTGTGCTATTTTTGCAATAGTTTCTTTAGATGTTCAATATATGCTTCTGCTCCACCTCTGCGATATCCTGTTTTGGCAAGTACGTTCCCATCCTTATCCAACAAAAGAACTGTGGGATAACCTTCTATACCATATTTTTCAGCCAGTTCCTTGTTCTGTTTTTTTTCTTTTTCTGATTGGGACTTTCTAGCAGGAAAGTCTACGAGCAATAAAACTAAATTGGAAGATGCAAAGTCCTTGAACTCCTTTGTGCTGAACACTTCTTTATCAAGCTTAATACACCATCCACACCAATCCGATCCTGAAAAATCAGCCAGAATAGGTCTTTTTAACTCATCCGATAATTGTTTTGCTTTTTCAAAATCCGTTAGCCACATGTCTTCTGCAGCATTCGTTATCTGTAATGTCACTATTCCTGCCACAAATAAGCTGATCAATTTGACTCTATTCATAATCATGCATCCTTTGTTTATATATGTTTAAAAAACTATCTCTAACTCTAGATTTTATTTTTAAAAAAGCAAGCATATTTTTTGTATATAAAGTTTTCTATAAATTAAGCAATTATTACCCAAAAAAGATCTTTTAGATATGCATAGTTTCTATTTTATCTTTGTTTTTTAGTAAAAGCTCGGCATTCGTGCAAACTTTCTTAAAGGCTAAGGCATATCGTTCAATTATATCTGGTACATATTTTTTAAACCACGGCACACTAAAGGCGATTTTTGATATGCTTTCTGAAACAGGCAGACTGCCAGATCCTTGCCTTACATCACGTTGTCCAAAGGAAATCATTGTAGGTTTGCCCATTCTGAAAATATCGGCTGTATGAAACACAGGATGAATGTGTAGCGGTGCGTTTGCGCCAGGATAGCAAGCAGAAAATCCTTCTATTCTGATAGCTTTGCAGAAGATTTCTATAGGAAGATTATTAAGTTCTTCTGCATAATACAAGCCACGTGGAAAATACCATCCGCCCATCGTTGAGTTGCTATCTTTCGGTGGTCTATGAGCGCGAATACCAGGAACGCCTTCCAGTAAATCCCAGAAATAATTTATTGCTTTCTGTATCTCTTCTATTCTTTTTTGATAGTGCTTTAGCTGAACCCTGCCTATTGCTGAAGCAACCTGATTCAACCTATACTTATAGCCACCAAGAGGTATCCCGGCATATTGCTTAAGTTCATCGAACGAAAGCTGGTTGTCAATTCCAACCCATCTGGTGGCAATACCTGTTCTTTCATAAAAACCGTAAGAGATGCATCGTTCGTAAAGAAGCCTATCATTTGTGACCATCATCCCACCTTCGCCTATGGCAAAGCTTTTTCCCGTCATCATGCTCATTCCGGCAATATGCCCAATTGTGCCAACCTTTCTCCTCTTATACAAAGCGCCATGAGCATGAGAAACATCTTCTATGACATAAAGATTCTTTTTTGTAGCAATTTCCATAATTTTATCCATATCGCATGGATAGCCAGCATAATGGACAACCACTATGGCTTTAGTTCGCGGTCCGATTCTATGTGCGATATCATTTGGGTCTATGCAAAGAGTTTTTCTATCTATATCAGCAAAATTCACGGCAGCACCGAGAGTTAGTGCCTGTGTGCAACTAGCCCAGTAAGTCATAGATGGCGCTATTATTTCATCACCTGCGCCAACACCGCAAGCCCACATTGCAGCTCGTAAGGCATCTGTGCCATTTGGAAAGGCAAGCGCATATTTTACTCCCATCCAAAGAGCGAATTCTTCTTCAAATTTTTTTGTTATATCATTTCCGCTCATTTTTCTTGATCTTATAACTTCTAAAGCGGCATTTTCATCTTCTTGTGTTATTATAGGCCAATTAAATAGGGAAGGATCTTCTTCCAAAATACTTTTATTACCGCCAAGTGCTGCAGGAATTGTATCCTTGTTGTTCATTTTATATTCCTTTCTGTTCCTTCTGTTATTTTGATATCTTCTGAAACTGGCTTGCAAATATATGGCACATTAATGAAGAGATTTGATTTGTTGCCATTAAGAATGTTTAGCATAAGTTCCCATGCTTTTTCTCCCATTAATTCAGGTTGCTCTTCAAACACACATACTTCTTTCCTGTTTTTTGTAGTTTCACCAGGAATAACAGTGCTGGAAATAAGAAAGAAGTCAGAGTTTATTTTAAGTCCTAATTGAGATAGCTCATTATAACATAAATCAGCATGATATGTTCCATCAACAATGATGCCTAGAGGCAGTTTATCATTTTGTTTAAAAATTTCTTGGCTTTCTTTCTTGATAGTCTTAGTGACCTCTCTCGGTAGGATGTTTTTAAATGCTCCCTTTTTAAGTTCCAACTTTTTTGCGACTTTTTTAGCAGCATTAAGCATATGAAAATTGCTATCTATTTTTTCTGGATTGATAATAGTTAAAAACGTTTTGCAGTTTAGTTTTTTTAGTATTTGAAATGCTTCATCCATCATTTTATAGTGATCTGCTTCAACGCAACCGATAATGCTTTTCGTTTTTTTGTGATATTGCCATGATTTATTTATTACAACTATAGGGAGCGCTGTCTCCGATGCTTCAATTATACTTTTAGTTTCAAAATCGCTTTGAAGGAAAAAGAGTCCATCAATTCTTCCTTGATAAATAACTTTCATCATATTTTGCGATGTTCTAAATAAAGATAGAAGATGATAATCGTGTTGTTCCATTGAGTGGCATATTCCATAAATTATTCTCTGATAGAACAGATTATATAGTGCGTCAGGTGCTGGTTGGACTAGTGCTATTGTAAAAGTTTTTTTTCTAACGAGAGCACGTGCAAGGAAGTTTGGGCGGTAGCCTATTTTCTTTGCAATTTTCCTCACCTTTTGCATTGTTGAAGGAGCCATTCTTACGTTTGGTGGTGGATTGAGTGCATGTGTTACGGTTGTTAAGCTCACTCCTGCCAGCCTTGCTACATCTTTTCTTGTTGGTGTTTTGTTTGTCATTTTTTTGTGTCTAACTCTTATTATGCCAACTCGGTTAAATACTATATTTTTTTCCTAAAAAGTCAATAGCTTAAAACTCAAATAAACATTCAACGGAGCCCAATATTCAAAATCAATACTTTTAATAGATAGACTTCCAATAAAAGTTTTGTGTTCATAAAATAAACTTGCATACATTAGTTAATGTCGTATATTGAGTTGTAGATTGCTAGTTAAATTTTTTTTATATTTTATGTTGTAATATTACTTCTTGCTTAACAAGAGAAAAACAAAGCAACAAATGGTGAACTGGATAAAAACATTGTTAAGAAAATTTCTTAATTCACAACAGCTCGGACTTATCCTTATCATAATAGCTTTAGGCATACTTTTGACTCTCTTTGCTGGCAGCCATACTGATAAGTTAACAGGGAAAACAGTAAATAATTTTTTTAATAGATATACTCTTGTGCAGACTGCTATAGATGCTAGCTTCTTTGCTATTATGGCTATAGGTATTACTATGGTTATTATCTCTGGTG
>CAZBHO010000019.1:21765-26548 GCA_964491945.1 uncultured Verrucomicrobiota bacterium | reverse complement strand
CTATCTGTTGGTTCCATCTATGCCTTCTGTGGAGTGGTTACAGCAATGGCACTACGATCTTCTACAAGTGTTATTTCCACTCCATTCTTGTTTGTGGAGGGGCTTTTCTTTTGCATTTTTTTAGGTGTAGCATGTGGTTTTTTTAATGGCTTTATGATAACAAAATTGAAAGTGCATCCTTTCATCATAACGCTGGGAACAATGTGGATCTTTAGAGGCATAGCCTTTGTTATCAGCAAGGCAGAAAGCATTTTAATGCCAGATGTTTTTATGTCATTTGCAAAGGCAAAACTTGTTTCTTCTGAAATATATCTGGTGCCTGTCCTTGTGCTATTGCTGGTAGCTATTTGTGGTAGTTTTTATCTTTCTAGAACTGTGATGGGCAGATACATTTATGCTGTTGGTGGTAATATTGAAGCTAGCAGATATGCGGGGTTAAAAATAAATCCTATTCTGATAGGTGTTTATACCATTTCTGGACTTACTGCAGGTGTTGCGGCTTTTATGGGGGCAAGTTATTATGGCTCTGCATCTTGTGCTGATGCCACAGGCTATGAACTTTATGTTATTGCCTCTGCTGTGGTTGGTGGCGCAAGTTTAAGTGGTGGAAAAGGCAGTGCAATAAATGCGGTGCTTGGAGCAGTTTTGATCACATTGATACGTCAATCCATTCGTACTTTGAGGTTTGATCAGAATTACGAGTGGATAATTATAGGCTGTGCGATAATAGTGGCTGTTGTGCTTGATAGAATTAACATAGAATTATCGCACAGGCGATTGTTAAATATGGCACTCAGGAGTAAATAATCAAATTCAGCAAGGGAAGGAGTATGAGTTATGAGTATTAAGCGGAACATTTTTAATAAATGTGTAATTACAATCTGCTTGGTAATTATTGGTATTGCTTGTCTCTCTATGGCACTCTATGCGAAGGATGGTGGTGCCACTCTTAAGAAGATAAGAATTGCTATGATAGCAAAAAGTTCTACGAACCCCGTGTTTCTTTCAGCAAGAACTGGCGCGGAGGCAGCAGCTAAAGATCTTTCTGCAAAATATGGTGTGGAAATTTCTATTGATTGGCGTACACCACCAACAGAGGATGGCCAAATTCAAGCTCAACGCATTGCTCAAGCAGTAAATGACGGGGTTGATGTTATACTAATTTCTTGCTCCGATGCCAGTAAACTGGTTGGAGCAATAAATGATGCCGTTGCAAGGGGAGTGGCAGTTATGACTTTTGATAGCGATGCGCCCGGCTCAAAACGGTTTGCTTTTTATGGCGTTGATGACATTGAAGTCGGTAAACGTACTATGCAGGAATTGGCGGCTTTAACCAAAGGCAAAGCAAACGTTGCAATTCTTGCTGGCAATCAGAATGCACCAAACTTACGGAAACGTGTTGAAGGCGTTATGGAAGAAGCAAAGAAATATCCTGAAATTAAAATTGTTGGCACTTTTTATCATATAGAAACACCGCAAGATGCAGCAGCTGAAGTTGTAAGAGCAATGAATGCATATCCTGAAATTGATGCATGGGCTATGATTGGAGGCTGGGCTCTTTTTACAAAAACTCTACTATCAGATCTAAACCCTGATAAGGTTAAGGTGGTTGCAGTTGATGCTCTGCCTGCACAACTTCCATATATTGAAAGGAATATAGCGCCTGTGCTTCTTGCTCAACCAACCTATATGTGGGGATATAAATCAATAGAAATAATTTTAGATAAGTTTATCCTTAAGAAAGAAGTGCCTGTTATAAATAAAATGGAGCTTGTAAGGGTTTCAAAAGAAAATCTTGGTAGTTGGGCACGTCAGCTGAAAGAATGGGGGTTTAACGATGTGCCACAGCAATATCTTTCCTTGCCATAACGAATAATGGAGAATGTCATTTTAGAATTAAAAGAAATTTCTAAACGTTTTCCGGGGGTACAGGCTCTTTCAGATGTAACACTTCAAGTTAAAAGGGGCGAGTGCCATGCTCTGGTCGGAGAAAATGGAGCAGGGAAAAGCACATTAGGCAAAATTATTGCCGGCATATATCAGCCAGATAAAGGCTCAATTTGGCTGGAAGGTAAAAGCCATTCTTTTAAGAATGCTCGTGACGCCAAACTTGCAGGAATTGGCATTGTTCATCAGGAGCTTGCCTTATGTGAAAATATGACTGTTGCCGAAAACCTATGCCTTTCAAATTTACCTAGTCGCTTATCATTTTTACAGAAAAAGGCTTTGCACAGTGCAGCAGAGCTGGCGCTTGAACGAATAGGTGTTAAAATGGATGTCAATAAAATTGTTGGCGAACTTTCAGTCAGCCAACAGCAACTTATTCAAATTGCATCTGCCGTCTCTGGTGGAGCAAAGCTACTCGTTTTTGATGAACCAACAAGCTCTTTGAGTCAGAAAGAAACAGAAAAATTGTTTGAATTGATTTATCGTCTTAAACAAGATGGCATAACTTCAATTTATGTTTCACATAGGATGGCTGAGATTTTTAGCGTTTCAGATAGAATATCCGTATTGCGCGATGGCAAGCTGATCGGGACAAGAGAAACAAAACAAATTACAAATGACGAGCTAATCTATATGATGATAGGGCGCTCCTTCAAAAAATTTTTTCCTGAACATTCTAGAAAAATTACAGAGAAAGATATCCTTAAAGTTACCAATCTTTCGTCGCCCGGCAAATTTGAAAACATCTCTTTTGTAGTAAAGGCGGGTGAAATTGTGGGATTGGCTGGACTTGTTGGAGCTGGTAGAACTGAAATTGCGGAAGCTATTTTTGGAATTGACGGTAATTTTGAGGGAGAAATTTTGTTTAATGGGGCAAGAGTTGCTTTCAGGCATCCTTCTCAAGCTATTGATGCTGGTATAGGGCTAGTGCCAGAGGATAGAAAGCGGCACGGTTTGATATTGAGTATGAATTGCAGAGAGAATATAAGTTTAGGTATTTTGAAACGTTTAAGCAGATTTACGATTGTGAGGAGGAAAAAAGAGAAGGAGCTATGCGAAAGTTATTTTAAAAAGCTCTCAATTAAGCCATCTGACATGGAAGTGATTTCCGCTGCGTTATCTGGTGGTAATCAGCAAAAACTTGTTATAGCAAGATGGCTTGCTGCCAATTGTAAATTTTTAATTTTGGATGAGCCCACAAGAGGAGTAGATATTGGAGCAAAGATGGAGATTCATTTGCTTATTGATGAGCTAGCATCCAATGGAGTAGGGATTTTATTGGTTTCTAGCGAACTACCAGAACTAATAAATATGTCAGATCGTATAATTGTTATACGTTCAGGCAAGATAGCTGGTGAAGTTGCCCGAGCTAATGTTACCGAAGAAGCAATAATGCGCCTTATGGCTACCAATCAGGCAAGAATTTAGGTAAAAAGCATGGCATAAGACTTGTTATAAATTTATTGAAAATGGCTTTTTAGCTGATTATCATTTTTGCAAATTTTATTGATGATAGAGTATTTTGAGTATATTATAACTACTTAAAAAGGAGCTTTTTGCTTTAAAAAAGACCTGTATGCAGTATTGTAAGGACAAGGCAATTCGGCAATTTTTGCCATTATGCCGTAATATTTCCATTATTTTGAAGAGGTAAGTTATGATAAAAGTAAAACAATTAAGTGGTGAGGAGATAGTGCTCAATGAGCGCTACATAGAATCCATTGAAGCCAAGCCAGATACTACCATACATATCCATAGTGGAACTACCTATGTTGTTGTAGAAACCATTGATGAAATACTGGAAATGATGCAAAATTGGAGAAAGGGTAACTTCCAAAAGGATTTGGAATAAGAAAGGATTTTTAAGTTATGGATATTGTAACAGTCATAGGGCTAATAATGGCATGGGCTTGCCTATTAGGCTCTGCAATTCTTGAGGGAATGCATGGAGGTGAAGCTCCCATAGATATTTTAGCTTCTTTTATAAAATTACCTCCAGCCATATTGGTCTTTGGTGGAACTATTGGCGCAAGTATGATAGGGGTAACTATGCACGATTTAAAACAAATTCCTAAACATCTTGCGGTAGCGTTTAAAGGACTCAAATCTGATCCAGAAGGACTTATAGAAAAGTTGTCATCTTATGCAGTAAAAAGCCGTCGAGATGGAATTTTGGCACTGGAACCTGAAATAGAAAATGCAGATGATCCGTTCTTAAAAAAGGGATTGCAACTTGCTGTGGATGGAGTGGATGTGGATCATATGAGAACTATTCTTGAGCTGGATTTAAAAACAATGAAACAATGGTTTATGGAAGGGGCAGAGTTTTTCGTTAAACTTGGGGGATTTTCTCCTACACTAGGTATTATTGGAACTGTTATGGGGCTTGTAAATATGTTAAAAAACATTTCAAGTCCGGACACTATGGGACCTGCCATAGCATCTGCGTTTATTGCCACGCTTTATGGAGTCTGTTTCGCAAATCTAGTTTATCTTCCAATAGGCAATAAAATAAAAAAACTTATGAATGTGGCAATGGTGGAAAAGCAGATGATGATGGAAGGAATTTTAAGTATTCAGGCTGGAATGAGTCCACGTCTGCTTGAAGAGCAGTTGCGGGCTTTTGTTCATGGAGAACATAAAGAAGAAAAAGAAGGTGGAGCAAAATAATTTGATGTATGGCTACACAAAATCCAAAACCAAGACCAAAAGAGCCACCTGAGCCAGAAGAAAAAGAAAACGAAGAGCGATGGCTCCTGACTTATGCGGATATGATTACATTGCTCGTTGCGTTTTTTATAATGATGTATGCAATGAGTGTAATCAATCTGGAAAA
>CAZBHO010000019.1:16168-21749 GCA_964491945.1 uncultured Verrucomicrobiota bacterium | reverse complement strand
GCTCTCTGTTAGAAGTGGTTTTGGCGCAACATTTAAAATGGGAGAAGGCGAATATGTTGTGCAACGCTCTTCAGCTATAATTAGAGCAGGGGATGGTGCGCATTTGTTGGAGCCAGCTGATGATGCAAAGAGACCAAAAGCTTATGTAAAAGAAGATTTAAAACTCCCAACGGATGTGGGGTTGTTCGAAAAAATCTCAAAGCAACTTGCTGCCTTAAAACTTGATGGATATACCAAGCCTGTGCTTGATCTAACACAAAGCGATAGCAATGCATATGTGATCATTATATCAGATAATATCTTTTTCCAGCCCGGCAACGCTGAACTTTCTGATGAAGCAAAAACAAAACTCTCTGCTATAGCAAAAGCACTTGAGCCACTTAAAAATAAAATCATCGTAGAAGCTTATAGCTCAATGCTCTCAGATACAACTAATAGCTTAACAGCTTCCTGGCAATTAACTTCTCAAAGAGGATTAAACGTTATTGAATATATGCTCTCTCAAGCTCAAATCAATCCAAGGCGATTTGTGTTAAGCTCCTATGGACAATGGGGACGCCTTGTTACAACAAAAAAACTCGCTATGACAGGGCAGGGGGAATGGGTGACTATTGTTGACCCTGAAATTCCAGAAAATCGCAAAGATAGAGTTGTTATAAGTATTCGTTATCCTGCCGAGCCTGAATAATCTAGCCAGAATAAAAAAATACCAATAGCAATAAAAGTGCGTCTATAGATCCAGTTTTTTACTCTTGCTCTTATTGCTATCTTCTGATTTTGGAGCTTTTTTATCTGCAGCTGGTGTCTTTGTCTTGGAAGGCTGTGGAGCTTCTTCATTATCATCCATCTCTGGCATTTTTGGAAGTTCTGGCTTTGGTATGCTTACGTATTCAATTTTAGCTTTATCACGAAGTTTTTCTACGTAAGCAGGCATCTTTTCCCGCAGCTGATTCATTTTTAATCGCATTATGATTTTGCCTTTGGCTTCATCAATTGTTTCCTTATATGGCTGATTGTGACTAAGCGTCTGAATTATATGATAGCCATATTCTGTCTCTACAATGTCGCTTATTTCCTTATCTTTCAATTTAAAGGCCACCTCTTCAAATGATTTTACCATTTCACCGCGTGCAAATTCATTCAAATCTCCTCCATTTACTTTGCTAGGGCAATCGGAATTTGCTTTAGCAAGTTCCGCAAAATCCGCTCCTTCGTTGAGCTTTTTCTTTATATCTTCCGCTTTTTTACGTTTCTCTTTCTTTTGGGCTTCAGTATCGGTGGCTTCTGTTTTTATAAGGATGTGCCTGGCATGAACGGTTTCAGGATGAGAAAATGCATCTTGGGCCTTATCGTAAAAATCGGCTATTTCTTTTTCCGATGGCTCCTGCACACCAACGAGCTTTTCTATCTTAAGTTGTTGTTTTATTTCATTCTCAAAATCGCCCTGTGATATGTTTTGCCTTTTCATTAAATCTTCCAGCTTCATATTTTTTGGTAGCATAGTCTTGATAGTCTCTATCTCTTTTTTTACCTCATCATCACTTACCATAATCTTCTGTTTATCACAGGCATTATCAATTACCATCTTTGTGATCATACTATCAAGGATCTGCGGCTTCATCTTTGAAAAAATCATGTCAAATTGAGAAGATTGTCCAGAACTTCCCATCTGTTTCTCAAACATTTTTTTTACGTTGGCAAGCTCTTTATCAAGGTCTGCTTGAGTGATTGGTGAACCATCAACCTTAACTAGCACTGCGGCAGGGTTTGTTGCTACAGCTTCAAATGCCAGTTCTGCCGCTGTAGGTTTATCTGCTTCTGGCATCATAAAGGCAGGCGGTGGAGTGGATTTATCTTCAGCTGCTTTTGGTTTTTCTTTACCCCCTGCCAACAATTGCGAACTGATGCAAGTAAGTATAATAGATACCAATAGAGATTTTATTACGATCTGCTTTTGAGTGTTTTGCATTTTTTTTGCCCTTTCTTGTAAAGTTTTTCTTTTGGTTGCAAGCAGACTGCTCTTATTTTTGCAATAAGTCAATATTAAAAAATTATTTTTTGCCACAGGTCATTTTGTCAGCAGTTGAATTTATTGGTTATACCTCCTTCTGGTGAGGAGTGGGGGAAGAGGATTAGCATTAGCAGACCTAATTCTTTTTATTATTGAATTGTCTTTATCTGAAAACTTTTAATTCCCTCATTCTAACAACTCCTACTGTACCATCAAGTGCGTAAACTTTTCCATGGAGCACAACACATGAACTTGACCTCATCAATAATGATGAGTATAGTTTAGTTGTTCTATATCTAATGATGTTCTAAAAAATAGCTAACACAATTCTAATGCTTTATTTCTATTTTTCTTAAACAAATGAATGAGAAATCACAGCTAAAGAAGATAGGCGGAAAAAGGAAGAAAACTTATTCACAGGAGCCAGCAATACCGGAGCCTGATAAGTTTATTAATCGTGAACTATCGTGGCTTGAATTTAACAGAAGAGTTCTGGAAGAAGCTATAGCTGAAAGCACTCCTCTGCTTGAAAGAATAAAGTTTCTGGGGATTTTCACTTCAAATCTTGACGAGTTTTTTATGAAAAGAGTAGGCGCCTTTAAGCGACAAATCGCTGCAGGGTTAATTCATATTTCTTCTGATGGATTAACTCCGCTGGAACAACTGGCTTCTATCCGAAGGAAATTACTGCCAATGCTTGATGACCAGGCAAAATGCTTTTTTGAAAGAATAATACCAGAACTTAAAAAGACAGGTGTTTTTATATTAAATTGGGAGCAACTTACAGAAAAACAAAAAAAAATTGCATCAGATTATTTTAACAGAAATGTGTTTCCTGTGCTCACGCCGCTAATGGTAGATTCTGGACACCCATTCCCTTTCATTTCAAATCTTTCAACATCTTTAGGACTAATAGTAAAGAATCCATTAACAGGCGATACTTCTTTTGCTCGTGTAAAAATTCCGCCAGTACTTCCACAATATGTTTTAATATCTGACGATACAAAAAAAGCAGAGTTTACGTTCATATCTTTAATCTCTATGGTTCAAAATAAGCTGGAAATGCTCTTTCCAAGGATGGAGATTTTAGAAGTTTTGCCGTTTCGTATAACTCGTAATGCTGATGTTGAGCGTGAAGAAGAAGATGCCGATGACCTGCTTGCCCTTATTGAACAGGAGATCAAACAGAGAAAATTTGAAAAGGTGGTGCGTCTTGAGTATTCTGGTGGTAAGGCTGATGGCGTTTTATCTCTCCTTTGCGAGGAACTGGATTTAACCAATAACGATACTTACGAATTAAAAGGCATTCTTGATTACACCACACTTAAACCTATTGTGGATCTTAATATCCCTTCGCTTCATTATCCACCGTGGACGCCGGTTGTGGCTCCTCTGCTGGCAGAAGAACAGGCTAATATCTTTAACATATTAAAGAAAACAGATATTCTCGTCCATCATCCTTATGAAGATTTTACCACGAGTGTGGAGAGATTTTTAAACGCAGCAGTAACCGATCCAGATGTGCTGGCTATTAAAATGACTCTTTATAGAACTGGCGAGGAAAGCCCTTTTATCCCAATGCTGATTAGAGCAGCTGAAGAGGGGAAACAAGTGGTGAGTGTTATAGAACTTAAAGCCAGATTTGATGAGGAGCGTAATATCTATTGGGCACAGATGATGGAAAAAGCTGGCATTCACGTGGTATATGGGATAGTTGGATTAAAAACTCATGCTAAAACCACACTTGTTGTGCGCAGGGAAGGCGATGGCGTACGCTGCTATGTCCACATAGGCACAGGCAATTATCACACTCATACAGCAAAGCTTTATACCGATCTTGGGCTTTTGACCAGCAATGAACTCATTACGGCAGATATTGTTGAATTGTTCAATTTTCTTACGGGCTATTCTATGAAAAAGGAGTATAACAAGCTTCTTGTGGCTCCTATAAATATGAGAGAGCGCTTTCTTGAGTTAATTGAACGCGAAATTGCAAATCAGAAAGCAGGCAAACCCTCAGGCATAATTGCAAAGATGAATAGTCTGGAAGATGATAAAATAATCAAAGCTTTATACAAAGCTTCTGAAGCAGGTGTGGATATCAAACTGATTGTTAGAGGTTTTTGCTGTTTGAAGCCAAAAGTGCCAAAGTTAAGTAGCAATATCTCGGTTGTTTCTATTGTCGGCAGATTCCTTGAGCATTCGCGTATCTTCTATTTTCGAAATGGCGCAGAAAAATTAATTGATGGCGAGCTCTTTATTGGCTCTGCTGACTGGATGTATAGGAATTTGCTGGCTAGAGTTGAAGTGGTTGCACCTATTGAGCAAAAAACACTTAAACAGAGGTGTCTGGAAATTCTTGATGTTATGTTGCGGGATACCAGACAGGCATGGGAAATGCAAAGTGATGGCTCATACATTCGCCGGTCTGCTTTAAAAGAAGGGGAAAAGCCCATAGATGTTGGCACTCATTGCTTTCTTATGAACCTATCATTGGAGCGTTCTAGAGTTTCAAAATAAATGCATGCCTTATAGTTTTGCAAAAACTCAAGACTTATTTTTCTTAATTTTTTTGTTGTTTTAATGTTTGTTTTAAATACAATATAACTGTAAATAAAAAGGATACGTATATTTTTATAATGTTGGTGTGCTTTTTCAAAGGAAGAAGAAGTAAAAGTATAATGAAAACGCTAGAGCTAAAGTTTAAAATTCAGATTTTTCTTTTGGCAATCTCGTTTGTGCCATTTGCCGCATTGGCTATTGAGGGTGCACAAAAAGAAAAGATTGCGGCAGCTCGTATTCCATTCTGGGAATGCGATGCATCAGAAAAAAGTTTTGGGGCAAGTTTCAAGGCGCTCTCCTTTGGTGGCACAATATATGTGCTTAAGGATGGGGCGGTGCAATATCTTCTTAATACAAGTGATGGTGGTGCGCTTCCTATACGGGAAACGTGGCTTGGGGCAAAACCTGTTCATCCTGCTGGCATTAAACCATCAAAAACAAAGTTAAGCATTTTTGAAGGAAATGACCAACGTAATTGGCGCTCTGGCATAATCACCTATGATGTGATAGAAGTTGGTGAAATATATGATGGCATAACGCTTGAACTGGTGGCGTATGGCAATAAATTGGAAAAAATTTATACCATTGCCCCGGGCGTAGAGGCATCTCTCATCCGCTCATCTTTTGAAGGCGCTCTGCATGGAGAAATAACTCAAGATGGTAGATTAAAACTTTCAACAGTTGCAGGTGATATTTACTTTAGCGCGCCTATTGCCTTCCAGTTAAGAGATGATGGAACTAAAGAATATGTTGATGTAAAGTATGTATGGCAAGATGGGATGCTATCCTATCAGGTTGGATCCTACGATAAAAGTCGGCCGCTGCTGATAGATCCATTCCTTGCTTCCACATTTCTTGGCGAAGGCAAAGTAGGAACAGCAGAATGGTATGATATGGCGTGGGCAATAACTGTTTATAATGATACAAATGTTTATATAGGCGGGTTATGTAGATATCATAATTTAACCGTTCCACAATTTCCTACAAACTTGCCCTTTTATGGCTCGG
>CAZBHO010000019.1:0-16117 GCA_964491945.1 uncultured Verrucomicrobiota bacterium | reverse complement strand
CTGCTTTGATGAGCGGCTTTCTGAACTTAAAGCATCAGTCCTTGTTATAGATAGAAATCTGAATAATGGTGACACAAATGCGGTAACCTGTATGACAATCTTGAGCAATTCGCTCTATGTGGCAGGGTTCACTGAATCGACAGGCTTTCCTGTTACAGTTGGCAGTTATCAAGTTAATAAACCTGGAAATCGTGATGGCTTTGTAATGAAGCTTTCACTTGGGCTTGATGAATTGCAAGCGTGCACGTTCCTTGGCGGCAATAATATTGATGAAATCAAAGCAATTGCTGTGGATACTAATATCGGGAAAATATATGTGGCGGGTTATTCGGCTTCATTGAATTTTCCACGTTCTGTTGATTTCGGTTCTCAAGGAGGGAGAGAAGGATTTATTTCAAGATTTAATTCTTCGCTTTCCACTCTGGAAAAATCTGTGTTTTTTAGGGGCAGTGGTAATGATGAGATTACATCTTTAGCTATTTCCACAAATGGGGATGTGATTGTTGCAGGTATAACGTATTCTGTGAATCTGCCGGTAACAAATGGCTATCAATTGGTTTCTGGTGGCATTCCAGATGGTTTTATTGCAAAATTTAATAATGCTTTTGCTTCAACTTCGTTGCTTGCTGCCACATATCTTGGTGGTAATGCTTATGATGAAATAACAGCTGTGGCTATTGCCGGCACAAACACGCTTGTTTCAAATAGCTACGTGTACGTGGCAGGTTCAACTGCTTCCACGAATTTTCCACGTAATCCTGTAGATAACGTTTATTATCCGGGCTATACTAACAAATATAAAGGCAATACTGATGTTTTTATAAGCGCTCTTGATGTAGATACTCTATCCAATCTGGTCGCTTCAACATATCTTGGTGGTACGCATGCAGATCGCTGCACGGCAATTGCCGTAAAATCCCCATCTATGATGGGTACTAATCCTGTTTCAGCGGAAATCTTTATCGCAGGCTACACTGCATCAACGAATTTCCCTGTCCATCAACAAGCTTATGATACCAGTTTTAATGGCAATAATGATATGTTCCTTCTAAAAATGGATGGCGGTTTAACTAATCTGCTTGGCTCAACTTTCTTTGGAGGATCTGGCGATGATAGGGCTTATGCGATGGCGGTTGCTAACGATTATAAAAATATTTATGCAGCAGGTTATGCTCAAAATACATTCCCTGTATCAGATGATGCGTATCAAACAACCTATGCTGGTGGTGATAGCGATTGTGCTGTTATAAAATTTGGCTCCGCACTTATCTATGGCGGAGAACGCTGGAATTATTATTGGTACGGAGCAAACGACTATTTTGGCTCGCCAGCACTTGGTATGGATGGCTCAATCTATATCCCTGCTGGCTCTAATCTGTTTGCTCTTTCAAGTGATGGTCAACTTCTCTGGACATATACGGCTCAAACGAATCTATTTGTTTCAGATGCGGCGCAACTTGCAACAAGGGGATTAGGTGGAATGCCTTCAGTTGATACAAATGGCGTGATATATATTGGTAATTATTCCGATAACAAAGTTTATGCAATTTCTAATGGAGCACCGCTTTGGACAAGTCAGCTTGGCGGCACAATTTATTATCCGCCGGCAATAGGATTAAATAATAGGCTTTATGTTGGCAGTGGTTCAAAATTATATGCTCTTAATAAATATACCGGGGCACAGATCTGGTCGTGCGAATTAAACAAGCAGATTTATGGGGCAGCTGGAATTGATACCAATGCAAAGATTTATATAGCTACTATGAGCAATTTATATGCGATAGCAGATGGAGGAGTAAATGGCACAACACAAAATATATGGAGTATTGCTGCTGGTACGATTTATGGAAGTCCTGCTATTTCATCTAACGGCATAATTTATATAGGGGCAGGAACCAATCTTTATGCTTTTAACTCGACTGATGGCTCAACGAGCCTGGTGTGGAATCTTGCAGGCACTATATATGCCTCTCCTATATTGCTGGCAGATGGCTCAATTATTGCCTGTGCTGGATCAAATGTGTATGAACTTGCTCCATCAGGAGCAACTAATAGAAGATGGGTTCTTGAATCACCTGATCCTGCTTTCAGAACCATACGTGGCACTCCATCAGTGACGCAAGATGGCTCACTTATAGTGCCAATAGATTATGGCTATCTTTATTCATTGCATCGTTTTGGCTGGACAAATTGGGTCGTAGATATGGGAAACTATGCAGCCTATTCTGCACCACTTATTACTGGCGATGGAACTATATATGCCGCCTGTTATGATAACTTCCTTGCGCTTTATGGTTCTAACTCTATTTCTTATGGCTCATATTGGCCGCTGGCAAATCATGACCTCTTGCGATCAGGAAATGCCGCTTTTAATCCCAGAACACAATTGAAGCCTTCTGGACTTGTTGTTTCAAAAGGAACTTATTACGACAGGGTGGTGGCTTATTGGGATAGAATGGTTTTAGCCTATAATTATGAAGTGTGGCGCTCTCCAGATAGCGATATAAACAATGCCTCCTTAATAAAGAAACTTGTGCCTACTAACTATTCTGATACTACAATGACGCCCGGTATCAGTTATTATTACTGGATACGAGCAAGAACACCACTTGGGTTTAGTGAATATAGCGACCCTGATGTTGGCGGCACACCGCCATTTGCTCCTCTTGTGGTTACAGCCAGTAAGGGCGTACCAACTGACCATGTTCACGTGCATTGGACAAGCTCAACTAATGCAACAATATATAATGTCTATAGGAATCTTTCTAACGATTATTCCAATGCAATATATATTGGGTCATCTCCATCAACAAATTTCCATGATTGGACGGTTTATCCTGGGCTTACGCACTATTATTGGGTGCGTGCCGCAAATAGCGCAGCTGGCACAAGCTGGTATAGCGCAACACTGGGCAATACTAATAGTGGTGGAATAGCTCCGCTTGCTCCCACAGTTGTTACGGCATGGCAGGGGATAAGCGAATCGGCAATTTCGGTTTATTGGAATGCTTCAACTGGCGCTGCGCCTGTAAAATACTGGCTTTATCGTGCCACAGAAGATAATCCAGCATCTGCAACGTTGCTTGTCTCTGGTTTATACAATCAATATAAATACTACGATTCAGCATCTGCAACACCTGGTGTGCCATATTATTACTATTTGAGAGTAACAAACGCATACGGGCTTGGTCCTTATAGCGATGCAGCTGTTGGCTGGCGAATGCTGGGTATGCCTTATGCGCTCAATGTCTCTAAGAGCGGTTATACCAATCAGATAAGAGTAAGCTGGGTTTCTAATTCGGCAAGTCCAGCAACTTCCTATCTAATCTATCGCTCAACCAATAGCTACACCAACAATATGACTTTTCTTGCAGAGGTTACGGTGAGCTCTCCAGCAGATACCAACTATGATGATTTGGCTATTCAGCGTGGTTTGACTTATTATTATTGGATAAGAGCAAAAAATGCTTATACAATAAGTCAATTAAGAGGTCCTGATTATGGCGGCACACCTCCACAAGCGCCACTCAATATCAATGCTAGCGATGGTCTAACTAATGAGGTGTTTATAGAAATCACATGGAACTCATCAGTTGGCGCAACATCATATAAGATTTATCGCAATGAAACATTTGATGCTTCAAATTCTGTTCTTGCTGGTGTAACTTCTGATACGCTCTTCAGAGATTACGGAGCGGAAGGTGGTGTGTTTTACTATTATTGGGTTAAAGCTGCTGAGTTCGGCGAAAGTGCTTTTAGCTCCTTCAACTCCGGCTGGCGTCAGATGGCAGCTCCGCAAAATATTAATGCCAGCGATGGAACTTCAACTTCGCAGGTAACCATTACATGGCAAAATGTCTATGCCGCAACTGCTTATGAGGTGTGGCGCAACACTCAAAATTCCACTAATGGCGCAATCAAAATTGCGCACTATGTTACAACAAATTCTTATTCGGATGTGAACGCTGAAAAAGGGACACTTTACTATTATTGGATAAAGGCAAAGAATAGTTCATTTATTAGCGACTTTAGCTTGCCAGATAGCGGATATAAAGCCTCTGCGGCATTGGATCTAATAGTATCAGATTTCATCTATCTGCCGCCTTATCAAAAACTGGGGCAGGTGCCTTCTGCCGTTTCGTTTAAAGTAAAAAATAATAGCGCAGTTAATATGTTTGGCGATAATGGCTGGGTGGCTTGTGAATTTTTCTTCTGCACTAATGCCGATTTCTTTAATCCAGAACGAATTTCACTTGGTGTGATGTATACGAATCTTGCAGTCTCTGCAGGTGGTACAAGGTTAATTTCTCTTAATAAAGCTGAACGAGGCTACTATGCGCAGGTTCCACCATATATTGAGCCCGGCTCCTATTATGTCTTTATCTACGTGAAACCTACCTATCCATCAACCTTTATTGATCTTACCCCTCAAGACGCTTATGCTTTTAGAAACGGTGGTGCATTGATAGTATCGACCGAATCTTCCACACCACACGTGCGCAACGATTTTACTGGAGATGGCGCAAGTGATATTGCAATTTATAGAAAGACTGATGGCAGATGGCGTGGCTGGCTGAGATATGGCTCAACCTACTATTACGCAACAGCCCAAACCCATGGCGGCATAAATATGATAGCCTGCGCACTTGATTTTGATGGCGATGGCAAGGCTGACCCAACTGTTTACGAGGCACTTTCTGGCACAATGAGCGCATTGTTATCAGCAAATAATTATGCTCTTGCATCCGCTTCAGGACTTGGCGGTGGCGGCGGAACTCTCTGGCAGGTGGCAGCTGCAGATTATGATGGAGATGCTAAAGCAGATCCTGTTGTTTATTATGCCCCACAAGGATTATGGCGTGGCTATCTCTCCGATTCAGGTTATAGATTCGCACAAGCCTATGGAATGGGTGGTGATGGTTCTTCTGCTGTTCCGGATGATTATGATGGAGATGAAAAAGCAGATCCAGCCGTTTATTATGCATCAACAGGAACATGGAAGATATGGCTTTCTGGTAGTGATTACACTGAAACCCTTGCCTCTGGACTGGGTGGACCAGGCTTTGTTGCTGTGCCTGCCGATTATGATAGAGATGCTAAGGCTGATATTGCCATTTATAATCAGACCACCGGCACATGGATTGCATGGCTTTCAACAATAGATTATCAAATGGTTTCAGTAACAGGATGGGGCGGCACAGGGCAGTTTGCAGTACCTGGCGATTACGATGGCGATTCAAAAGTTGACCCAGCCGTATTCTGGGAAACGATGAGTATCTGGAGAATCTGGCTTTCCTCACAAAATTATTCAGAAACTACGGTTATTATAGAAAGCGAGCCCGGCTTTAAACCTGTGCCGTCAATTGGAGAATAATAATTTACGATGATAAATAGCTATTTTGCCTTTCCAATCCCAACGGTTGTAAGCAAATCAGATTTTGCCGCTCTGCTATTTACTTCAGCAATGATACGTGGCACAGTGTCGGCAACCAGTCCTGATGCGTTCCACATCTCTTGAGTAAATCGCTCATCTTTTTCCAGAATGCCATGCTCAAGCCCTTGATTATTGCATATAAAATTCCCGAACCTGATAATATAACTCAGTGGATTATCTTCTGAAAAGCCTTTATCATAGTGGTGTAATTCTGTGCTTAAAGCGATTTCTTCGGGCAGTTTCCATTGTCGTAATAGTATGGAGCCTAGCTCTGCATGGTCTGTACCAAACTTTTTACGCTCAACTTCCCAGAGTGCCTTATCTTCCTTATTCATTGCTGCCTCGTGAATTGCCTTTAACCATTCATCTCTTGCAATTGTTAAAAAAATCACTATTCCAATATCGTGCAGAAGCCCTGCCGTAAAAAGCAATTCTTTACTTAATTTAAAGGATGGGTTGCTTGAAAGATCAGATATCAATTGAGATGCATATCCAACAGATATGCAATGCTTCCAGAACCTTGCGCAGTCAATTTCTTTAAAAACTTTCATCCCTTTTATCACTGAAAGCGTAATGCATATGTTAGTTACCTCACGCATACCCAGCCTTGCTATTGCCTGAGTTACGGAGTTGATTTTTGCTGTGCCACCAAACGCGGCTGAGTTTGCCACTTTAAGCAACATTGCCGTTAAAGAAATATCATGCTCCATAAAACGAGCTATATCAGAGGCTGATGTGTTCGGTTTTGAAGCAAGTTCGCTTACTTTCATAACCACCTGAGGCAAGGATGGTAATGAAGTGGTTTTTCTTAATTGCTGAATTAAATCTGTCTTAAACATAATTTTTCATTTAATTTAATCTCCTATAAAACAGAAGAACACCTATTTGGTCTATGCCTTGTTGATTATAGGGGATATATTCTCAGAAATTCTCTTTAACTTCACCCTATCAGGTAATTTGCTCTTTAAGGTATCGGATATCTCCGCGATAATGCTTTTCATTAAATGATAGTCACCATTGAAACTTTCTATGGTTGCCACAACATTCTTTTTTAATTCTTCCTGCTTTAATTTGAATAAATGTGCTGTACGCTGCGCCTTAACGTATTCTTTTATCCTCTTGATCTTCTCTTCAACGAAAGTCTTATGCAACGGCTTCGATAAATAATCAAAAGCGCCTTCCTGTAAAAGGCGTGCTGCTGTTTCCATAGAATTGCTAGCAGTAATCACTATGGTTTCTATTGGCGGCTTCTTCCTCCTTGCGGCTTCTAGTAAATCAAGACATGATATATTAGGCAGAAAAATATCGGTAATTAAAATATCCACAGCTCTATCGGTAATAATAGAAATAGCCTGCTCGCCACTTTCTGCCATTAAAAACTCATCATCCTTATCACAGCAATTCATAATCATATCGGAAAGCGTTATGCGATCTGATGCATTGTTATCTACTGCAAGTATCAGCATATTATCATTTTATGTTATTTTTATCCACAATATGTGCGCCATCAGACGGACTAACTATATAAGTATCAGCCTGTCTGCCATATCGGGCAAAATATGATTTTTCTATGGCTGATGATATTTCTAATAAAAACTCTTGCTTTGCAAAAATTATAATTGCTCCACCAAAACCGCCTCCACTAAGCCTTGCGCCAAAAACGGATGATATATTTTTTGCCTGTTCAACAAGAAAATCTAATTCGGGTGCAGAATTTTCAAAGTTCTTTTTAGAACTCATATGAGAAGCAAACATAAGTTTCCCAAAGCCATTTAAATCACCTGTTTTTAGCATCTTGCATGCTTTTATAACTCTTTCGTTTTCTTCTATTACATGGCGAGCACGTTTGCCAACATTAGCTGGCAAAGTGTGTTCCATGTCATTAAACTCTTTTAAAGTTACATCGCGCAATGCCTTTATTTTGCGGGATAGCTTCTCTGAAAGCATTATAACTGCTTGTTCGCACGATGCTCTTCTTGTGTTGTATTCTGATTCAACGAGTGAGTGTTTAATGTTGCTATTTGCTAAAAGCAACGATACACCTTCCGGAAATGGCACATGTTCCACTGCTAATGAGCGGAAATCAATAAACATCAACTTGCCCTTCCTGCCATAAAGACTGCTTAATTGATCAAGTAATCCGCATTTAGCGCCAACAAAAGTGTGCTCTGCCTTTTGACAAACTTTGGCTATTTCCAAAAGTGGCAGGTCTTTGCCAGCAATTTTGAGCACAGCAAGAGCAGTTGCGCATTCCAGAGCAGCAGAGCTTGAAAGTCCAGCGCCAGCGGGGAGATTGCCTTTTATGGTAATACGTAATGGTGGAATGCTGATCCCATTTTGGCTTAAGTGATATATAACCCCTAAAACATAGTTTGCAAAATTATCCGCAGCAGAAATTGGCTGCGTTATGGGAAGTTTTATCTGCAAAACTTCATCCTTTATGTCAGGAGCATATATTGAGAAAATAGCATCTTTAGCCTCCGTTATAGATATGGCAACTCCCTGCTCAATTGCAGAAGATAATACAAAACCTTCATTGTAATCCGTGTGGTTTCCCAGCACCTCAACTCTGCCCGGCGCAAAAGATATAACATTTGGCTCTGCTTTATGTATCTTTCTATGTAAATCACATAATGCCTGTATAAGCTCTTTATAACTTTGCTTCATAAAATAATTTGTTTGTTTTATTTGCGCCGAATTTCTCTGAGAAGTTCATTTGTGCGCTGCTTAAGCAGCAACTCAGTCTTTGCCTCAACGTTCAGTCTTACTAGCGGTTCGGTGTTGGATGCCCTTACATTGAACCACCAATCCTTGAATTCCATAGTCAGACCATCAAGCTCAATGACTTTTGCGCCGTGGTAGTGCTGCCTGAGCCTTCTAAATACTGCCTGCACATCCTTAACTTCAGAGTTAATCTCAGGCCCTTTGTGATAACGTCTTAATGGCTTAATTAGCTCTGAAAGAGGCTTCTCAGATGCGCTAACAAGATTAGCTATAGCAAGAACAGCCATAGCAGAGCTTTCTGTGAAATAATTTTCTCTAAAATAGTAATGCCCTGAAAGCTCTCCAGCAAAAACGGCATCAAGCTGCCTCATCTGTTGCTTAATGAAAGCGTGCCCAACTCTGCACATGTGTGGTGTGCCGCCATTTTCTGTAATCACTTCTTTTACTGCCCAACTGCTCCTTAAATCGTAGAGAATATTCCCCTTGGTTTTTGCTAGAATGCTCTTTGCTATTAAGGCGGTAATCATATCCATAGGTATGATTTCACCTCTCTCATCAACAAATCCAACTCTATCGGCATCGCCATCAAAAGCCACACCAAAATCATATTTAGCAGTCTTAACTTTTTCCTGCAATGCATGCAGCGTTTCTGTTTTTAAAGGATTAGCTTCGTGGTTGGGAAAACTTCCATCAAGCGTCTCAAAAAGCGGATCTATTTCAATGATATCGCTTATCGCCTTCGCTTCAAGGATGCCCATTGCATTGGCAAAATCTGCCGCAATTTTGACCGAACGCTTCAAATCAGCCTGCTTTTTAACGTGCTCCTTATATTCTGCTGCAATATCGTATGAAGAAATTTTGCCAGAACCAGCAGATACTCCGCTGAAGGCTTTATCTTGTACGATTTTTTCAATATCTTTTATTCCAGTTTGATCGCTAATTGGTACTGCCTGTGCTCTGCATAGTTTAAAACCATTCCATTCAGATGGATTGTGCGATGCCGTTATCATTATGCTGGCATCGGCATTTAAAAAGCCATTTGCATAATAGCTCATAGGAGTGGAACAAAGCCCTATATCAATAATATCAGCACCTTCCTGTGTAATGCCAGCTGCTAAAGCCTTAAAGAATTTTTCGGAATGTGTGCGGATATCCCTGCCAACAACCACCTTTTTGCATTTAAGCAATGTAACGAATGCTCTGCCAATGTTGGTGGCAATTTCTTCTGTGAGATCCTTATCCGCCAGACCACGTATATCGTAAGCTTTAAATATCCCTGCCATATGAACTATAACTCCTTGTTGTATGTTTTGATTTTTTTCAGTGTTATATCACAGGAGCTATGTTCTTTCAAGTTTTTAATGATATGGAACATATTTTTTGCTCTATAAATGTGTTAATTTAGTCTTTTTGTTAAAAAAATATCATTTTGTTCTTGCTTTAATAGAGCTGCTCTCGTATTTTATTTTGTGCGTTTTCTCTTTTTTGGGAAAAGCTTTATTACTATCTTGATCGAGAAATTTATACAAGAAAGGAATGAAATATGGCTAAAGTAATGATGGATGGCAACACTGCCGCCGCAACAGTGGCTTATGCAGTAAGCGAAATATGCGCAATTTATCCGATAACTCCTTCTTCAAATATGGGAGAACTCGCCGATGAGTTTAGCGCTGCAGGCAAAAAGAATATATGGGGAACTGTCCCCGAAGTGGTTGAGATGCAATCGGAAGGTGGGGCAAGTGGGGCAGTTCACGGGGCATTAACAGCTGGAGCACTTTCTACCACCTTTACAGCTTCACAAGGGCTGCTGCTTATGATTCCAAATATGTATAAAATAGCAGGCGAGCTTACCAGCACGGTCTTCCACGTCTCTGCTCGCTCTCTTGCATGTCAGGCGCTCTCCATATTTGGTGACCATTCCGATGTAATGTCAACAAGGGCAACAGGCTTTGCATTGCTCGCTTCTTCAAATGTCCAGGAAGTTATGGATTTAGCCACAATAGCCCACGCCTCCACTCTTGAAGCGCGAGTGCCTTTCCTCCACTTCTTTGATGGCTTTAGAACATCACACGAAATTCAAAAAATAGATGAGGTAACCGAAGATATTTTGAAAAAAATGATAAACGATGACCTCGTGCTTGCGCATCGCCAAAGAGGTCTCTCACCGGATAGACCAGCCATAAGAGGCACTTCACAGAATCCTGATGTTTATTTCCAGGGACGTGAAACTGTTAACCCATTTTATCTTGCCACACCTGTTATTGTGCAGAAGCAGATGGATAAATTTGCCGAGCTTACAGGCAGGCAATATAAGCTTTTTGATTACGTTGGAGCTCCTGATGCAGAGAAAGTTATTGTGATTATGGGCTCTGGCGCCGATACAGTTCACGAAACAGTTGAAGCTCTTGTAGGGATGGGGAAGAAAGTTGGTGTGGTGAAGGTAAGGCTTTACCGCCCATTTGACGTAAAGGCTTTCATATCAGTTCTCCCTGCCACAGTTAAAGCTATCGCGGTGCTGGATAGGACAAAAGAGCCAGGCGCAATAGGCGAGCCTCTCTACACCGATGTAAGGACTGCAATTGGTGAAGCAATGAGCGGTAAATTCGCTCCATTCTCACGTTATCCACTTGTTCTTGGTGGCAGATATGGGCTTGGCTCAAAAGAGTTTACACCTGCAATGGTTAAAGCGGTGTTTGATAATCTTTCTAAAAAAGGCAAGAACCATTTCACAGTTGGAATTACTGATGATGTCTCTAACACGTCATTGAAAGTTGACGAAAAGTTCTATCTTGAACATAAAGGCAGAATTGAATGCAAATTTTATGGACTTGGCTCTGATGGCACAGTTGGTGCAAACAAGAATTCAATTAAAATCATCGGAGAAGAAACCGATAATTATGCACAAGGCTATTTCGTTTATGATTCAAAAAAGGCTGGCGCAGTAACAATTTCACATCTGCGCTTCGGGCCGGAAACAATAAGGAGTCCTTATCTATGCCAGAGGGCAGATTTTGTTGCGTGCCATCAATTCTCGTTTCTGGAGAAATATGATATGCTTTCCAATGTGAAGGAAGGCGCTGTTTTTCTCCTCAATAGCCCTTATAGCGCAGAAGAAGTCTGGCAACATATGCCTGATGATGTTGAAAAAGAAATTATAAAGAAGAAAATGAAGTTTTATGTTATTGATGCAGTAAAACTGGCAAAGGAGCTTAATCTCGGTTCGCGCATTAATACAATTATGCAGACCTGTTTCTTCCAAATTTCTGGCGTTCTGCCTCCAGATAAAGCAATAGAAGCCTTGAAGAAAGCTGTCAAAAAAACGTATGGTAGAAAAGGTGAAGAAGTTGTGCAAATGAATTTTAAAGCAATAGATTCTGCTATTGCGGCACTTCAGGAAGTTCAGGTTCCAGCAAAGCCAGCAGGGAAGATAAAAAGACCACCTGTTGTCCCTGAAGATGCTCCAGAATTTGTCAAAAACGTTACAGCTGTTCTTATGCGCCAGGAAGGTGATAAACTTCCTGTTAGCGCTATGCCCGCAGATGGCACATGGCCCACGGGCACAACGAAATATGAAAAGCGCAACATCGCTGTTGATATTCCTGTGTGGGATCCTGCGCTGTGCGTGCAGTGTGGACAGTGCTCGCTGGTTTGTCCGCACGCAGCCATAAGAATTAAAGTCTATGAGCCTTCTTACCTACAGAAAGCTCCGCCAACGTTTAAATCAACTGACGCTAAAGGTAAGGAGTTTGAAGGCAAGAAATTCACGGTCCAGGTTGCACCAGAAGATTGCACGGGATGCGGCGTGTGCGTTCAGAATTGTCCTGGGAGAGAGCGCGATGCTGCAACCAAGCAGGAGACAGGCAAGCGTGCCATAATGATGCATCCGCAATTGCCTTTAAGAGAGCAGGAGGCAGAAAACTTTGCATTCTTTATGAGCATTCCAGATCCCGATCCAAAAACATATAACAGAGCCACCATCAAAGGCAGTCAGCTTGTTCGGGCTATGTTTGAATTTTCTGGTGCCTGCGCAGGCTGCGGAGAAACGCCCTATATTAAGTTGCTCACACAGCTATTTGGCGATAGAGCTTATATCGCTAATGCCACAGGCTGCTCTTCAATCTATGGTGGTAATTTGCCAACCACGCCCTATACAACCAGAGAAGATGGCAGAGGCCCTTGCTGGTCAAACTCGTTGTTTGAAGATAATGCTGAGTTCGGATTCGGAATGAGACTTGCAGTTGATAGGTTTAACACCTATGCGCGTGAGCTGCTTGATAGAGCTTGTGCTTGCAAAACTTGTGCGGAACTAAAACCATTGATGGAAGAAATTAAAAATGCAGATCAATCAACACCAGAAGCAATTGAAGCTCAAAGAGAGCGTGTAACCCGATTAAAAGAAGGACTGCTACGTTGCAATAGCGATATCGCAAAACAGTTAATTTCAGTTGCCGATTACCTTGTTAAAAAATCTGTATGGATAGTTGGTGGCGATGGCTGGGCATACGATATCGGATATGGCGGACTTGACCATGTGCTAGCTTCAGGCAAAAATATTAATGTGCTTGTGCTTGATACGGAAGTGTATTCTAACACGGGTGGACAGGCTTCCAAAGCAACACCAATTGGCGCTGTGGCTCGTTTTGCCACCGCAGGAAAAGCCCAAATGAAGAAAGACCTTGGCCTTATTGCAATGACCTATGGCAACATTTATGTTGCAACAGTTGCACTTGGCGCTAACCCCACTCAGGCAGTAAGAGCATTCGTTGAAGCTGAAGCTTATGATGGACCTTCTTTGATTATTGCTTATTCGCATTGCATAGCGCATGGAATAAATATGATGGAAGGTCTGGTATATCAAAAGATGGCAGTGCAATCAGGACATTTCCCTCTCTATCGCTTCAATCCGATGCTCGCAAAAGAAGGAAAGAATCCTTTAACCCTTGATAGTAAGCCGCCCACAATGAAGTATTCTGAAACGGTAATGAAGGAAAATCGCTTCAGAGTGCTCAAACAAACTCATCCAGAAAATAATAAGCGTATTCTTGAAGAAGCAGATAAACTTGTGCTGGCAAGATTTGATCTTTATCAAAAACTTGCAAACTTACCGCCATGCACAGGCGAAATTAAGCAGCAATAAGATAGCCGGTGGCAGAGCTTACTTATATAAAAAACTTGCCTCTCTTTGAAGGGAGGCAAGTTCTATTAAAGGGATGGCTTGCAGGTGTGCGCTCTGGCGGAAAAATAATGTTTCTACTTTTCCGCGACGGCACAGGCTTCTGCCAGTGTACGGTTGAAGCTTCAAGAGAAGATGCTTTCAAAAAGGCAAAGGAGCTTACACTGGAAAGTTCTTTCTCTTTGTGCGGCATTGTTCGGCAGGATCAAAGAGCACCAGGCGGCTTTGAAATTCTTATTGAAGAGATAAATATCATACACATTGCCGAACCTTATCCAATAGGAAGAAAAGCACACGGCATTGATTTTTTAATGGAGCATAGGCACCTGTGGCTTCGTTCTAAACGCCAGATGACAATTCTTCGCATAAGGCATAGCCTTGAACAGGCTATCCACGATTTTTTTGATAAGGAAGGATTTGTTAGAATTGATTCTCCAATCCTTATTCAGAGCGCTGCAGAGGGCGCAGGCACATTGTTTGATGTGGATTATTTTGGTGAAAAGGCTTATCTTTCGCAAACAGGTCAGCTCTATCTTGAATGTGCCTGCATGGCTCTTAGAAAAGTCTATTGCTTTGGACCAACCTTCAGAGCAGAAAAATCTAAAACACGACGCCATCTTACCGAGTTTTGGATGGTTGAGCCTGAAATTGCGTTTGCTGACCTTGATGAGGTTATAGAACTTGCAGAAAAGATGATTTGCTTTGTTCTTAATGCCATTCTTGAAAAACACAAAACAGACCTTGCCTCACTTGGTAGAGATATTGCCGCTCTCAAAAGAGTTAAACCACCTTTTTATAGAATAACATATTCTGAAGCCGTTGATTTGTTACATTCTGAAAAGACAAAGGAAAGATTGGAACAGGAACTTTTGCTTAAAAAAGAAAAATTAAATAATTTAATAGCGGAACTGGAAAACACAATGAAAGAACGAAAGTCCGCTAAAGTCGGCTGGCAACAGGATAAGCTTGACCAAAAAATACTTGATTTGCGCGAGGATATAAGAGAACTTCAACAGGAAGTTGAAAATGCTCCAAAACATATAGAACAAGCTTTATCTTTTAAGTGGGGTGAAGATCTTGGCGGTAGTGATGAAACCATAGTTTCTGAAAGCTTTGATAAGCCAGTGTTCATCACACATTATCCGCGTCAGGTAAAAGCATTTTATATGAAAGTTGATGAGCAGGATAATAGGCTGGTAAAAAACGTTGATATGCTTGCGCCAGAAGGATATGGTGAAGTCATAGGTGGCAGCCAACGAGAAGAAAATTATGAAATTTTACTCCAAAAAATGAAGGAAGAAAACCTTAATCCTGCCGATTATAGCTGGTATCTCGATTTAAGAAAATATGGAACTGTGCCACATGGTGGCTTTGGACTTGGCATAGAACGATGCCTCGCCTGGATTTGTGGATTAAAACATGTCAGAGAAACCATACCATTCCCTCGTCTAATGGGTAAAATTATACCTTGAAAAAAACTTAACTCTATGCCAAAAAGAGGGCAATGAAGCTTTTGTATGCCAGATTTAATAAACATAGGCTGCCCCATTTTCAGATTGGCACATATCTTGCCAGAGAACAAAATAAACTCATAGTAATTAAAGAAGCATTAACAAATGATGCTTTGCTGTATATAGAGAAAATAAATGCAGGCTACCTACTTTTAGCAGAAACTTTAAACAGCAATGTTCTAAAGCTTCCAGTGCTGCTGCATAAGGATAAAAAATCAATTCAGTTTGAATACATTAATGGTAAAAGTCTTGAAGAACTTATGTTTCTGGCTTTTCTAGATGATAATAAGACCGCCTTTTTGGCGGCGTTGGATAACTATCTTTTTATACTGAAAAGCGCATTCAAGATCCATCAGACACCAGTTTTTTCAGGTGAATTGTGCGCCGCTTTAAACTTGCAGCCAGATGATAAGGTTTGGACTATGCCTCTACAATCTATCTCACCTGCAACGTTGGATATTATTCCAGATAACATTCTCCGCTCTGAAGATAAATACTTCTTTATAGATACCGAGTGGGTCTTTGAAGGAGCAATCCCATTAAACTTTTTAATTTATAGAACACTGTATTATTTTTATGAAATAAAATATTCCGATTTTGAATGCAATAAGTGGCTGCCTTTAACAGAACTCTGGAATAGATATGGTGTATTAAACGAGGAAATACATTTGTATAAAAAACTGGACGATGGCTTCCAACGCTACGTGTTTGGGGAGCCTAGATTTTTTAAATACAAAAATAAATATGAAAAAGGAATTCACACAATAGAAACCTATGAAGCCAGAATTGCTCATTATAAAGCTATTGCTGATGAACGCGGCGCTTTTATAAATGAAGTTGTTAACTCTAGAGGCTGGAAAATCATCCGAAAAGCAGAAAAAATTTTAAATACTATCTGTCCAAAACACAGCATCAGACGATATATTGTTGAAAAGCTTGTTTCCTTCTTAAGTAGCTAATCACATTGCCTGCCTTGCACTTCGTTTGCCATGTTTGAAATTCTTATAATAATCTCTGCTTGTTTAATGGATTATGCTGGTGAATTAAGCAAAACAATAACAATAGGGAGTTGAAAAAAGAAGACAAGAGATTTCACCACGAACTTTGCAGGGGGGATGAGGGGAGACAAAAGGGGATTTAGATGTAATACCCCCCATAAAACCGGACCACAAAAGATGGGAAATAAGGTAGAGTTTTCATACGATGTTGTCAATCTGCTGTTTTTGGGATTGTGTTTCAAAATCTTGTGGGCTGATGTATCCTAACGAGAAATGG
>CAZBHO010000018.1:42382-51263 GCA_964491945.1 uncultured Verrucomicrobiota bacterium | reverse complement strand
TCGAGATTGGAAAATAAATGTTTTTGAAAATCGGAGATATCATCAAGAACTTTTTGATGCAAATTTTCTGCAAGAGCCATTCCAAAAATGGCTTTTGCATAGCGCAAAGTTAGTGGCGAAATTTTTGTCATCATCTTCTTTCTAATTCAGCAAACACCTGTTCAACCAGCTGTCTGTGAGTGGCTTCATCAACGCTCTTTGCTATAATTTTCTCTGATATTTCCAGAGAAAGCCTTGCCACTTCCTGACGTAGCTCCTTAATGGCTTTTGCTTTCTCTATAGCTATCTGACTTTCAGCGCGCTTAAAAAGATCCTGACTTTGAGCTCTAGCTTCCTGAATTATTTCATCACGCACCTTTTGAGCTTCAATTGTTGCCTTGCGAATTGCCTCCTGCGATTTTTCGGAAATGGCAGCAAGTTGATTCTGAAGCTCTGTTTTAATTTTTTCTGCTTCAACTCTGGCTTGTTCTGCCTGATTGAGATCGTTATTGATCTTATCAGCTCTTTCCTGAAAAATAGCCACAAGTTTCTTAAAAGCTATTTTCCAGAGAAGCCACGCCCCAATTAGAAACGTGATGATTTGGGCTATAATAAGCTGTAAGTTTATATCCAGCATATAGTGATTGTGATGTTATTTTTTTTTAATGCGAAGATGCTGGGAGGCTCTGCTTTAACTCATCAAGCTGCTTCTGCAGTTTAGCTATTTCAACTTGAGCTTTAGCTTCCGCTTCTTCTTTTGCGGCTTTGGCTTGAGGATTAGCGAAAAGCAAAAGCAAAGCCACAACCAATGCATAGATCGTTAAAGACTCAATAAATGCCAAACCTATTATAAGGTTCGTGCCAATTGTGTTGGCAGCTTCAGGTTGCCTTGCTATTCCTTGCATAGCGCCAGAAACAGCCATGCCTTGCCCTAACCCGGGTCCCAATGTTCCTATTGCGATTGCCACACCTGCAGTGATGACCGATACGGATAGAATATCCATTTTTTATACCTCCTTATTATTGTTTGGTTCCATAATGTGTTTTTGTTTCATGCGCATTATGCTCGGCATAAGCGCTACCAATATAAGACATTGCTAATGCTGTAAATACCAATGCCTGAACAAATCCAACCAAAACGCCAAGCAAAAGGATTGCTGGTCTTAAAGCAAGTGGCACAATTAACATAATTTTTGACATAATGCCACTGGAAAAGAAGAATAGTGTAATCAAATATACTAAAACTCCAAGCATTATTTCTTTTGCCACCATATTGCCGAAAAGTCTCATCGTTAAAGAAAGAGGTCTGGTGAAAATTTCCATCCCCCTAATAATGATGAACATTGGCGCAAGCCAGTAAGGTGGTCCACAAAGATGCTTAAAATAACCAACAATGCCGTGTTGTTTTATTGCTGCACTTTCAGCCAGAAAAGCCACAATAATAGCCATAGCAGCATTAACGTTGATGTTGGCTGTTGGTGAAAGGTTTCCAGGAATCAACCCTGTCCAGTTGCTTATTAAAATAAACAGGAAAAGGGTGACGAATATAGGGAGGAACCGATTAGTGGCTTCACGTCCTGCTATACGGATGCTTAAAGAGCGGACGAAATCGAAAATCATTTCAAAAGCCAATTGTAACTTGCCAGGTTTTAGCTGAATAATGCGGCTTAAAACAAAAGATAAAATAATCAGAAAAGCCATTACTATCACTGCCGTTATTGTGGCTGCAGGAATATGACTATGCGGGAACAAACGCTCCCACAAAATATGAACTAGAATTGGGCCTTCTATTTCTTCCATCTATTTCTTTTATATCTTTTTATCCACCTCATTACAAACTATTTTCTTCTTCTTTCTCTCCCTTTTGGTTTTTCAACACGCGCATTCTATTTATATTTGCCACCGTAAGAGTTGTAACTGCCATAACGCACATCGCCATTATGCCTGTGGCTAAAGAAAAATAGCGCGCTAAAACAAACACGCATAAGCCTAGCACAGCATATCTAACCACATACCCCCCCACAACCCATATGGTTGCCATGCCAGTTGCTCCAGAGTTAATACCTTTTTTAACACAGAGCCTTAAACTCCATTCACTCAAGAGCCCTAGAATAAACCCTAGCACGGCTCCAATTGCTAAATCAAAGAACACTATGTTTTCTATAGATTTCGTGGCAGCCCTTTCCTTATCATATTAAATAGACCAAGTGCAATACCAAAAATCAAAAAAACAATAGTTAAAAGCGGAGATGTTTTAAAAAAGTTATCCAGCATTATACCAACTGCCAACCCAAGCAAAAGGCAACCAGCCATAGTAAATCCAATAGAACCAAATCTTCCTAATGCAGTAATAAGTTTACTATCTCTTTCTTTTAATTCCATAACTCAAACACAATAAATTAAGCGGGAAGTTCAGGATGTTTTTTTGTTGATATCTGATGCATCGGATGCCTCATTTGCCTTTGAAATATCTTTATCAGAAGCGATATCATCCTTTGCTTTTTTAAATTCTTTAAGGCTTTGCCCCAGCGCTCTTGCAAGTTCCGGAAGTCTTTTTGCACCAAAAAGCAGCAAAATCACTAACAGAATAATTAGAATCTCAGTCCAGCCAATATTCATTTTTCACCTTTCTTTAATGATTGCCTTGCCTAATCTTCTCTTTTTTTGCTTCAGCCCATTCTCTAATTTTTGCTATTTCTTGTTGTAGATAGGCTTCTTTTGAAGCATCGTTATCATTTTGGAAAGATTTGGCATCATTCATTATTTTAAGCTCTGCTATTTTCGCTTGAGCTTTTTGCTCTATTTCGGCAATCCGAGCTTTTTGTTCTTCGGTAAGTTTTTTTAGAGGACCTTCTTTTGCGGCCAGCCGTTCCATAGCCAGCTCATAAGCACTTTTTAATCTTGTTCCTGCTTCCATATGCTAACACCTATACAAACAGCACCTACTCTACTTCAATAAGGAATTATGTCAAGATTTTTTAATATCTACAGCGCCGCATTACAAACAGAAGATATAGTGCCACACTTATAAACGGTTAAACAGTGAACTATTTTTTCTCATTCAGTTACTAATCAAATCTTGATTTTTAGGTGATAGATTAGTACTTTTTACTGCAAAAAGGAAAAGATGCAAGCAGTTATTTTATCAATAGGCGATGAGCTGATTATTGGTGATATAGTTGACACAAATGCTGCGTATATAAGTCGGCAGATGATTAAGTATGGTGTAATGCCTGCCTATAAAGAAACTCTGCCAGACCAGAAAGAAAAAATAGTAAGTTCCATTCAACGTGCTTCTAACGCAGCAGAGATAGTTATTATAACTGGTGGACTTGGTCCTACCGAAGATGACCTCACCAGATATGCCATTGCTGAAGCAGCTGGCGTTGAATTGTTCCTAAATAGAGAAGGGATGGAACAACTTGAAAAATGGTTTATTGCAAGGAATCGCAAAATGTCAGAAAGCAATAGGCGGCAGGCTCTTTTCCCATTGGGAGCAGAAGCCTTAAGCAATCCTATTGGCACTGCTGCTGGAATTAAGATGAAGATAAAGGATGCGTTAGTGATTGCTTTGCCGGGTGTGCCCAAAGAATTATATGCAATGTTTGATATACATATTGCTCCACTTCTCAAAAAATTAGCGGCACAAAAACAATTATTTATCAGGACCGGCATTCTGCACTGTTTCGGAACAGGCGAATCTGTGGTAGGTGAAAAACTTAAGGATTTAATGGAGAAGCGTGATGGTGATGTTGTTGTTGGAACAAACGTATCGGGAGGGGTAATATCAGTCAAAATAAGAATTACAGCAACCTGCCAGAGTGCAGCAGATGAAAAGATGAGAACATTAAAGGAAGAGATCAAACATAGGCTTGGCGATGATCTCTTCGGTGAGGATGACCAGACTTTACCCTCTATTGTTGCCAGCTTATTAAAGCAGAAACAGAAGACGCTAGCTGTTGCGGAAAGTTGTACAGGAGGGCTATTGGGAGGAGCGCTAACTGAAATTCCGGGAGCAAGCGTATTTTTTGTGGGTGGAATGATAGTCTATTCTAACAAACTAAAAAATGAGTGGCTGAATGTTCCTGAAAAAATTTTACAAGAATATGGCGCCGTGAGTGCCGCAACCGTTAATGCGCTGGCTACCAATTTGATTAGGAAAACTGGAGCTGACTATTCGCTTGCCATAAGTGGGATTGCTGGACCTGAGGGTGGCACGTTGCACAAACCTGTTGGTACTGTGTGGATTGCTCTTGGGAAAAAGTTAAAAGATAAAAACATTGTTTCAAATGCGGAATGTTTTTCTTTATTTGGCGATAGAACTATGATAAGAGATAGAGCCGTTAAGTGTGCTCTGGATATGTTAAGAAGAGAACTAATAAGTTTGAAGTAAAAAGAAAGGGGATAAACCATGCCAAAGCCAAATATTGTAACTATTATGACTATTATGCTATTTTGTTTTTTATGTGTGGTAGATGCTTTTTCTGATATCACACTAGTTCAAACTATGACCATGCCATCTGCTGGTGGAAACACAGAAATCACCAAACATATCACAACTCTAATAAAAGGGAATAAAGCCAGAATTGATATCGCGGAAGATAACCTTTCAGCAATAATTAATTTAAACGATAAAACGATTTTTATTCTTACACATAACACAAAAACAGCTATGCTCCTCCCATCGGAGTTCTTTAATACGATTCTCCCAAATATCCCTAAAACAGGAAAAATCTCTTTTCATAAAACAGGCGAGAGAAAGAAAATATCCGGCTACGATTGTGAGTGCTACAAAATGACAAGCACAGTATCAAATGCGCCACAAATTGAGTGGTGGCTAACTCAAGATATTGATGCCACTGAAACAGAAATTTTTCGTAAATACTTCGTAACGATGTTTGGCTTAACCGAAGAAGAGACCAGGGAATTAAAAGGCATTCTTGTAAAATCAATCACTACTTTTAATGTAGAAGGAAAACCTATTAATGCTATTACGGAAGTTAAATCCATAAGTCGTGAAAAAATTCCACAAAATAGTTTTGAAATACCTAAAGATTATCAAATTATGGATATTGGCAATTATTCTTCTAGCAACCAGCCTGCAAGCAATTTGCAATCTAATAATTCTTCCAACAATCAATGAGATAAAACAGAACAATTTTAAAATGCAACAATTTAATCAAAAGTAATTATAGGAGAAAAAAGATGGAAATAAAGCCATTTGAAGCATTAAGACCAAAGGCAGAACTGGTGGAACTGCTAGCCAGTCCACCATACGATGTACTTGATAGAGAAGAAGCTCTCCGCATTGCGAAAGATAACCCATATAATTTTTTGCATATTTCCAGGTCTGAAATTGATTTACCTGCTCAGATTGATCCCTATGATAAAAGCGTTTATCAAAAGGCAGCGGAAAATTTTGCGCAATTTCAGAAAGAAGGTATTCTAATTAGAGAAAACAAACCGTATCTTTATCTTTACACTTTAAAATATGGCTCGCACACTCAAACAGGCGTGGTCGCATGCTGTTCAATAAAAGATTACGAAAACGATACTATAAAAAAGCACGAGAAGACAAGAGAAGATAAGGAACTTGATAGAACAAGACATATAGAAGCCACACGCTCACATTCCGGCCCGGTGTTTATAGCCTATAGGGATATTAATGAAATAAAAGAACTTTGCGCACAACTCAAAGAAGATAGACCTCTATATGATTTTGTTGCGCAGGATGGAATAAGGCATACCGTATACCGCATTCATAATAGCGAATTACTTGTTAAAGCTTTTAAAAATGTGCCATGCGCCTATATTGCAGATGGGCATCATCGGGCTGCAAGTGCGGTTAATGTTGCAAAAAAATTACGTTCTCAATCAACAGCGGCTGTTTCACAAGAAGCGGAATTTTTTCTTGCGGTGCTATTCCCCGCCAGCGAATTGAAAATTTTACCTTACAATAGGTGTGTTAAAGATCTCAATGGATTAAATAAAGAAGAATTCCTGAATAGAATTAGTAAGATTGCTTATCTGATTGAAGGGGATTGTCCGCATCCACCACATAAGGGCAAATGTTCAATGTATTTTGATGGGATCTGGTATGGCATAACCTTTAAAAACGATATATGCAATACAACAGATCCCTGTGAAAAGCTTGATGTAAGCATTCTTCAAAATCTTATTCTTGACCCTATACTTGGCATCAAGGACCCTCGCAAAGATAAAAGAATTGAATTTGTTGGAGGGATAAAAGGTGTAAAATATCTTGAAGAACTAGTGGATACTGGAAAAATGGCTGTGGCATTTTCTATGTATCCTACAAAAGTAGAAGAGATGATGGCAATAGCCGATGCTGGTAAAATTATGCCACCAAAAAGCACATGGTTTGAACCCAAACTGCGAGATGCCTTGTTGATTCATACTTTTTAAGTCCTGTTATTGTGGAAATTATATACATCACGAAAAACATGGTAGGTATCAATGAGATAAATTCAAGAGCATATTTTGACATTGCACAAAATGTCTTAGAAGCAATCAGTAGAGACTTGTGATTGCACTAATCAGGATTGCTTATTTGTTGATGGAAAAATATCCCCTAATGTGAAGTTTACTTTTTTTGCTGATTGTCTGTTCAAACGTGCAGAAAGATTTTCTTTGGCGTTTTCCATCCACTCAATAAAGAATTTTGCGCTCATAAGTTCTGCTCCCAGTGAACTGGCGTTTTCCGCAACAATCCGATCTGAACTTACTACTGCCACATCCTGTGGCAACTTATATTCTTTTAAAAGCTGAATTATGATAGTATCCGCCGTTAAATCTTGTGAAGCAAAAACCACATCTATAGTGTTTTCCTTAAAACTTTCTCGTTTAAAGTACGAACGTCCATCAAAAACTATCGTTATTTTTTCTGCCAGAAGATAACCAATTTCTGCAACTTCCTTAATTATTTTTTCGCGTTGCTCTTCCAAAGATTGCTTCTTTTGCATACAGTGCGATGACATCCCATAAAGCAAATTATAACCATCTATTATTAGCCACTTCTTCATCTCTTTATAAACCGCCACTCCACGTCATATAGATTTTTGTCCTAACATCAATGCTTTGAGAAAAGCCAAAAAACTCCCTCAAAAAGGGAATGTAACTAAAATTAACTGCAATATGCCGATCACCCTTAACCATTGGTAGAAGATTTGGGAGAGACGAATCCTGAATAAATGATGAGATTCTGTTTTCTGGAGTTTCAGGCAGTCTATCAAGCATAGAGTTATTTGCTATGTTTAATGCCACATCTTGTGCCGAAAAAGAATATATCGGAGTATCATCGGCAGTATATGGGCGCTCATCAGCTCCATAATTCCAGCCCTGAAGCCAAGTAGCATCATATGAAAGCATGGCTTGCGGCATTAAAACGGATTCTGCCACTTCGTAGCGAGCTTCAATCATAGTTTGTGTGTGAGCAAGCTGAAGTCTGCCTATAAAAATTATCCCTGTAATAACGGCAAGCACAGCCAAGATTGCCACCATAAATTCCACTATTGCTTGCCCTGCTTTTGGTGTATTAGTGTCCACGTCTTGTGCCTCCTCTATGATAAGAGCCTCCCACGCCACCTCCATGCCAGCAGTTACTACTATAACTTTCCAGCCATGTTATTCCGCTTTGACGGAATGCTTCATCTTCCCAGGTCAAGAGTTGCTGGCAATACCAGCAGGAAGGCTCAATAGGTGGTGTAAGCCCGGTGCCTTCCATATAAACAGGAAGATGCTCTCTTATATGAGTGCGCCATTCAAGATCAAATGCTCCGCTTATTCCGCCAGATGCCGTATCAACTGGAATCAATCTCACATTTGAGAAGCATGGCAGCACAATCCCATAAAAAATTGGAGGCACTTTGTTTTGCCCTTCACCGAGATAACCGAATGGCTTTGCTGCGGCAGTCCAGTGCACTGGCGAAATTGTGAAGCCCGGCGTCAATGCCACAGGTGAAATCTCTATTCTTATAACAGCATCTGCTCCTTCATAATTATATTCCTGTTTAAGAGTTTTAGGCCAGATTGGGAACTCATTTCCCGGGGAAAGCGCATCCCAGCTATGCCAGTGAGCAACGTCATACACAGACCAGCTAGCTACTGTTGTTTGCAGTGCTGAATTGGATATACTGCGCAAATCAATATCTCTTTCAGTTCTTATTCTATTCATTTCGTTAACAAGCGATTGATTAAAAGAAAATGTTTCATCCTTTAAGAACAAAGAAAAATACTCGCTATTTTGCGGTGTTGTTTCCCCTATTTGTGGAGGAAGCGGTGGCCACGAAACACGCCAATTCTCATAATTATTCAACAAATCAAAAGCATACCAAAAGAACCAACACCAGTTTCTGCCCGCAACAGCATCATAAAAATCCCTGTTAAGTAGGATATGTCCGTATGTATAATCCACATAAAGCACAGCATTATCTGGCGCAGCTGCTACGCCCTGCAAAGCAATTGCTTGAATAAAACCGCCATATTCCTGCCAACAATTTGGATATGGTTCAGGGAAAATTGCAGGATAAATGTTAATAATATCAGACGCATTTTGCATAAGCTCAGCGGTAAAATCTTTATGAGAATTTATCCCATTATTTTTTGCCGCCTGCTGTGCCGCAAACAGTCCAAGAAGAGGTCCAGTAAAACGCAGATGCTTTTGTATCGCTCCGATACTTTCAATCAAATTCGTCTCTCCAAAAGTTATAGCCACTGCTTGTAAGATATTTAAATCACCAACTAAATTAAGAGTCTCTGCCTGCCATCTTGCCGCAGCAAGAGCCGCACTATCACCTGCATGCTGGATTTTATTTTTTGAGTACACAACCTGATGGAAATCTGCTTGCCAAAGGCCCGCGATAATTAGAATAGTAAGCGCTAT
>CAZBHO010000018.1:17021-42369 GCA_964491945.1 uncultured Verrucomicrobiota bacterium | reverse complement strand
GCCCAGAATTTTCACTGTGAACTTCTTTAGTCATGGATTAAGATAAAGTGGCCAGTGATTCTCCATAAAAGATTCTCCACGCATAGGGATAAAATTTTCATTATAAAATGCACGAAAGACTCTTGAAAAAAATCTTATTGGCACAGCCTGATAGACCTCTGTTCGTAAAATAGCGCCATCATCAAATGAGCCCATAAAGCCATATCTTATTTCATCCCAATCTCCATAATCAAGAATCCCTCGTAATCTACCCGGATTACCTTCAAGGAGATACAGAGGAATCCTGCCACGCTCTATATTACGTTGTTCAACAGGATTGCCGGGCTCATCGGGAACAAGCATTTCTCCAGCATTAGCAATTGCGGCAATTCGCATAACTTTCAACGTCATAAATTCATTAAATCCCACCGCTTGAGCTCTTGCCACCCGGCTTGCGGCATAACTTAGCGTCTCTTGCGCAATATAGAACTGTGAAAGCTGGAAAAATCCCATAAAAACAAGGCAGATAATTGCTATAACGATGCAACTTTCAATTATTGTCTGGCCAGATTTTTCTGATCTCAGCTGGATTATATCTCTCATAGTTTATGATAAATTGGCACTAACCCTAAATGATAAAATGGCTGAGACGTCATAGCAAGCTATTTTTATCATTAAAGGCAATGTGTGAATGCACTCATTTTGATGGGACTTGCTTTTATTTAATAAATAACGTACAATTATAGTGATTTCTTAAAACTTATTGTTTTAAGAGGGGAACCTTTATGCAAAAATCTATAGAACGTCCAATATTGCTTATAGATGATGAGCCAAATATCTTGCGTGGATATGAAATAGTGCTCAAAATGTCTGGGTTCTATCCTGCCATTTTATGTTCAGATAGCCGTAAGGCTATGGAGCTTATAAGGGAAAATAATCCACGTTTAATTTTATTGGATATTATTATGCCTTATAAGGATGGTTTCACTCTTCTGAAAGAAATCATAGAAGAAAGAGCTGATATACCAGTAATTATTATTACAGGCATAAATGAGGTAGCAAAAGCTGTGGACTGTATTAAAGCTGGAGCTTTTGATTATCTTGTTAAACCATTAAGTAGAGACAGGTTAATAATTACGATAAGAAACGCACTTAATCTATGCAAGATAACAGAAGAGCACAATGCATTAAAAGAAAAGGTCTTTAATGAAGAATTTACTCATCCAGCCGAATTTAAAGATTTAATAACATCCGATAAAAGGCTTCTAGCCATTTTAAATTATGCGGAGACAATATCAAAAACAGACTTTCCTGTTTTTATTACTGGCGAAACAGGTACAGGCAAGGAGCTAATAGCGCGTGGCATTCATAGAAGTAGCAAACGGACTGGTGAGTTTGTTTGTGTTAACGTTGCAGGACTCGATGACCAGATGTTTTCAGACACTTTATTTGGGCATAAAAAAGGCGCTTTCACAGGAGCAATAGAAAATAGAGCAGGCTTAATTCGCAAGGCAGAAAATGGCACGCTCTTTCTTGATGAGATAGGTGATTTACCAATGCAATCGCAGGTTAAATTGTTAAGACTGATTCAAGAAAATGAGTATTCACCTCTTGGAGAAGACAACGTTTTCTATTCCACTGCTCGTATCATAGTAGCCACTAATAAGAATATAGAGGAATGCATGCAGAATGGAACCTTTAGGAAAGATCTTTATTACAGGCTGCGTCATCATCATATAAATATTCCGCCTTTACGTGAAAGGGCAAAAAAAGATACTGAGCTTCTAATTAATTTTTTTTCTTATGAAACGGCAAAAAAGCTACAAATCAAACCACCTGCTATTTCAAAAGAAATTATATCGCTTATTTCAGCATATAGCTTTCCGGGAAACATTAGAGAATTACAGGCGCTTATCTCAGACTGTATGGCACAACACAAAGATGCTCCCTCCTTGCCTGTAGATTATTTTAGGACTTATCTTGAAGCCAGAGGATGCCTTGAACAAGTGCAAGCAATAGCTCAACACAATAATGATATGGAAGATGAAATAATTTTCCCCAAAAAACTGCCCACATTAAAAATGGCAATCGCTGCAATTATAAAAGAGGCAATGAAAAGAGCAAACAACAACCAGACTATCGCTGCTAATATGCTTGGCGTAAGCCAGCAGGCATTGAATTACAGACTGAAGACGATCAAAAAAGATTTTAACGATGAGTTAATATAGTTTGCAAAAGGAGACTTTTTATGGATAGACTTTTCCTATCTTATGCAAACAAATCAGCGTGTTTAGTGAGCGTAAAAACTTCTCCCGCCAGATAGAGCGAACCACATATTACGATAATGCTATTATTGTTGTCCCTTGCCCATTCTTCAGCTGCAGAAAAGGATCCCTCTAGCGATTGCAATATATTCACATCACACTTTAGATGTTTTTCAATATATGTTGCCAGCATCTTTTGTTCACAGCTTCTTTCTGTTTGTAGCTGAACTGGCCATGCTTTTACAATTTGTAATCCGCTTTTAGCAAATTCTTTTAAAAAACTTTCTATATCTTTATCAGCACACATCCCTATAATGAGACCTATTTTTTTTTCTGGATATAAGTGTCTCAATGTGTTTACCAGCATATATGCCCCCTCCGGATTATGAGCGCCATCTAGTATAATAACTGGAGATTTTTTAAGAAACTGGAATCTAGCTGGCCAGAAAGTATTTTCAAGCGCTTGTGCCACTTTCTCTGGAACAAGCTCTAGTTGCATCTTATCTAAAGCAAGTTCGGCAGCCGTTATTGCTATTGCAACATTAAGCAATTGATGATCGCCAAAAAGCGGCAATGTGAACGGTGGATAATCGTTTGCCATAGTAGAAATTTTTATTCTTTGGCCTTTTTCATAGATTTTTTTCCTCTTGATAGAAACCGTTTTTTCGCTTTCAATGAGTGGAGCACTCTGTTCTTTAGCGATTTTGCTAATCACCGTTAATGCTTCATCAGGAAGCTTGCCAACCACAAGAGGGATGGATGGTTTGATTATGCCTGCTTTTTCTGTGGCAATCTTGCTAATTGTTGCGCCAAGGAACTCCGTATGATCAACACTTATACCTGTGATCACGCTCGTTATCGGAGTTATCACATTTGTTGCATCAAGTCTTCCGCCCATTCCTGTTTCCAACACAACAAGATCAACATTTTCTTCGTTAAAATATTGAAAAGCCAATGCTGTTATAAATTCAAAAAAAGTTGCATTACGATAATTACCGCTATCTGCCAATGCTCTATCTGCTTTTGATATCCCATCTATCAAACGAACCATCACATCATCATCTATACATTTGCCGTTGACCCTAATCCTTTCATTGATTTTTACGAGATGCGGTGAGGTGTAGAGCCCTGTTTTTATGCCAGTATATCTCAATATGCTTTCTATCATAGCGCATACTGAACCTTTCCCGTTTGTTCCAGCCACGTGGATATATTTCTGGTGCTTATGCGGATTACCGAGCTTTTCAAGAAGTGCCTCTTCAGTTTCTAACCCAAATTTGATATTTGAGGCGTGAAGTTTATACAACTCTCTCAGGAGTGATTCTATGTTTTTTTGCATTGCCAATCTGACTAATCTCTATAACGCTTAAATTAAGTAGCGGTCTTTTGTACAGAGGCTGGATCTGGCATTTTCAGCATAAATCGCAATAAACGTGTAATTGTGTTTTTAAGGGACCTGCGATCAACAATCATATCAATTAGCCCATGCTTCAGTACAAAATCGGCACGCTGAAAACCTTCCGGCAAATTTTCTCTTGTGGTTTCACGAATCACACGAGCGCCTGCAAAACCTATTAGAGCACCCGGTTCTGCTATGATGATATCTCCAAGAGTCCCATAGCTTGCCATAACACCAGCTGTGGATGGATCTGTAAGCACTGATATATATGGCAATTTTTTTTCGTGAAGTCTAGCAAGCGCTGCGCTTGTCTTTGCCATCTGCATTAAGCTCAGCATTCCTTCTTGCATCCTCGCCCCACCAGTTGCCACACAAATTACGACAGGCATATTAAAGCTAGTGGCTCTTTCTATAAGCCTTGTTACCTTTTCTCCCACAACAGAGCCCATACTTCCCCCAATAAAAGAGAATTCCATAATGCCTAGCGCAATAGATAGTTCTTCCATCCGTCCTTTCCCCGTAATAATAGCATCAGAAAGTTTTAGCTTATTTTTAGCTTCTTCCAGTTTATTACGATATGATGCAAAGACAATAGGATCGCAACTTATCAATTCCTTATCCCATTCTTCAAATGAATTGTCTTCTATAAGCAACTTGAGCCTCTCCTGCCATCCAATCCTGAAGTGATATGAACAATTTGGACATATCCCATAATTTTTATCAACTTCATCTTTATAAACTATCTCCTGACACTGTGGGCATTTAGTCCATAAACCAGGAGGTAAATCTTTCTTTTTAACCTTTATAGATGTATATTGACGTTTTCCAAATAACGGCATAAATTTTATCCTTCTTAGCCACGTGCCACACTGATGGCAATTACTTTTGATACGCCATTGTGTTTCAGAACACGAGCACACTCTTCCATAGTTGCGCCCGTTGTTATAACATCATCCACAATTATGAAAGTTTTATAACATTTTAAGGCTTTCAGGTTTATGCACCTAAAAACACCCCTTACGTTATCACGCCTTTGTGAAGCTGTCAATTGCGTTTGTGTAAAAGTAAATTTATATCGTTTTAACACATTAACCATAGGCAACTTCAACCTTTTAGCAAGGGCTTCAGCAAGCAATCTTGCCTGATTATATGTGCGATGTCGCTCTCTGGAGTGATATAACGGAACATATGTGACAGCATCTGGTTTATAACTCAACAACAAATCATTCATTATCCCTAAAATAAACAAAGCAAAATCATCCATAAGCCAGAATGCTTTCCCATATTTAAAAGCAAGCACGGCTTCTTTAATTACCCCACCATATCTTGCTGCTGAACGAGCCACATCAAAATATGCAACCCCTTTCTTTTGCCTATCCTGGCAATTTGTGCAAAGATATTTACCAAAAACAGCTCCATCCAGAGGGTCACCGCATCTTTCACAAAAAGGTGGTTTTATTAAATTCACTTTCAGTCTGCAATCCCAGCACAACCACGAAAAATCATTTGATGCATTTGCGCCGCCACATACGACACAAGATGATGGAAAAAGCAAAGTAGAGAAACTTTTTATAAATTTTTCTAACGCTATGTATAGCATTATGTTGTCATAAACATTGGAATTGACGATCAACTTTCTGCGATGTTTTTAACCGATGTCTTCATGAACAATTCTGTAGGCACCACAATTTTAGTGTAATATGCTCCATCTATAAATTATATCACCTTACTCATAAGTTGGAGGCGCGAACCGGAATTGAACCGGTGTACCAGGTTTTGCAGACCCGCGCCTAACCACTCGGCCATCGCGCCTTTTTTATCAGAAACGGCGGTTTATGCTACCTATCTTGAAGAGAAGGTCAATAATTTTTTTCGGTAAAATAGCGTATGTATAAATTTATTTACTCGGCAATTTTACAACCTTCAATCAGCAAAGATGCTCCTGGTGATAATTCAATTTGTTTGCCTTCATTTCCTGCAAAGATACAATTAAGTAACTTATTCTCATATGAGTCTTCAATAGGGGCCGCAAGCCACATTCCAGTTTTCTTGTTCCCTATAAAAGAACAACCATTAAAAGTGAATTTACTGCAACCTGTGGCTGTCTTTGGATGCTGATGCGAAAGGAAACAACCATAGCTGGCATTGCTAACGACCATCACATTTAAAAAAGATATATCAGAACTATCTCGGGCAAAAATCCCTACATCCAAATTTTCTAACAGCAACCCGTTGATAAACACAGCATTTTGCAACTTATTATCAATGCTTATGCCAGCAGCGTTGTTTCTGCTGGATACAAAATCCTTTATAAGCACATTTTTGCTAGCATAAAGTGCAATGCCATCAAAATAATTGGAATAGAAATATGAATTATAAATAAATATGTTTTCTGAATCCCAGCTGGCAACAACTCCACCGCTACGACAATGATGGATTAAAACATTGCTTATTGAAAGATTTCTAACTTTTCTAATATCTATCCCGTTATTCCTGATCCAGCTTTGTGGATCACCTGTCTCAGAGGTTTGATTATCCATATTGCCATCTATTTCAATATTTTCTATCTTGATTTCTTCAATAATATATTCAGGAACTTCTTTATCATCACCAACTAATATCACTGGCTGATTAACTCTATCCGCCAGTCTTAACACAACACCTTCTTCTCCTATAATTGCAATTTTTGATACAGCAATATGAATTGCTTCTTCCAAAACGTACTCGCCTTCTTTTAACAAAATAATCCTATATATGCCATCAGCGGTAGTGATTACTTTCTTAATATCAGCCACATTGTCAGGAGTTATGATAAATACTTCCACCTCCCCACTCCCATCTAAAAAATTTTGAGGCATCTCATTAGAAAGAGAGGTAATAGTGATGCATATCATAAGGCTTATCCCTAAAAGAGCCACTATAAAATTACTATATTGTATGTTTTTTATCTTCATAACCACCTCTCCCTTTCCAAGTATAGTTTATCAAAAAATGTGGCTATTACAAGTTATTTTTTTATAATACGTTGAGTGTTTACGATATTTATAGAGGAAAAAAACATTCTTCTTTTGCCATCTGGCTCTTGATGATATTTAAAGTTTTTTTAAAAAGCGAATAAAAAGTTTGACTTGCAGAGAAAAAAGCTAATAATAATGGCAAATTGTTTTATTTAACAAAAAGAAGAGAGGAGTTATTTATGATAGTAAACACTAACTTGCTTTTCAAACATGCTTATGGAAAATATGCAATTGGTGCATATAACATCAACAACCTCGAACAGACGATGGGGCTATTTCGTGGAAACATAGAGAGCAAAGCTCCCTTCATAGTCCAAATATCCAAAGGTGCTCGTTCTTACACTGATAAGAGGATGCTGGAGGCTATTTTAAGAACAGCCAATGAAATTTTCCCTGAAGCTATCTTTGCCGTACACCTTGATCATGGCGATGAAGCCACCTGTATGGATTGTATTAACAGCGGATTTTACACATCAGTTATGATTGATGCAAGTCATGAACCATTTGAGAAAAACATAGAAATTACCAAACGTGTTGTAGATGCTGCCCATGCAAAGGGTATTAGTGTTGAAGCAGAGCTAGGACAACTTGGTGGCGTGGAAGAAGATGTATCTGTTGAGGAAGATAAAGCACATTTAACTGATCCTGCTCAGGCTGAAGAATTCGTTAAGAGAACCGGTTGCGATAGCCTTGCCTGTGCAATTGGCACAAGTCATGGAGCCTATAAATTTTCAGGCAAACAAGGAATCCACTTTGAGGTTATTAAAGAAATTGCACGCCGCCTCCCTGGCTTCCCGCTTGTTATGCACGGCTCAAGCTCTGTGCCTCAGGACGAGGTTCAACGCATCAACGCTGCAGGTGGAAAGCTTAAAGGCGCAAAAGGCGTGGATGAGGCTCAAATTACTCAAGCAGGCAAAATGGGCGTAACAAAGGTAAATATTGATACTGATGGCAGACTTGTCTGGTGCCGCGTTCATAGGGAGGAATTTTTGAAGAATCCCGAAAACTTTGATTTGCGTCCTCCCGGCAAAGTTTTTATGGCTGAATACGCAAAATATATAGTTCACAAAAATCAGGTTCTCGGCAGTGCAGGTCAACTTGACTCAGTGCGTGAGTTTATTAAAGCCAATTCAAAGTAAGAAAAGAAACTTTCTTGCTTTATTTTCTCTTTAACAAATAAGCCGGAGGTTTTGCCTGCGGCTTATTTTTTTGCATTATGGATATATTAAAACAATTAGACACAACATTTCAATGTGAATGCGGTAAAACTCATTCACTAGCCATAAAGAAAATTTTATATCAGGAGAATGCTACAGGATATTTCTATGATTTAACAAATGATATTTATAATAAAATCAAGAAAGCAACCTTAATTGCCGATGAAAGAACCTTTGAAGCAGCTGGAAGATATGTCGAAAAATCTTTGTCAGCTAATCATATTAACGTTCACAAAATCATTGTAAGAGACCCAGCAAAAGGACTTGACCCACTATGCGATGAGGCAACAAAAATATATATCAAACAGCATATGTCTTCGGATACAGAGCTAATGCTTGCCTGTGGCAGTGGAGTAATAAGTGATCTAACCAAGTGGATAAGTTTTGAAACACATATTCCATACATTATGATACCAACTGCAGCATCAATGAATGGATACGCCTCATCTAACATCGCCCCGCTGATTGGGGGAGTAAAACGTTTAATGGAAGGCACAACACCACTTGCCATAATAGCTGATGCAAACATTATTCGTAATGCGCCCTACAAGCTCACCACTTCAGGACTAGGTGATGTGCTTGCCAAGCCTGTTAGTACAGCGGATTGGCTATTAAATAGCTTACTATTTGGTGACTACTACTGCCAATTATGCGTTGAGATTATAAAGGAACAAGAGAAAGTTTATTTAAAAAATGGCAGGGCTATTAAAAATAGAGAACCGCAAGCAATGGAAGCTTTGTTTTTTGCGCTGATATTTTCAGGAATTGCAATGACTATTGCAGCAACATCTGCACCAGCTTCCGGTGGGGAACATCTCATCTCACATACACTTGATATGCTTGCTATAAGAGATGGGAAAAAACATGACTATCATGGTCGTCAAGTAGGAATTGGCACAATTTTTGCCGCAGCTCTTTATGAGGTTTTATTTGAGATGCCTGATATAAATTTTAGAGATATTGATGAAGAATTAGATAAAAACTATTGGGGCACTCTTTCAGAAACCGTAGAAGAAGAGTTTTTAAAGAAGAAAATAAAGGCAGCAAAAGCAACAAGAATTTTGAGTGGCTCATCAGAAAAATGGAAGGTTATAAAAGGAAAGCTAAAAAATATGCTTATCCCTGCAAAAGATATAAAATTATGTTTAGAGGCTGCAGGGGCTGCGCATAAGCTTGAAGATATAGAATGCTCAAAAGAATACTTTATTGACGCTGTTTTACATTCCAATCAGATTCGTGAACGCTATACAGTGCTTGACCTTGCAAAAGGAGCCGGAATAACTAAAAAAGAAATAACTAAAATAGTGGAAGCATTGTTGATGGAATGATAAATAATATAGATGCCAAAACTAGAATGCTTTTTGGCGTGGCCGGTTGGGATTATCCTGATTGGAAGCATATAGTCTATCCTAAAAATGTTAAAGATAAATTAGCCTTTCTTGCCTATTATGTTGATATAATAGAGATCAATAGCACGTTTTATAGCATTCCATCTGTTAGATCCGTAACAAGCTGGATGACTAGCGCTATCGAGGGGAACAGAGACATTCTATTTTCTATTAAGCTTCATCATAACTACACCCATAGATTTGAGCTCATCACAGAGCAAGAAACAACGCAATTCTTGCTTGCAATTGAGCCTGTCATTGAGACAAAGAAGCTATTTTGCATTCTGGCTCAATTTAAATATGATTTTGCATTTTCAGAAGAGTCCATCAAGCATATACAAAAAATCAGAAACCTGTTCGCTTCAATGAATATGGTTTTTGAATTTAGACACTCTTCCTGGCAGCAAGGCGATGCAATAGCCTTCATCAGAAGGCTGGAAGCAAGCATTGCCCATCTTGATTGGCCTGCTAATAAAAAAAACTTTAATTTCTATTCATGCGATATTGGGCATATCAATTATTTACGTTTACATGGAAGAAACAGTAAAGCATGGTTTGATAAAAAGGCTGGACGAGACGAAACATATAATTACTTTTATAACGAGAAAGAACTTAATGAGATTAAGGTTCGGATTGATTTTTTGGCAAAGAGCAATAACCCAGTTGCAATAATAGCCAACAACCATTTTCGGGGCAAAGCCATTGCCAATATACTGCAACTAAAAGCAGCTATGCTAGGAAAGCAAGTAGAAATTCCACCAAATCTTATGGCACACTATCCTATTTTAAAAAATGTTGCTTTAAATAAAATTTCAGAATTAAGCTTTAATTGAATAGAAAGGATTAGCCATGGACTTTCTAGAATTATGCAAAAAAAGATATAGTTTGAGAAAATACTCAAACAAAGTAGTACCAGAAGACGTCCTTGAGCGCATCATAGAAGCAGCAAGACTTGCTCCCTCTGCTTGTAATTCGCAGCCATGGCATTTTGTTGTTGTAAGAGATAGCACAAAAAAAGCCATGCTTTGTGAAGAGGCTTTTTCTGGAATATACAGTATGAACAAGTTCGCCAAAGAAGCACCTGTCATAATTGTAGTAATAACAGAAAAGATGAAATTTGCCGCTGCACTTGGAGGCATGTTGCGTGGCACTCAATATAGCTTGATAGATATAGGGATTGCCTGCGAGCATCTTATACTACAGGCTGCACAAGAAGGAGTTGGTTCTTGCATGCTTGGCTGGTTTGATGAAAATGCTGTCAAAAAAATACTAGGATTACCAAAAAACGTTAAAATAGATTTGCTTATTAGTCTTGGCTATCCTCCTGAAGATTATATTAGACCTAATACATCTGCAATACGCAAGACTAAAGAGGAAATTAGGACATACATTTAAATTTCAAATTATCATCCTTGCGAGAAGAATGTGAATTGGATATTGCAATCTGAATTTTTTGATGTAGGATAAAAAAGTTCTTTTGAACGAAAGGGAAAAGATTATGCCTACATATGAATATGAATGTTCTGAATGCAGATATAAATTTGATATATTTCAATCAATAAAAGAGGAACCTAAGAAAATATGCCCTAAATGCAAAAAGCCTAAATTGAAAAGGCTTATTGGGCGCGGTGCTGGTATAATTTTTAAAGGTACTGGCTTTTACCAAACTGATTATAGAAGCGAATCTTATAAAAAGAAAGTTGCAGAAGAGAAAAAACTTTCCAGCTCTTCTAGAGAAACAAAATCACAAAAAGAGAGCAGATCCTCTAGCAAAAAATAAGAAGAGGGAGAACTATGATTATATGCTCAAAATGTGGCACTCAAAATCCGTTGGGTAGACTTTACTGCTTAAAATGTAGGACAAAACTTGACCTTGAGCAGGTGGAACACAAAGATATATTACAACCAGATCGTTCGGCCACGAGAGCCAGAACCCGTCTTTTTATTGTGCTCTTTGTTATAGCATTAATTTCCGTTGCTCTTACTTTAAGTTTATTGCCAGATCTTCCACCACCACACAGATATGTCCCTCAAGAGGCTCAAGTGGCTGCAAGAAAAATTGATTTACTAGAACGCGGCTTCAACGCTAATCAAACATTCTCTGAAGCAGAGCTCAACTCCTTCCTGGCTTCCTTAAAAGGTGGAGCATCACCAGTAAGATTTTCTCTGCAAATATATCCAGACGCAATAATGGTAAATATGGCTAAAACAATGAACAAAATAGAACTTTTTGGACAAAAGTTTGGACCATTCATATTCACAAAAAGGTTGACTTTCGTGCTGGATAAGGAAAGTGGAAAATTAAAATTAAGCGGTGGTAAGCTAGGCCGCCTACCCCTACCGGGAGCAACCGCAAAAATGCTTGTTCCATATTTTAATAAAACAATACGCGAAAGCTGGAAGAATGCTAACTTGCTTAATAGCGTCTCCGTGATTAAAATGAGCGAAAAAACAATTGTTATAGCAATAAAAAAGTAAACGCATAATTGTGAAAAAAATAGATCATTCGATAAAATCAACTACCGTCGGAAAAGTCAGAAATGACGTCCTTGCCTATACTGTTGGAAACGATATAGAGCTAGATAAGGAGCTTCTAGATTATGACTGCATAGGCTCAGCTGCACACATACGAATGCTGGCAAGCTTGAAATTACCTGTTCCCGTTTTAACAAAGAAGGATGCAGATCGCCTCATAAACCAACTAGTTGCCATTATGCGTGAAGCAAGAAAAAATGATTTTCTTATAACTATAGAAGATCAAGATGTGCATATGGCAGTAGAAAGAGTTCTCACAGAGAAACTGGGTGAAATTGGCAAAAGAATACATACGGCAAGAAGCCGAAATGATCAGATCGCCCTTGATTTAAGGCTATATGCAAAAGATAATTTATTGGCCATTTTTTCTGAAATTATTTCGCTACTTAAAATAATAAATCTAACTGCCAAATCAGAATATCACACACCAATGGTTGGACGTACCCATTTGCAACCGGCAATGCCATCTTCTGTTGCGCTGTGGCTCACATCTTACGCAGAAAGTTTGCTGGATGATGTCGTTATCTTGCAAGCTGCCTACAAAATCAATAACGCATCTCCTTTAGGAGCCGCTGCAGGCTACGGTGTGCCATTTCCTATCAATAGAGAGATGGTTGCTAACCTTCTGGGATTTAATGGAGTTGTCCATAACGTCATCCATTGCATAAATGCAAGAGGCAAGCTGGAAAGCATCATTTTACAGGGGCTATCTCAGGTAATGCTTACCTTATCCAGACTTGCGCAGGATTTAATTATCTTTTCTATGCCTGAATTTGGATATATGACCCTCCCATCTGAAATGTGCACAGGTAGTAGCATTATGCCTCAGAAGAAAAACCCCGATGTTTTAGAACTTATAAGGGCCAAAGCATCATCTTTACTTGCAAACACTATGGCTGCAGCCGAAATTGTTAAGGCTCTGCCATGTGGATATAATAGGGATCTTCAAGAAATTAAAGGCTTCTTTATAAGTGGCATAAAGACCACTTATAGCAGTCTACAGGTGATGCGTAGTCTACTTGAAAACATTAAATTTAATTCTGATAAATTAAGGGCAGGATTTACTCCAGAAGTTTTTGCAACAGATAAAGCACTTGAACTGGTAAGAGAAGGTATGCCTTTTAGAGACGCATATAACTATGTAAAAACAAATCTAAAAGAACTTGCATGTAAAAACCCATACAATGCTTTAAAAGAGAAAAAACACACAGGCGCTCCTGCCGGATTGGACTTAAAATTTTTTAAAGAACAAGCACAGGAATTGGGAAAATTTGTGGCAGCTGAAAAAAGGATTTTTTATAAAGCTATTACAAAGTTGCTTCAAATAAAATATCCATTTTGATATTTATTAAACCCTGTATGCTGTTGCATAAAAAGGTATTGTTAGAAAATATAAACCTCTATATGCGTTTCGTAGAAAAATTACACGTAAAAAAATTAGATAGCTCGTTTAAAATGGTTGCCAGTAGTAGCTTATCCTATGGTATTCTTGAAAAACTGCCTCTTTTTTTGAAGAAAGTGATGAATAAAAGCCACAGTGAAAAAGGAGGGGGCAGCCCTCACATAAAAAAAATCAAAAACATTACCGATGAACTCATAACTGGTTTATTGATAGAAGAAGACCACATTAAGTGGAGTGTTTTTCAGAAAGAGAAGCAAAAATACGAATGGCTAAAAAGCACATCTACCAATTTTGATACAAGAGAAAATGCTGCATCAACCGAACAAAAAATATTATATATTGCTAGTACAATTGAGACGAATCTGACTGACTTTCAGGGCTACGTTTCTTTTGTTATACCATCGCAAAAGCTTTTACTTCAAATACTTGATTTCCCTACCAAAGAAATAGATGAATTGGAAGGTATGGTGCAGCTTCAGGTGGATAAACAATCCCCCTACTCTCCCGATGAAACCACCTTTTCCTACGAAGTTCTTCACTCTTTTGAACAAAGCACAAGAGTACTCATTGCCATAATCAAAAAAGATTACATAGATGAAGTTAAAAATTTAATAGATGGAACTGGATTAAACATTCAAAGAATAGATATAGAACCATTAGCATTATGGCACTCATTACATACGAGTTCATGTGTACCAAAACAGGGACGACATTTTTTTATATATGCTGACTTGAATGGTGGATTGCTGCTTTGCACCGAAGATGGCAACTTTACGCATTGTAAAAATATACTGCCATTCAAAGACTTGTCAAAAGAAGATATTGCTCTAGATCTAATTGAAGAATCACAAAATATGCAGATTTCTATGGAGCTATATCACGGTGTTAAACCACTAGAATCTATACACCTACACCTCTCATTACCTGACACTGAATACATCCTCAATACTTTGAAATATAAATTCTCTGCCATCAATATCGTCATACTAGAAGAAAAAATAGACATCACCACATCAGCCGTTAGACGTTTTTTGAGCTTTCAAGAAAACCAAAAATTAAAGAAAAAAAAGTCCAACACAAGAGCAGTTATTCCTCTTATAGACTTTGTTCCTCTCGAGTGGCGTAAAATCGCCAGCGAAATCGCTTTTAGGAAAAAATTATGGAAAGCATCATTTATGCTTCTGGCTATATGGTTAATCATTACAGCTGGAATTACAGGTTTACACTCCTTTGAGGAAAAAAGGACACAACAGCTCACGCAAGAAAGCGCAACTTTAAGTATACCAGCTAACCAAGTACGCCTCCTTAATCAACGGATAAGGGAATTTGAAAAATATATAGATCGTTCCAAATCTCTCCTGGATTATCTGCTTGAAATTACTAAGTTAATGCCACAGGAAATAACTTTAACTTCTTTCCAGTATACAAAGAGCAAAACTATAATCATAAGGGGAGAGTCCTTAACAGCAAATCCTATTCTTGATTTTAAGCAGGCTCTTGATAAATCTTACATGTTTTCTGCTGTGGATATGGGAAACATTATGCCCGCAAAACGTAAAGAAACAACCGTTCAAAGCTTTCAAATAACCATTCATCTAGAAGAACAAAAGACTACCGCAAATAATCAAAAGAAATTGCAGAACACTGGTGGGGAAGTAAAAATAGGGAGTTCTGCCAGCGACACATCTGAAATGGAGATGACAAAATGAGACTTTCTAATAGGGAAACCTTATTGTTGTGGTGCACAATGGCTGCCTTGCTATTCGCGGCAACTTACTGGTATTTAGACCCTAAAATAGAAGGTCTCAAAGAATTTAAAAAAACTCAAAAATCACTTCAGGAAGAAATAGAGCTTTATAGAAAAATCATCGCAAAAAAACCTGAAGCTGAAAAACAGTTAAATGAGGTTCGCACGAAATTATCCTCTTACCCACCAGATAAGGATGTTACAGCCGATTATATGAAGGTGCTGGAGAAATTAGTTAAAGAGCATGGAGTAACACTCATACAGAGAAAACCACAGAAAGAAAAAAAACAAAATAATCTGTACGAACTTGCAATAGATTGTACATGGGAAGCAGAACTTGATTCCTTAGTTAAATTTTTGCATGCATTGTCAAAAGAAGATATGACTATGGATATTAAGGATATCACTATATCTCTTCTCGGTGCAGGCAAAAGCCGTCTAAAAGGCAATTTCACCTTACTATGTCTCTACACCAGAGAAGGTGATAGCAGAAAAGAAGCCAATCAAAAAACAGTTTCCATAGAATCCTTAAGTAATGCAAATATATCTTCACCAGATACTACTTTATCCCCATCAATAACAAACGCTCTTACCCATCCAAAAAACAACACATTAGTGCCAAACCCACAAACACCATTTAAACCCTCTACCATCATAAGTAATGAAAAAACTATCTCCTCTCACAATACAATCATCAAATCCAATAAAACCTCCCGCATGAATATTAATAAAAGATAATTTGCAAATATGGAACTAATATGTGGTTATATGCTGTATTAATTTTAACTCACTGTTGGTGGCTATATAAAAATGCCAATTATGAAAAATTACAAATAAAAATTATATAATTCATTTATCAGCCACTGTGTCAGCTATAACTTGAACTATTTTTTCCAGAGCTGCAAACCTGCCCTTGCCCTGCCAGCCGCAAGCAAGTTCCCCTTCTTCAGTATCAACAAAAAAGAAGCCTCTTTGTTTCAATCTGGCTATATTTTCTTGCGTTATCTGGTTTTCCCACATATTCACGTTCATTGCAGGCGCGATAACCACTGGTGCCTTGCAAGCAAGCACTGTGGCAGTCAATGCATCATCAGCTATACCACAGGCTATTTTTGCTATAACATTAGCCGTACATGGCGCAATCACCAAACAATCAGCTTTATCTGCCAGTGAAATATGCGCTGGGTTCCATTCTTCTGGTTCTTCAAATTCATCAATTAAAACAGGATTTTTTGAAAGGGTTCTAAAAGTAATTTCTCCCACAAAGCGAGTGGCTGCTCTCGTCATTATCACTGAAACATCCCATCCTTGCTTCACCATAAGCCTTGTGAGTTCTGCTGCTTTATATGCCGCTATTGAGCCAGTAACCCCAAGCACTATTTCATAGTTCTTTTTCATTCATTTCTCTCATCTCTTTTTATTACTCTGCAATGCTCAGCTGTAATAATAGCTTTTAGCCTTTGATATGCAAGCATCAAATCGTCATTCATCACAACGTATTTATATTTATCCCATTGTTCCATCTCATGGCGCGCATTAAGCAAACGCTTTTCAATAGTTTCACGTGAATCTTCCCCGCGTTTTTCAAGACGGACTTTTATTTCTTCAATAGAAGGCGGCATAATGAATATATCAACAAACTGCTGGAAACTTATAGAAGAAGCAGATGAGCTTTTTAAAAAATTTCTAATTCGATCTGCCCCCTGAACATCAATTTGCAACAGAACATCTTTCCCCAGCGCCAAATTTTTATATATAGGTTCAGCTGGTGTGCCATACCAATGATTATGAACTCTGGCATATTCTATAAAAAAACCCTGTTCAATACGGGTTTTAAACTCTTCTTCCGATAAAAAGAAATAGTGCTTTCCATCCACCTCACCAGAACGCGCATCTCTAGTTGTGCAAGAAATGGAATAAAACATATCTGGAAAATCTTGCAACAGCATACGGCAAAGAGTGGTTTTCCCTCCACCTGATGGCGAAGAAAGCAATATCAACAAAGGATGCTTATTGTTATCTATTGACTTCATTCCAAATTTTGCACTTGTTCACGAATTCTTTCTATATCGGCTCTTGAATCAACAATCAGATGTGAGATATCTTTATTATTAGCTTTCGCCGCAATAGTTGAACATTCTCTTATCATTTCCTGTATCAAAAAGTCAAGTTTCTTGCCATATGGTTCATCAGAAAAGAGAACCTTTTTAAACTGAGCGATGTGGCTCTTTAAACGCACCAGTTCTTCGTTGATATCAACTCGTTCAGCCATAAAAGCAACTTCTTTTAATATACGTTCATCATCAGCGGCAATTTCCTGTGTAAACTCTTTTAATCTTGATATTAGTTTACGGCGATATTGTTTTGCCATCTGTGGCAAAATTTTTTTGATTTTTTCAATATTAATTTCAATTTGCTTTAACCGTTTCAATATATCATCAGCAAGAGCTTTCCCTTCTTTTCTTCTCATAGATATCATTTTCTCGACCGCCTGTTCAAATGCATCAAGTATCCTAGCAAAATCCAATGGCATTAAAGATCTACCAGATACGCCATTTTTTATTCTATCTATATGTATCAAAAAACTAGAAAGAGTGATGTCATCCTTTAAGTTAAGTGCTTTGGCTATATGCCTTAATCCTTTAAGTGCCAAATTTAATTGTGAGAGCTCTCTCTCCTTTAACACAAATTTATCCTTATGGCAGGAAGCTGTAATCTTGCAGAAAATGGATCCACGCCTAATTTTCCTTTTTATACGCTCCCTCAAATTAGACTCTAAAACCATCATATCGTCTGGCAGATCAAAAGCCATATCCAATTGCCTGTGATTGGTAGAGAAAATATCTATCAAGAATTTTATATTGCCACATAAAACCTCATTGTGGCCATGTCCTGTCATACTTTTAACAAAAATTGTATTTTTTTTAGTCATCCACAAGCTCCTTATCATCACCAAATCTTTTACCGGTCTTTTTGTATTTTAAGAAAGCCTCTATAAATACATCAATATTGCCCTCAAGAACACTCTGGGCATTACCAACCTCAAAGCCTGACCGATGATCTTTAACAAGAGTATATGGTTGTAGTACATAAGACCTTATTTGACGCCCCCACGCAATTTCTCCTTTATCGCCATAGAACTTTTCAAGTTCCTGTCTCTTCTGATCCTGCATATATTCATACACCTTTGCCTTCAACAACTTCATTGCTTTTGTTTTATTGGCATATTGAGAACGCTCCGATTGGCAGGCAACAATTATGCCTGTAGGAATATGTTTAATACGCACTGCAGAATCTGTTCTATTTACATGCTGCCCTCCAGCCCCGCTGGCTCTAAAGGTGTCTATTTCAACTTCTGACTCCTTGATTTCCACTTCCTCACCCTCATCATCAAGTTCAGCCACGACATCAAGCGATGCAAATGATGTATGCCGCCTTTTATTTGCATCAAAAGGGCTTATACGTACCAGCCGATGCACGCCACGTTCTGCAGAAAGATATCCATAAGCATATTCACCGCTAACAAGAAAGGTACAACTTTTAATTCCAGCCTCATCGCCGGGCAAACTATCCATTATTGTTACTTCAAACCCCTTATTTTCACAATAGCGCCTATACATTCTTAAAAGCATTGCAACCCAGTCGCAGGCTTCAGTGCCTCCTGCTCCGGCATGCAGGCTTAAATAAGCATTGTGCCTATCAAACTTGCCATCCAATAAGGATTTAATTTCTATTCCATCAATCTCTTGTTGCACCTTGCTTATTTCTGATGAAGCTTCATTTAGCAATGCAAGTTGTTCATCTCCGTTCACCTCAGCAGCAAGTTCAATCATTGCCTTGATATCTTCCATTTTTGAACAAAGCTTTTTATAGGACTCAAGCACCAACTTACAACGATTGGCTTTTTCTAGAGTCTCTTTTGCTGCACGCTGATTATTCCAAAAATCTGGCGCCCCCATCATTTTCTCTAACTGTTCCAATTCTGCTTCTTTGCCAGCGATGTCAAAGATACCTCCGCATTTCTTTCAGTTTACTTTCCAATTGCAAGAGAGCATCCTTTGCCTCAGTATATGTCATCTATGCCTCCTTTATTTATATATAATTTTTTTTTATATTGCACATCACAATGCCAAGAAGCAAGCATTTTTTATTGTCGTATTCTTTTAATCATCCATTTGTTATACTTATTAAGCAGATAAAAGTAATGAAATGCTTGATTTTTTCTTAGTAAGAATTTATTTTAAAAGAGAAACATTCAAAATCTTATGACTTATCTACGCAATAGAGCTGAACAACTGGCAGATTATTTGCGTTCTGCTATTGCAAATGGAACAATTTCCGAGCCTTTACCTACCCTACGAAACTGGAGCAAACAATTAAAGGTATCCACACATACCTTACAAGATGCGATAAAGATCTTAAAGAGAGAGGGTTGGCTGGGAGCAAAGCCGAGAGAAAATTTTTATCTTTTACGAAAACCATTCAAACACAAACCTAATACACATCATCAACCTGTGGTTCGCTGGCTTATGTATGATAAAAGGCTGAAATACTCTCCAATTATTTCTGAAATAGTTATGGCAATTACTCAAAAACTAACCATTCATAATATAAGTTTATATCTTGAAGTTTGCAATAATAAGAGGCTTGATTATCTATACAAGCAGGGGGAACGCTACTGGGAAGTGCTGGCACTTGCTTCTATCCCCCTAAAATATCAACAACTTTTTGAGCATTTCAAGAATGCCTTACTTATTGGCTCCCCGGAACAGGGCATCAAATTGCCATACATTTCTATCGATGTTTTTTCAGCGATACGACATGCTGTCTTTCTTCTTTTACGCAACGGATTTACAAAAATATATTTACTCATTAGCAAGGGAACTTCACCACAGATGGATGAGAAATTTAACAGGCTTCTTGAAGAAGCAAAGAGAGTCTTTCCTGATATTAGCGGCAAGGTGGTAAGAATTCCTAATACATTATATGAACAAAACCATACTATTTGCGGTTTTATTACAGAAGTCAGAAAAGGAAATGCTATTATTACAGTAGAGCCTATTCCCGCAGGTTTGGTTTTAATGGCTCTATTAAAGCAGCGTGTTGCTGTGCCAGCAGAAGTTAATATAGTTGGCATCAATTGTGTGCCTACCCACATACAAACACTTCCTCTCTTAATCCACTATCCCTACCCTATTGAACGTTTTGCCAGAGAAGTCAGCATGGCAATAATCCACTATTTTGAATCGGGGGCTTTACCAGCATTAGCAAAAGAGATACCTCTCAAAATGGTCAATCCTGTGTTTAAATCTTCTGGCTAGTATTTTTTTACTCACCACTGATGCAAAAAAAACAGCAGCATAATAGCCTTGAATTGTTTGTCACTATCCTGTTCAATGATAGGTAATAAGAACTACAATCGGCGTGCACAGAATGCAGAAGCAATATAAAATAAGAAAGCTTTTCATACCTATCATTGCTGCATCCTTTATTATTGCATTTACTATCGTACTCTCTGCCAACAACCATAAACCATATCTAGAGCTTTCCATTTACAATAAATCCAGCAGCTTTTTAAGTTTTAGTCTATCACTCTCTCGCCCACAGCACCCATGGTGGCCACATCTTGGATATTTAATTTCTACAGGACTGGTGGCAACGCTTCCAACCAATCAGATAGAATGGCTTCCACCTCTTGCTACATCTCCTGTTATAAAAACCCCCTATGCCACAACTTTACATATAACAACAATTTTTCCTACTAACTTTCCAAAAGATCAAACTATTCAGTATATAGCGAAATTGTCTTTAATAAAAAGCAATTCAATAGAGATAAAAAGAGAGATAGAATTATCCGCAAGCCCTACTGATAAACAGCAGAACTTTTACCTCTACAACTCAAAGAACAATATGATTGTTACTTGTGAAGAGTGGACAAAATTTTTGATTAGTGAAGCCGAGAAAGAAATTCAAAAAATACCTTATCAATCTCTTCCTCAGAAGATAGCTTTATATGCAGGTTTTGGAAGAGCAGCTCTCAAAGATGTAAGTGATGAATATCTTACATTGCAAAGTCAATTATTTAAAAAAATTGGGATAAATGGCATAGGGTTTGCCGAAGGGGAGTGCCTTATGAAACTAAATTTGCCTTTTCATAAAGGGAGCACTGTTCTACCTCAAGAGCCATGGCAAAAGAAATGGAAGAAAGAAGACTATCAGCAAAATGTGCTCCACATACTTGGCTATTATCAATATCGGAATTTAATAAACAAAGTAAGGTTTATGATTATGGGAGATGAAATATCAAGTGGAACTTTTGAAGATTTTATTGAGCATCAAAATGCCAGAGGAGTTGTAGAAAAATATCTTAAAGCTCAAGCAGTTGCAATTCCGCAAACAGCAGAAAAGAGCATTTCTCTATATCTACCTCACGGCCTTATGCGAGCAAAAGAACCTATGCTCTATTACTTTGCTCATCAAGCACGGATGGCAGAATGGGCAGAACTTTTTAAAAATGCATGCAACGAAACTCTACGATTTTTCCCTAACGTGCTTATCTCCCCAAACTGGCCTGTGGCAACCTATTACAATGGCGGCGTAGATGGGCAAGGTTGGGACCTGTGGCATATATATAGACAGAAAGCTCTAAACGCATTATGGAGTGAAGATTGGTGGGGAAGAGATAAGCACTATATCATATTAGGGCTGGCAGATTTTCTGGCAGATGCTATGAGGTCACAGGCAAATGGTCTGCCATTAGGCATATATAACATTGCTGAATCAGACGTAACGCCCCTAGAATTGCACGTCAAAACATATAGCCAAATTTCTCGCGGAATATGGGATATAGAGTTTTATGCTTATGGCCCAGCCATCAACGCCAATGAGGGGTTGCCGTGGGAACTAAAGCCAGAGATTATAAAAGAGCTCTGTCATATTGCTAGAGAGCTCGCCGAAGTTGAGCCCTTTCTTTTAAATTCATCTCCTGAAAAAGCAAAAGTAGCATTACTCTGGACAACACCACAGCAAATATGGCTACCAGAACACTATAATGAATTTAAGGCTCTATATTTTGCTCTTCTTCACAACAATATCAACTTTGATATTATTTCTCAATATGATATTGAAGATAAATCTCTCACAAACTATTCGGCATTATATATGCCTTTCAGTTATATCACGCTTGCTGCATGGAATGAAATTAAACATTGGGTAAAAAAAGGCGGATGCCTCATTATGGAGGGCTATCAATTAAAAGACGAGTTTAATAGAATAATACCTCTGGATGATTTCCTACCAGAATATGGCATAAAACCATATTTTGATTCAAGGCATAGGATTGGCGAACTTTCGATAGACTTACCTTCTTATCCACAAATTGATAGAACTGTGCCTGCAGATATCCCAATAATTTATGATAAATGCAAAATAATTGCTCCGCAAGATGTAGAGGTAATTTTGCAATTCACCAATAACACGCCAGCCATGATAAAGATAGAAAAAGAAGCTGGTAAAGTTTTTATTTTCGGGTTCTTTATGGGGCTATCCTATATCTGGGATCATCATCAAAGAGCTAAAACGTCATGGAACGAGAGGAAGATAGCTCCTTTCTTCTCATCAGAAATGAGCCATTATTTAACTCTTCCGCTTAATGAATCAACAATCTCTTATCGCACCTGTGGGATAACTAATGAGCTACTTGTGGCTCGGCGATGGTCATCAAAAAAGTATGATGTGGTTTTTCTATGGGATTACTCGTATGGAGCAGCGAATACACTCATTCCACCACACTGGGAAAACATTAAAGAGCGCACCTGCACAGTAAAATTAGAAAAGGAACCTCTTAATGCAAGGGCTCTGCGTGGCAAAATAGAAAAAATTGATAAAAATGGAGCAAACTCAAAAATAGAGTTAAAAATGAAAGCAATTGATATTTTAATAGTTGAATACTAAAATAAAGGTACAGCATCATGAATAACTGCAAAAAAATCATAGCTATTCTCGCATTACTGCAAGGGATAAATCTCCATATCTTTTGTCATGAGCTCCCCATCATCACGATAAGTCCAACTGCCACAACAGAGCGCATTGCCAGAATTGCAATACAAGAAACCCTAAAGAAGCCTACTATCAGCTTTGCCATCATCACAAGAAATGATGGTATCCCTATTAGAGCGCTTGAAATTAAGCAAAAAGATGAAGAATGTGTTGTTGAGTGGGATGGCATTGATAATGATTATAAAGTTGCGCCAGCAGGAAAATACTATGTTATTCTATGTACCAACCTCTATTGGCAACTTGATAATACTTTCGGCCTGAACGGCAGAATAGGCTCTTTTGAAATAAAACAAGCCATTGAGGATCCTACCGACAAAATTACACTGCCTGAAGGACTGGTTTATTCAATAAACTTAAATGGCACAAACTATCCTATCTCTCACGATGACACTATCGGAGGCAATTATTGTTATATCAAAGACAACAAATTTGCCTTCAGCTCATCCATTAAAATATCAAAAGGTGATGAACTAACTATAAAATACTATTTTCCCACTTTCTTTGAAAACCCATGGCAGATTGAAGTGGCAAGCAATCAATCGCTTTATGTCCTTTTATGGCCAACCAATCAAGGAGGCTCAAGTATTGTTAAGCTTTCGCCTGATGGTAAAAGTATTGACACCAACTTTGCTGCTTCAGGCACAATAAAGTTGGAGCGCTCTCATCAATTTGCTCTTGATGAAGAGCAAAACCTGATATTCGCCGCAGGGGCAACTCGCACACGCTATGGCATAGGAGTATATAGCCTAAAAACTGGTGCCCCTCTTTATACGATTGCAAGCAAAGATCCGCGCATACGCCACTTTGGACTTTGCCTTACCAGTACCAACATTATCCACTCCTTCGATGGATATAGCTTCGATAGAACCTGCCCTGACCCGAATCCAGCACTATTATATTATGACAAGCAAGGAAACCTCTGGTATAAATTGCCACCACTAATAGATACATACTGGGGACCGAGTATGACAGCCTTGCCAGAAGAAGATATCTTCTTTGTATCAGACTACCAATGCACAATAACAAAGTGCAAAGCGCTCCCAGATCAAAATGTATCGCTATACTCAATACACTTCTCTGACCTTGTGCCACTCGGACTTGCTTTTGACAAAACCAATTTCCTATTATTTGCAGCACTACGTAATCAACCAGTGGATGCTGTTGCTATCCTGCTTGATACTGGAAAAGCTCTAAAAAAACTTTCCTTTCTCTCTGATAAAAAGCTTGGACCAGCTCACTCTGTATGTTTCTCAAAAAATTATCTTTACGTTGTGGAAGATTGTTTAGTCCCACTCGGACGTTCCGCAAGCAAAACAAGAGACTTAACTGGGAAAAACAGGATTAGTAGATACAGGATATTTATTGAAAAGACAGCACCAATAGCAACTATAGAAATTAAATAGACAAAGGAGAATACGCTATGAATAAATATGGCTCATCCTTTGGAAAAGCAGTTATACTGCGCTTCAGCATATTGTTATGTGCCTTAACGGCAACAATAAATGCAATAACTCTTTCTTGGAAAGGCACGGTAGATAGCAATTGGTTTAATAGCGCCAACTGGGAGCCAGCACAATTGCCAGTAAATAGTGATGATATAATAATCTCCAATGTTCCAACTGGAATACTACTTACAAACAGCACCCCGAATCTCGCAAGTCTGACTATTACCAGTAACATCCTTGTTTTTTCAAATTGGGATACACTGGTTATGGCAACCAACATCTTTATTTACAAAGGTGCAATTTTGCGTCCAGCCTGTGGCTTTACAAACACAGATATGTCCAACCGTGTCTATATTGTATGTTCAAATTTTTTGTTATCATCAGGTGCAACAATATATGCTATCGGCTGCGGATTTATGCGAAATGATGGCCCCGGACACGGCACATTTGTGGATTACGGTGCTGGCGGCAGTTACGGAGGACGTGGCGGAGCTGGCACAGGATGTTTCCCTCCCCAAGAAATGGTGTATGGTGACCCTGCTACCCCGATAGAACCTGGCAGCGGAGGTGGCAATAGAATGGCAAACACAAATTCGTATGGTGGTGGCGCCGTAAGAATTGTAGCCAGTGGCACTGTAATTGTGGATGGAATTATAGATTGTTCTGGTGCGCCAGGAACTGGCAGTGGAGATGCCCACGGAGGTGGAGGATCAGGCGGAAGCATATTTATAACTTGCAATTCATTTATAGGAAATACCAACGGAAAATTGAATGCAAGTGGCGGAATAGGTGGGTATGCCACCCATAGTGGTGGCGGTGGTGGTGGAAGAATTGCCATTATATATTCCAACATCACCATTAATGCTGGCTTCACATTTTCGACGGCAGGTGGAATAG
>CAZBHO010000018.1:4398-16990 GCA_964491945.1 uncultured Verrucomicrobiota bacterium | reverse complement strand
AAGGATGGGATTACTGGCGAGCACATTGGGGAACTCTTTACCTTTCAGATACTTCCTTACTATCTTCTAATTTACTTGCAACTAATCTCTTTAATAAAGTTCGTATAGTTATTCCGAATTTTACCAACTGGTCTACTTCCTCCTCTTTTATTACAAACTCATCTTTCCATTTTGACTATGATGGTTTTTCTATAGAAGTTAATGGAGATCTCGTAATTTCCACAAATAGTCACATTAGAATAGGAAAATTTGCTGGTGCAACTAATAGTGCATTGATAGTTAAAGGCAATTTAATCATCACGAATAATGCATCTCTTACCATTTATTCAAGTTCAACCAATGGTAAAGCAGTTAATTATGGAGCACTTTTAGAAGTTGCTGGTGAATTGAGGATAGTGGATAACTCATGGCTCTACTTGTGGTCACATCCGACTGATGGCGCTGCCCCATTGGTAATAGCAAGTAATATTATAATTCATGGCATAAATGCCGCTCAAACCAATCAAGGAATAAATGCAGTGGGCAAAGGCTTTAGAACCGGCTATGGGCCGGGAAAATCGCAATGTGCTGGCACAGATTATGACGGCGGAGGTGGATATGGTGGTAAAGGTGGAGATGGCGTATACTACGGTGGATTACCTTATGGTTCAACAAATATGCCCTTTCTGCCGGGGAGCAGCAGTGCCCGAAGCAACTGCGGTGGCTGGGGCGGTGGCTTTATCAGGCTTGAAGCCAAACAAGGGATACAGCTTGATGGGATAATATCTGCAAATGGTGCAGGAGGTACCTATAGGAATTTAGGTATCGGTGGTGATGGTGGTGGCGGCTCGGGTGGCGGCATTTTAATAATGGCAAAACGATTTTTTGGAACAAATGGAACTATTAGCGCTCGTGGTGGTGATGGTTTTAATTCTACTTACAATGGCGGTGGTGGTGGTGGAAGAGTTTCAATTATAACTGGCAACTTGCCACTTTCAGAACATGCATATCAGGATTTACGAGCAGATAAAACTCCTCTACGCTGCATATTTACTAATAGCATTCCTTCTTTTCAGGGAACAATTGATGTTACTAATGGCCTTTATTATTACAATTATGGTGGGAGAACTCCAGCTCAGCCCGGCAGCGCAGTTTTCATAATTTATATATGCCCACAAGGAACATTTTATATGATTAAATAAGCATAAAGGAGCATTATGAGAAAATGTTATGTGCCACCAGAACATAGCTGGTTCTTTAAAGAAATTTGTAATTCATCGCACCAAAAATACTTGCTACATCGAAGGTTATTACCTACTTCTTTGCATCAGCCGCTCACGATAGTGGCGAAAAAAATCAACAGAGAAGTAGACATTTCTAAAATTAACATCCCCTCTCATTCCTTTATTTTGAACGGTATTCACTCGTTAAAATTTCAGCCAGAATCGCCAACCTATTTAAAAGTATGGCATAGCCCTTCTGCTCTCCATATCTCTATACGTTGCGAAGATCGTACAGGTATATCCTTTAATAGGAGAGAAGAGCAAAGCATTTTTAAGCACAAAACGCTGAAACGTCTGTGCTATGTGTCTGATTATGTTGCGCTTTTTTTTGATGTAAAACACAATCATTGTGAATACACAGAACTCATACTTACGCCATCTGGCAATAAGGCAACACTGTTTGGAAGGCAAACAGGCTCGTTGCATCCCGTAAATCCATTTGGCACATTGTTTGAAACTAGAATAGCCTCAAATATTGGCTGGAAAGGCACAGCAACAATGGATAAAGATAAGAAAGGCTGGCTGGCTTCATTTACAGTTCCTTTCGCTTTTTTAAAAGAAGTGGCTGGTATAAAGAGTATTCCACCTGTTATTGGCTTTAATGCCTTACGAATTAAGAGATCTTTACCACCCGAACAATCTGTGCTTTCGCCTGTAAACTGGTTTGGTGAAAATGCTGAATTTCCCCTACGATTTGGTGATCTCTATTTATCTAATCCGCCAGTAATTTTTACAAATATATGGCTTGGCGAAGGATTTATCGGCAAAAATTATCTTGTAATAAATGCGTTAAAAACGTCCCAAAAGGCAAATGGCAACTTGATCTTTAAATTAAGACATAAATTTACGCTAACAGAAAAAAAAGAACGATTGGAAAATCCGCCAATAAAAATTCAAATTACAGGCAAAAAACAACTCATAAAAATTCCCTATGACTACGATAAAATAGCTAAAAATAACATAATGGAAATAGCTGTGCAGAATAATTCAAAAAACTCTCCTTTTTTCTTTGCTGCATATCCAATGCAGTTTTATTTAAGGCCGGGCAAAAGACCAGCTATAAGTAAAACTATTGCTGATCCAAGTTGGAAAGAGGCTATAAAAATTGCATCAAAATTACCCCGTTTAATTAGAGTATCTACTGCAGATGGTGCACCTTCCGACTTTTCATTGCGCACAGAAGATGGAAAAACAACTATAGACCTTATGAAAGAAAACGCGATGCGACTTCTCGCTGAAATTATCGAGAAATGTTTTCGCACAGATGAAGAAAGACTTGCTGCAGCTTCTATTCTTATTGCGCAGCCAGACGTTATGGTTTATGAAATAATTGACCGTTTCGGTGAGTGCGCAAATACTCCCCTTTCCATTATAAGATTTGGCTCAGGCATTTGCGGCGCATTTGCAACCGCAATCAAAGGGCTAATAGAGGAGTTGCGACCCATCAATGGTAAAGGACACTTTCGGGCATATAGATGTGGGATATGGGATGGCAAACTGCCAAGCCAAAAAAGCCATTGTATGGTGGCTGTGCATTGCCCAGATGGACGCTGGGTTGTCCTGGATAACGGCAGACTTATCTATGCCAAACGAAACGGAAAATCCTCGCTTGCCACTTTAACGGATACTTCTGCAATCCAACAAAAAATTAACTGGGTTGTGCCTTATAAAAAATGGCACATTCTGGATTCTGGCAGTCAAATTTGGCCCGCAGGAGCGCCCCTATGAAAATCAGCCTTTGCACTTCTTTTTGCCTTTACCTTTTGTTTTTTTTGCTCTCTTCTTCCTGTATTACAACATTACACACAAAAGAAGATTCAAAGAACGCTATATCCCCTGATAAGCAATATCAAACTTTGATTTTTTCAAACATATATAGCGATGGAACCTTCCACCATTTTCTAATTCAGGCTGGATCAGGCTCAATCCCAATAAAAATCTCTTTTTTATCCAATTCTAATATACCTTCCCACCTCATAAAAATTATTAAAGAAGATAAGGAAGGAAGAAAGCTAGTATTGAGATTGGAAGAAGAAAATGCGGCAAAAAGAGCCATTACACAACATTCATTATCTTTTGTGCCACCTTCTCCAGAAGAAATAGAAAAGCTAAATAAAAATGCCTATCTTCCTCTAAGTTGGTTAGAAACTGGAATATCTTTCTCAATTGAGCAACGGGCTTATTGCCTGCGTTTTTGGTCTTCAGGAAAATTGCTTTTCTCCATTACAAATGATGCGCTAAAACCAGCCAGTGATTGGAAAATAATTCTTTCGCTAGCTCTAGATGACAAACTAAAGAGTTATAAGGCAGAAAAGTTAACACAGCAAAAGTATCTCTTACCTGTGCCTATAAACAGTTTTTTCAACAACACATCAAGAGAAAAAATAGACAATGAATGGCAATTGCTTCAAGATCAGCCCACACCAAAGCAAGATGAGATTCCTTTCATTTATGGAATGAAGATGGATGGAAAAGACAACTGGGCTCTAAAAGATGCTTGCTGGATTGAATGCAAAAAAGACCCTTCAAGCTACTACGAAGCTTATGATTCTGGTCCGCCTTTTGATAATGACCCACGAATGCGGATTTTACGTATCCCAAATTATTCATATAGCGCTGTGTATATGCTCGGTTTTTCAGATATTGATAGCATGAAATCGCCAGTTATTTCATTTAGGATAGGGCGCTTCGATGGTTACGGCATTTTCAACGATACCACAGCCTATATTCCACGCTGGAATGAAGCACCACTAAATATACAACAAACTAACACTCAAATTATCAAAACCTTTCCACTAACCTTTAGCAACATCATATCAGGAGCAGTCACAACAGGACATATCTTCCTTATAAGAATCCCACTCAACACTCCATTTCCACAAGATTTTGAGCATTTAGGAGATTTTCTTCAGATGGAGATAACTAAAGAACTGCTATTGGCAGTTCGCAAGCCTGATCCTTGCCGATTCAGAATAAGGCCGTTAGGACTGCCAAGTGGCGCACATATTTTTGCTTTGACGCTTGAAGCTTCTCCAATTCAACTATGTTTAAAAGGTGAAGAGCGAGGCAACATTTTTAACGAACCCTCACTTCCAACTTTCAAACTTACGCTTACGAATATTACAAAAAATGATAGAAAGATTAAAATATCGGCTAAAGCAATTGATACTGAAGAAAAAATTTATGTATTTGATAAAGAACTTGTTGTTCCACCCCGCAGATCAATAGAACTGCCAGTTAATTTCAATGTGCCTCGTGGCTATTACACACTTGAAGTAAGCCTTGCAGAAAATGACAATAAGTTGCTTACACGTAGAACCACTTTCGCCTTATTGCCACAAGATACAAGAGACAAAACTGCTAATGCACCATGGGGCATTTGGAATTTTAATGGCGCACATAACACACCAACCACAGATGAGGTGGCACCCCTTATGAAAAAACTTGGAATAAGATATAGCCTGAAATGTCCTCCTGAAATTTACAAGAAATATGGCATCATTGACAATGCTTCTCCACAGGCGCAAAACACCAACTATCTAAAAAATGTTAAGGCATATTTTGAAAACAATCCTTTCGCAGAGAAGCGAGTGCTATTCTTCCACGAACATGCAATATCAGCCGCTCATGTCATGAGACAAGTAGATTGTTTGCTCAACCGTTCTCCTTATCTCCTTTCTGAAAATGAGCAAAAAATTTTCAGCAATATGTGGAATAATGCTATAGAATCTGCCAGAATAATCCGCAAAGAGCTGCCAAATGTACAAATTTTGTTTGGCAATGGCAATCCTCATCTCGTTGAAGAATTCCTACGAAACAAATATCCTTCAGAACTCTTTGACGCAGTTGGAATTGAAAATTGTGGATTTATGAGACCACCAGAAGCGCCGCCTGACAACGTATCTTTAATTACCATCTGGGTCTTTAAGCAAATCCTTGACAAATATGGATATGCAGAAAAACCTCTTGATATCTGTTATGAATGGATGTGCCGCTCAACTGCGCCGGGGAATTTATCTGAAAAACAACAAGCCAATTACTACACTAGAGATATTTTGTTGGCTCTGGCATGGCAAATGAAACACATAAATCCCGGTAGTATATGTGATGTAGGCAATTCCTACTATTACAGCAACTGGGGAGCAGCAGGATTATTGCACAGACATCCAGAACTTAATCCAAAACCATCTTTCGTTGCATACGCAACTCTAACACTAATCCTCGATGGGACAGAGTTTAAAAAGATCCACAACACAGGCTCTCTTTCCACTTTTGTTTTAGAATTTTTCAAAAAACCTTCAGCCCATATATATGCCTGCTGGAGCGTTAAACAAAAGCGAAACATACAAATGCGTTTTCCAAATCCTGTAACTACAACATTAATAGACTGGCAGGCACGGGAAAGCGTTCTTAACGGATCAAACAGTGCCATCTCCTTTGATGTTGATGCTTCACCTTGCTATTTAATAGCAACCTCTCAACTTACTTCCATTCTGCTTTCCAACCATTCATTATTACCTTCAAATACTTCGTTCATAATAAGCTCTATGACAAACCTTAATGACTGGCTAATAGAAAACCAGAGAAATTTTGAACTTGAAACTTATAACTTTGATGTACCAAGACGCAAAGGAGATTTTGAATTTGCAATAACTTCTTTTACATCTGAAGCAGTCTCAGCACTAAAAATTTTGCCGATCTTCCCTACCGATGGAATAGCCTTCCAACCAACTTATGCGCTCCTAAACATTACAAAATCAGTTGCCATCCCAACGAACCATTCTCAACTGGAAATATATGCCTACGGAAATTCAGGATGGGGACGCATCATCTTTGAAATGGAAGATGCCATAGGACAACGATGGATTTCTTTAGGAGCCGCTATGGATGGCAACCCTACCAGATGGATGGCTGATTGGCTGCCAACCAATGAGCTAATGAAAGGTACTTTTCTTAATATTGCAGATTGGAATGCAAATGATTCAGAAGCACTTTCTTATATCACTTTTGATGGTTGGGGAAAAATAAGTTTTCCACTTCCGGGGCAATATCCGGGCGAACAGTATCATTTTCCACGCAACTGCTACTGGAAGTATGATAAAGATGGCATAGCGCATTATCCCCTTAAATTTAAAAAGCTCATAATAGAGATGCGAGAAAAAATAGTCTATGGCACGAACTTTATTGCACCAACAAACCAATGGATCCTCTTGAAAAACTTAAGCTCAACAAAATAGTAAGGAGGTACCTCTATGAAAGGAAAAACAAAAAGAACATCAAAAAATGAAAGCCGTTCTTCGCTTTTTCCGCCAAAAGCCATTAAGCTTGCCAAACCACGAACATACTCGCCACTTGCTTATCTGAAAGAGGTCTTTTTACATACACCAAAAAAGTTCTCTTTTAACTCAGTTTATTCTAAAAATCCATTACAGTGGCAGAAGAAAGCTCGTCGCAAACTGTGGGAACTACTCGGTGAAGAACTTGCCCCTTCTTGTAGCACAAATAACGAAAAGCTGTTGAGACGGCTGACCTTTAAACACAAAAAAAAAGAAAAATGGAAAATTGTTGCAGGGCTTTATCGGGAAATGCCTATTTACATCGTTAAGCCAAAAAACTTCTCTCCACCTTATAGAACTATTATTTGTTTGCATGGACATGGCAATGGTGCCAGAGACGTAATCAATATGCCCGCCAATAAAGAAGCAAAAAAACTAATAGATGTCCTAAATTATGATTACGCCATACAGGCAGCCAGAAAAGGATGGTGTGCCGTTGCTCCTGAATTATTCTGCTTCGGAGAGCGAGTGGACTATGTTGAAGAAGCTCGCCCTGATATGAGTGGCGGCTGTGAAAAACCGTTTTTAAATGCCACACTCGTCGGCAAAACTTTGATCGGCATTCGCGTAAAAGATATAATCAGCTTGATAGATTGGTTGGAAAATTCACCTCATCTTTTTGATACATCCAATCTTGCTTGTATGGGACTATCTGGCGGAGGTTTGCTTACTCTTTACCTTTCAGCTCTTGAATCACGCATAAAACGCGCTCTGATCTCCGGCTATCTAACTTGCATGGAAGATTCCATCATCAACATCCGCCATTGCAGCTGCAATTATGTGCCTTCTCTGGCAAAATGGTTTGATTTGCCAGATATTGCCGGACTCATTGCGCCACGTCAACTTATAATTCAAAATGGCAAAAAGGACGCCATATTCCCCATCAAAAGCGCAAGAAAAGCTTTTCTCATTACAAAACAAATTTATAAATCCTTTAATGCAGAAAATAACATTCTCTTCCTTGAACACGCCGGCGAACATAGTTTTGATAGTAAAGCATTAGATATCATTTTAAAATGAGCAAGAGAAGAAAAAATGAAAGAAATAAAATGGATACCTGAAGCGATTCAATTAAAAGAAGATGAAGAGACAGGCGCTGTTATTGAGCAACTCACAAGCGAACCTGTTACAAGCAACAACATCTATTGCGAACAGCGTTTTGCTTCTCAAGATGGAAGCCGTATAGCCATAACAAGAAAGCCCTTTGGCAGAAATACAGAAATATGGATATGTGACTTCTCATCCCTCAGACTTTGCAAAGCAGCCATCGGCAACCCAATAGCAGCCAACCCTTTTAAAAACTCCATTTATTACATTAACAAAGTGAAAGATAAAAACGCTTTAATGCGACTTGACCTCTTAACACTAAAAACAGAAGAAGTATTCATTTTTGAAAAAATACCACTCTCTATGGGAATACAAAAAGGGGCCATAACCTATGACGAAAAATCTTTTGTATATGGACCTTTTCCTGTGCATAAAAACATATTCGCTCTCTACCGTCTCAACTTGCCTAATGGCACCGAAGAAACAATCTGCGAGATAGAAGATATGTTTAATCCACATTTACAAGTCAGCATAGATAACAAGTATTGCATAATACAAATCAATAGAGGCGGTACTTTTGATAAAAAAACAGGAAAGATATCCCTAACAGGAGAAATCGGCGCCACACTGGCACTGCTCAATTTGCAAAATAATAAGGTAATTCCTCTCCCCGCAGGAAGACCACACACTCCACCTATTTCCGGACACGAATGCTGGGCAGGCAACACCAATAAAATTTTATTCACAGCAGGACAATATCACGTGACAAAAAGTTCTTTTGTAACTCTGGTAAAGCCACCCCCTGAAGAAACACATATGCCACTTGCAGCCATTTACTCTGTTGCCCCAAAGGATAAAGCTCCTACTATTTTATCAATAGGTTTACTCTTCAATCATATCTCTGCTTCACTCGATGGTGAATTTTTTGTGGCAGATGATCATAATACTTCTGAAATTTATATCGGTTCAATCAAAACAGGTAGATATTTAAGACTGTGCAATTCCTATACAAGACAAGGCGCCTGTCAAACAAGCCATGTCCATCCCTACCTTACACCAGATAACAAGTTTGTAGTTTTTAACTCTATTGCAACAGGCGTGCCACAGGTATATAGAGCTTCTGTACCAGAGGACTTTTTAAAAAAAATACAAAAAGGCAACAATAAATGAAAAGAGTACCAAAACGCATAAATGATATTGATATCTGCTACTTATGGCCAGTGCGTAGCGAACCAGATGATGAGCTGCGAGCTCTCATTCGTGAAGACCAAATGTTAATGGTCGCTTGCCCTGATGGTTGCCCAAAGCTAATTGCCGATTTTAAACGGAAAGGTGGAATCGTGTTGCTTTATATTTCCACCTATAAAGCCCCTCTCATAGAAGAAGTGCCTGATAACTTAAATATAAAAGTTTGGGAAGGTGGCAGCCCAGATAGAACTTCTATCTCTTTAAACCCCTACTGGAAAACAGTAAATTTAACCAATCACCCAGATTGGATACTATATTATCCCGATGAACAACCACGCAGACCATTTGAAGATCCTAACTATATGGCAGGTTGGTATCAAACAAATCCTTCCTCAAAAGGATATCAGGAGGCTGTATTAAAAGGCATTCAAGCTATAGTGCACGATGAACGTTTTGATGGCATTATGTATGATAACTTTATAGATTGGGGACGCCCCTCAAAAATCCTGCAAGAGGGTCAGTTTAAAACTATCACCGCCGATGAAGACCGTAACGCATTTTTAAGCCTTGCACAGCTGATACGAGAAACAGGAGACCGCACGTCACAAGAAGTAGGTAAAGAACATTTCTGGATTGTTCTTAATGGCGAACATCCTGAAATAGCGCATCAAATAGCTGACGTACTCGAATTGGAATCTTTTATGTATAGCTGGGCATGGCCAGGAGCAAGCATGAACGATCAAGAAGCCTTAAAAAAACTAACAACACCTTGTACATTACTAAAAAGAGGTGGACGCTGGATGCCAATGCCTTATTTCGGCTTTAGTGGCAATGATATTGTAGAAGATGCAAAACGTCTCTATAAGATAATTAAACAGACGAATGCCATCTTTTCTGATATGTTCACTCTTGCCCGCCCAGCAATGGTCTCAACTTTTGCCAGACGCAACTGGGCGAAACAGAGCGGTGGACAAGATAAATTGCCTGATCCACCAGCTTTAAAGGCATTACGCAACGAGGTTACTGGTAATCCCATAGTTGCAAAGGAAATTTACGGAATTAAATAAAACCTTACCCCAGAAGATAAAAGAGGCTTTATTGAATGCAACCCTTAAACAGCCTAAAAAGCAATACGGAAAATAAGAAAGCACTCCCTCACAAACAAATAGCCAAAACTATTTGTGCGCTTTATACCATTCTTGTAATTTTTTAAGACGTTCTGCTCTTGTTTTCTCAAGGCGCTCCACTGTGGCTTTTGCTTCAAGATAGCTTATCTCTTCTGCCATCAAGGATGCTGCCTGTTTAAACGATTGAATGGTTGCTTCAGGCATCTTGTGCTGTTCAAAAATATTGATAATAAAGCCTGTAGAAGTGTAACCAAAAGGTGTTTCACCTTTTAATAAAAGTTCAACCTGCTTTATAAATTGCTGTTTGAATCTGATTACAGGAGAAAGTTGAGATGGGATTTTTCTTCCTGTGGGACTTTCAATTGCTTTTTGTATAATATCAAGAAAAGTGTCTAGTCTAATAGGCTTTTCAATAAAATCATTTATATTAAGCCGCGCAGCCTCTTCCATAGAAGAGGCCTCACCATATCCTGTCAAAATTATTATAGGAACATTAGAACCATGCTCCCGTATCTTCCTACAAAAATCCATCCCCATCATACCGGGCATATAAAGATCTGTAATTATGAGAGCAAAATCTTGCGGATTTTTCATAAAATTATCCAGTGCAGAGGCAGGTTCTGTAAACGTAACAGGTTCAAGAAATTTTAATGAATTACGCAACATTACAGCAAGAGCTGAACATACACTAGCCTCATCATCAAGTATTAATATCTTTTGCATAATAATTCCTTTCCTCGCTCAAAAGAATAAAAATTAAGGAAGACTTATCCTGCATAATTGCACTGAAGCCGATTGAGCAACCATTTTGTACAAAACAAGCTCCGGTGGAATAAGAACGGTTTGCCCACAATGCAATGAAATTATTTTCACTTCGCTCTCTGTAAGCAAAGAAACTTCTCCTTCTTCACAAAAGAGTATATGGCAGGTATTGTTTGGAATTTTTGAACTAATTTCTGTGCCAACAGATATGGTCTCAAAAACAAAATACTTCGTTTCAAGAATTTTTATTATTCTATTGCCATTATCGTTTCTAACTTCCACATAAGAAGACCTATCTATCGTAATGGGTAGCTTCTTTTCTTCCCAATTGATAGATTTCAATCCTTTTTCAATTTGCAGAGCGCGTGGCATCCCATCTCTATCAATTCTGTTCCAGTCAAAAAGACGGTAGGTGGTGTTTGAGTTTTGTTGAACTTCAAGGATCAAGAGACCCGCCCCTATAGCATGCACACGTCCACCCGGAATATAAACAACATCACCTTTTGAGAGGAAAAATTTTTTTAAACATTCAGCCACAGTACCTTTTCTAAGCGCATCGCTGAATTTTTGTTCATCGACATCATCCTGTAGGCTAGCATAAATAAAGGAATTTGGCTCTGCTTTTAGTATATACCACATTTCCGTCTTAGGTTCTCCACCAACCGCAACAGCTGTCTTCTCATCAGGATGAACCTGAACACTCAATTGCTCTTTTGCATCTATTATTTTTAAGAGCAAAGGGAATTCCCTAATAGATCGTCCTGCCACTCTTTCACCATAAACCTCAATGAGCTGCGGCAGATTCATTCCTGCAAGCGGTCCATTGCTTATAACGCTCATCCCCTCAGGTCTATCAGCCACTTCCCACGATTCAGCCACAGGCCCTTGCGGCAATATCCTGTGATAATAAGTGGCAAGAGTATTACCACCCCATAAATAACTCTTATAAACAGGATGAAAACACAATGGATAAAGTTTTTGTAATTTCTTCATACCTATTATTCTAGAAATGCACTATTTTTTTTCAAGCCTTTATTAAAAAATCTTTTCCATAATCAGATGGCAAGTTAAACTAAGATAGGACAAAATTAATCTACATAAAAGCAAAGAGCGAAGTTTTTTAATTCCTCCATGGTCATTCTATTAGAAGGTTAATTTTTCTGACATTTTGCCCAATTTTTATCTTCACAATTCTTAAAATTATTGTCTCTCACATAACATATCTCTCGCCGTTTATTACCATTGAATGTATATAATACCTCTGATAACATAAAACTAAAAAATATACGAAACAAGGTAGAATTTTCATACAATATTTTGTTAAGCTCGTTTTTCTTGGAGATTGTGTTTAAAAAATCTCTTTGGCTGACGGATTATGGCGTTTTTGTTGTCTGTGTAGATCCGCAGTAAGGTTTTATTTTATATTTTGTAATCGTTTTTAGAAAAAACATTGTATCAACACTATAGCCCTTAAAAAAAGCTTGTTTTTTATTTAAAAGATGTTATACGTAGGCCGTCCTTGTTTTATCGCAAGCGGGGTGTAGCGCAGCCTGGTAGCGCACCAGCTTTGGGAGCTGGGCGTCGTGGGTTCAAATCCCACCGCCCCGACCATGCTTTTTTTATAAATCAAACTTGGTTTTTTTAAACTATATTAAGAGATAGTAAAGGGACAAGAGAAGCCAGACAGGTTATTTTTTAAAACGACGATTTCTTCAACAACCTTGCCTTGTGCAATTTTTTCAAGAAGCATTCCAGAGAGCTTAAGATGTGACTGCATATCTCCAATGGAAGTAACTTCTTTTGAACTATAAATTGCCAATATGATGCTGGAGGAACCTTCCTTAAGTTTGCCTTCCATAGAATCTTTTAT
>CAZBHO010000018.1:0-4372 GCA_964491945.1 uncultured Verrucomicrobiota bacterium | reverse complement strand
TCTTTACATAGACAACAAAGCCCTTCCAAATCTATTATCTGCCCTGCGGTATTGAAAACATAGCTTTCACCTTTTAGTCCATATCGGAACGATAGTACACTTCCCAGCACATTAGCATCTAACATACTTATTGGCAAACAAGTCTTAAGAGAAACAAAATTATTTATATCTACGCAATTGTTTATAAACGGGAAGGCGTCTTCAATAGCACGCTGATATAGATATTCGCTGGCAGGCTTATTTCTGCCAGCTGGTTTAAAACCGCCTTTTCTTAATAAATTGCGTATAGCTTCCTTAACCTTTGTTGACATTGTTTTCTTACCAGTTTTAATTTCCTCTAGCTCGTTTTCTATCATCGTTCTAAAATCAGGAGGAGAAGGTGAAATTTTTACATTTTCAGCCAATATAACACCAGCTATAAAATTTGTATCAGGGATTTTATTTATTATTTTGAGCATTGTTTAAAATTTTACACGTTAAATCGGAAATGACAAATATCACCATCTTCTATGACATAATCTTTTCCTTTGAGCTGCATTTTGCCCTGTGCTTTTGCAGCGGCTTCGCTGCCTGCAGCGATTAGATCATCATATTTAATAATCTCTGCGCGGATAAAGCCTCTTTCTATATCAGTATGCACTTTTCCACCAGCAGCTGGCGCTTTTGTGCCTTTTTTAATTGTCCATGCGCGTACCTCATCTGAACCAACTGTATAAAAGGACATTAGCCCCATAGCAGAATAAGCAGCGGCATTAAGCTGATCAAGTCCGGATTTTTTAATGCCCAAACTTTGCATTAAGGCTTTCCGCTCTTCTTCGTTGTCAATTAACATCAATTCTTCCTCCAATTTACAGGAGACATTAAATTCATTTTGAGCCATACGTTTTTCTGAAACTCTATTTTCATCAACATTATAAGCCCAGATAACTGGTTTCATTATGAATAAAGATAAACTCCTTATACTTAAACTTTCATCATTTGTAAGATCAGGCAAAATAAGTTTAGTATTACCTTCAATATGAGCTTTTAATTTTTTTAGAGAACTCTCTTCTATAATCTGATGAGGGGTGGTGCCTGCCTTTTTCTCTTTTTCAATTCGCTCCAGCCTTTTTTCTATAAGCTCAAGATCCGCAAGCAACAATTCACTTTCTATGGCCGCTCGATCGCGAGCAGCATCAACGCTACCCTGAGGATGGAATACTTCTGCTGCAGAGAAATCTCTGATGACAATGCAAAGCAGGTCGCAACGTCTGGCTTCATTAATCCAATCTTTCTTTTGACTATCAAAAACAATATGAGGGCACAAAACTATATTATTTTCGGCATATTTAACTCTCTCTGGTTTAAATATTTTTGCAAGTGTATCCACTCTTTCATCGTATATAGGAGCAACACCTTCAATTGCTTCGCCTTCTTTGGTGCTAACTATTTTTTTTGATGCTGTTGAGTTGCCTCGTCCTGTAAGCATTGCAAAAAAAGAACGCTTGCCTGAATTTTCCAGTCCTAACAAAGCTATTTTCATTTCAGCTTTTCTCCTTTTTCGGAATTTTGATTGTTATGATATTCTGAGACGTTTTTTAATTTCATAATTTTCAAAGTTGTATAAGCCTGTCCAAAATTTTGAACTATTTTTACAGGTTCATATCTGGCATCAACAATTTCAAATAGCGTTTTCTGCATATCTTCTTTAAGTGGTGTAATATCCGGGGATTTAATTGCAAAAGCATAGCCGCTCAATGCGGCAAGGGGCGCCTTTGATGTCATAAGAAGCTTTCTAAATAGATTGAAATTCAAAACGTTTCTTTTCATGGCTTCATCATCGCTCATATCAGGGAATAGGCTAAATTGTCCTAGTTCCAAGCCATGAGGCAAGTTTTTGCCAGTTTCTACCGCCAGATACGGATCTTGCGTAAGCAATGTGCCCTTTTCGGGAGCAAGAGAGTTAATATATTTTGCAACAGCTTGTAATTTTAGCAATGGCGGCATATCTTTTGGTAGCCACCATATTCTATTGCGTCCTTGTATAAACCAATCCTGATTGATTGGGCTGGAAAAGGAAGATGCCAGAGAAATGCAGAATATGGCAATCGTGATATGTTTTAACCAATTTTGATGAACAAGTTCAATAATCAGCGTTATAAGAGCTATAACGAATATGGGAAAGATGAAAACCTGATAATCATCATATGGGAATGGTGCTGAAAAGTGGATAAGACTAACAGCCAAAGTGACCATCCACAATAGAATAATCAAAAAGAACCTCGTTTTATTTGATGTTGTATTCTCTTGTTGTACAGGAATGGCTCTTTTTGAGCACTTTAAAATAATGGCAAAAACTAACAATGCAAGAGCAACAAAGTAAGCCTGAATAACTCTTGAGATGAATCCGCATTTAAATGCAAAATATAACGCTGGACTTTCCAATTTACGCAAGGTGTGATATTTGAAGACAAAAAAAATGAAGTTATCATATGATATGACAAGAAATGGGAGAATAACGAACAGAGCAGCCATTATATTGCCACCTATAAAGGCAAAAATATAATTACGCCATTCTCTCCAGTTATATAAGCACAGCATAGCAATAATTATGGGGATAATAACATAACCAGAACTGCGGGTTGCTCCTGCAAAGATGAATAGCGCACCACTCAAGAATGTCATCCAGATTTTTTTATATTGCAGAGCATAGAACAATGAGTAAAAACCAGCCACACAAAACAGCGCTGCCAATGAATAAGTTTTTACGACAGCAAAGAAATAGCTCTGATAGACATTTATAGCGATAAGTATAAAAGCTAGTAATCCAGCATATTGTTTTTTCTCTTCCACAACCAGTTTATTAGCAAAAATTGCAGCAAGCACTGTTGCAGATAATCCCAGAACCGCATTGAGCATTCTTCCAAAAAGCAATCCATACTTATCAATCAGATGCCAAAAAATCGAATAAAAGAGTGGCAGCACAGGCCCCTGCGGAAAGGCAAAATCGTGATATAAGATTTTGCCCTGCCAAACTAGTTTTGCTGCATATAGATACCAGCCTTCATCTTGATTAAGGTCGCCAAGCAAGATGTTAGCAATTGATAGAATAGTAGCCAGTAAGAGTGCCAATATCCATAGGACCTTACAATTTATATTTTGGCACAAACTCTCTAAAAGCCTTTTCATAGCTTATTTTTATTCAGCACCTTGTTCTTGAGATTTGCCTTCTTTTATTTTTGATTTTTGCTCAAGCACTTTATTTACTATCATATCCACAGTATCTTTACTGGTCATAGTTTCAGCAAAGGATGTTGCAAAATCTATGTTGGGGTTTAAAATCGTGCCGCCAACAGGCACAATAACATTGAAGGATTCAGGCAGAGGAAGTCCCCCCATTTTTTGTTGTTTTTCTTCGTTCAAAACAACGTTTTTAAAGTTTAAATGAATTTGCGATTTTTCATAATTAAACTTACCATGTAAGGCAAAAAGAGTAAAGGAAGCCCGTACCGTTCCTGTTTTTAAGCCTATTTTATCAGGCAATGGCGCAAGTTGTGCGAGTTCTATTCCTTCTATTGAGCCTGTCAACTCAAAGCTCATATTCTCAAATGAAGAGATAGAAGAAATCCTGCCTTTTACTTCAAATCTACTTGAAGTATTTGAGTGTTTTCCAAAAGAAAGTTTACCAGATGCCACAATATATGAAGTAAGCACGTCAATTTGCCCAAAATTATTAATATCGTTTCCTTGCAGTTCGGCGTCAATCCGCAGAAAGAGCGGTGGATCCAGTAGAGTATAATCTACATAATCAAGCATAAAATTAGCTTTAAGTATTTTTATAAGAACAGGCTCATTAGCACCTTTCTCGGTGGCTGCTGTATATGCTACTGATGAGCCTGATGCTTTTCTTTTGATATTAGGGTTTAAAAGCGAAATGATTGATGCTATATTGTAATTGTTATCTTTATTCCTGATGATCTTGAGTTGTGCATCGTTTATAGCAATTTTTCTAAATTCTTTGCGTTGTTCCTTAAAGAACGCCATTATATCAGGTTTAGCAATAATTTTTTTTGCATAAAGCATTTTAGGCTCATCTATAAAGAATGGTGGATTATCAGCGGATAACCCTTTGAAGTTAATCGCCATATTAAGCAGGTCAATAGATACATCCTCAATCGCCAATTTTACTTTTGTGTTATCCATAAGATAGGGTAAAGCACTCTTTTCTACTCTGGAAGTTAGTAGATAAGATAAATAATACTGCGTCAGCACTATCGCAATTAACAATACAAGTAAGCTTATTATAACTATTTTACGCATCTTATTCTCCTAATTGGCTAATAATGTTTTCTGCCTCTTTGCGCATACGGTTGTCAATTTTTTGCCCCAGCAT
>CAZBHO010000017.1:44349-54109 GCA_964491945.1 uncultured Verrucomicrobiota bacterium | reverse complement strand
TCATCCCATTTTGCTCCAAATACCCACTCCCCAGTAAGTGGATTATATTCCCATGTAATGACCCCCATAAAACCTGCTCACAAAAGATGGAAAATAAGGTAGAGTTTTCATATAATGTTATCAAGCTCCTGTTTTTGGGATTGCGGGAAGACATTGCACATTATGTGTATATATTCATTATAGTTATTTTAGGTTGTTTGGCAATAATTTTTCAAGAGTAGATCAATGATGTTCTTATAGTATTTTGGCAGAGGTTTTATAGTGTTTATGGGAATTTTTTCTAAAGAAGTTGAAGTTAATGAGGTTAGTAGTGGCTTAAGTGCATAAACTTTTCCGAATGCATCATATTTATTTCTTGATTTTTTTTAAATAAATGGATATAGTTAAATATTAAATATCTCTACTATTTCTCTGGAGCCAGCTTTGATGTTGTATAAAAGGGGAATTAAATTATTTATGTGGCAGATCTTTGTTGTGACTTTATTTGCGTTTGGGATGGCTTCCTTACAAGAAGCAAAGGCACAGGCTAGAGAAGCAATTGTTGTTTATGGAGCAAACACAAATCCGGGTGTGCCACAATATCGCATATGGGATGGCACAAGCTGGTCTAGCCCTGCAAATGCGTTATCAGTTGGCACAACAAACATAAACTGGGTTGTAGTTGAAGCTTGCCCAAAAAGAAACGAGTATATTGCTGCAATGCTGGATGTGAACAGACGAGTTGTGGTGCAGGTCTTTCAGAACGGCAGCTGGGGCAACTTGCTTTATATAACAAATGCAACAAGCGCTAACTATCGTGGAGTGGATGTTGCTTATGAATCCTTATCGGGGGACGCAATAGTTGTTGCATCGGATGGAGATGCAGATCCGACCTATTATATTTGGAACGGCTCATCGTGGGCTGGGCCATATACTCTGAATTTTTCCCGTACGACGGCCGTCAACTGGCTAAAACTTGCAGCAAGTCCCGTTTCTGATGAGATTATCGTGATGGCGCAACATTCTGATAGATATTATAGTGCGCAGGTTTGGAATGGATCTGCCTGGGGGAATGAGGTGCTTCCAACGGCGCTATCGCCGGGCGTTGCTTATGAAGCTATGGCGCTTTGCTATGAGACGAGTGGCAATCAGGCTGTGATAGTTTCAGCGAATGGCACAGCTGGCAGTTTCCGCTGGCGCAGCTGGAACGGGACAAGCTGGAGTGCGGAGGCGACGCAAGCCATAGGAGATGATTTTCTCTTCGGCACACTTGTTAACGATCCTAATTCAGATAATATGCTTCTTTCTTATGTTGATATTGATAGCGATATTGGTAAGTGCTTTTGGAATGGGGCAGGTTGGACAACTTTTTATGAGCTTGAGACAGCAGGTGGCGAAAGTGCAAGTCGGTGTGTGCAAGGGCTTTTTCAAAGCGTGAGCAACCACTCTGGACATGCCGTAATTTGCTATAGCGATACCACAGCTGCACGTTCAAGGCATTCAACAACGCCTTCAGGTTCAACGTGGGATGCTGAAGTTTCAGTGAGCACAATTGGTCGCTCTGCAGTTGCGCAGGTAAGGCGGACAGGTGATGGCAAAATTCTTGCCATGTTCTTACAACGAGCCAACTTACGTTATGATTTTTCGTGGTATGATGGCACAAACTGGGCAACTGCGCAGACGCTTGAAAGTGCATCTTCGGTAAGAGCTTCACCATATAAAGAGCCTTTTATGATGGCTGCAAAAAAAGTATATGTTTTGTGTGAAACTTTACCTGCCACAAATATTGAGAACACTACTGCAACTTTACAAGGACGTGTTATAAGAGATAACGGTGTGCCCTGCCAATATCGTTTCCTTTACGGCACAACAACAAATCTTACAAACAGTACGGTCTGGCTTGGCACGGCAACGAATGGTCAGATCTTTAGCACACTGCTTTCAGGATTACAAACTGCAACAGTCTATTATTATGCCGCTCAGATCAGCAATAGCCTTGATTTTGCTTCTGGGACAACAACTTCTTTTAGGACAGGTCCGCCGTTCACTGGCTGGAAATCGCCAGATGGGCATATTGATCCAAACAATGTTTGGGCAAATGAAACTAATGCTTATGACACTAACACCACAACGTATGCTTCAGATAACTCTGGTGTGGTGGGATGGGGCTATCCTATAGTCTTTACGCTTAATGAACCAATCAAATCCGATAGAGTGCGCGTATTTTCCGATTTTGCTTACGGTGTGGATATGGTTCGGTTGGAAATTCAGCTTTATCCATCTGGTAGTTGGTCGAATGTTTTTGAAGGCTCCATTCAGAACCAGCAATGGAGCGAAATCGTTTTTGCAACAACCAACATATCTGCCGCTCGCTATTCTTTCCACTACACTGCCTCCTACATTTTCTGGTTGTATGAATTTCAGTTTTACGTCTTGCCGCCAGTAATTAATGTGCCATCCTGTGAAACACGAGATGCCACCTCCGTTGAGGAAACAAGTGCTATACCGCATGGGCTTGTTATTGATGATGGCGGACAGCCATGTGAAACGCGTTTTGAATATGGGCTTACTCCTATTTATTCCACAAACACCACGTGGTCAGAAAGTCTGGTAAGTGGCGAAGAGTTTACCAGATTGCTTCTTGATCTGCAAACGAACACCACTTATCATTTTAGGGCGCAGGTTAGAAATAGCGCTGGCGTTGGTTCAGGGTCAAATCTCACTTTCACAACCGGTGAGCCACAAAGCGGCTGGGTCTCGCCCACAGGTTACACCAATAGCGGCACATGGACGAACATCTGGTATGCGATGGATGATAACTCCAACTCATCAGCGCGCTGCTATCACAATATTGGAGATCCAGTATGGTCGCCTTACCTTTATCTTACACACTCAACAATGACCTGCGAAAAAGTCCGCTTCTATGCCCGTGATACAGCCGAAATAGATATGGCAGAAGTTGGAGTGTTTTGGAATGGAATCTGGACAAATGTTTATTCTAACTCGTTCCCTGATAAAACTTGGGTTGAAGCTGCGTTTCCGCGTGGGACAGTAACTCAGGCAAGAGTGCGCTTTAGACTTACTGGCACAGGCTATGGAATGGATTATGAAATATATGAATTTGATTTTTACCGTGTGATTGGCGTTACACTTGCAGGAACTTATAATCAGACCAAACCAGTCTCTCTTGCAATAGATGGAGTTTATAAGAGCACGTTTACTAATTTTTCAACCAACGTTTTCTCTTTCCAAACCAGTCTAGGAATAGGTAGTCGTATATTAATTTATTACGATGATGATAATATCGCCACAAATAGTGGTGCCCTGATAACAAGAGCCACCGGGCAAAACATGTTAGATTTGAATCTGGAAACAAATAGGCTCATTTTGCGCAATGACTATGGCAGTGGCCTGACGCTTGATGATATGAAGCTTGCTTATAGCGGCGATCCAGATATCCCTTATAGGTATAGCGGCACAAATATCTGGATAACGAATAACATTACAACGGTAGTCCCCTCAAGCCACACATTTATGCCCGGCACCAATTGCTTGTGGCTACGTCATAATTTGGAAATAAACGGAACATTCAACGGTGCAAATGCAAACACAGTTTTTGAAGGTAAAACTGCCATTTCTGGGAGCGGCTCTATTGCCTTTAATAACATTACAATTGCTGGAGCTCTTACTGCACCAACTGGTTTGATGAGCGTTGCTGGTAGCTTTGTGAATAATGATACTTTCAATCATAACAACGGGTCAATAAACTTTAATGGCAACTCAACCATCAGTGGAACAGGCATCCATTCGTTCAAAAATATCCTGATAAGCGGCACTCTTACGGCACCAGCATCTTTTATGAATTTGTATGGTGGCTGGACAAATAACGGAATTTTTAATCATAATAATGGCACAATCGTGATTGCTGGAACTTCGGTTGTTGCAGGTTCTTCTCAAACCATTTTTAATAATTTGATACTTTCTAATAATGCCAGCCTTACTGCGCCGCCCGGTGGAACTTATGCGTTGGCTTTACAGGGCAACTGGCAGAATCTTGGTGGCACGTTCAATCATAATAATGGTACTTTTGAATTCATAGGAAGTGGCATTTCAAGCAATCTTGGCAGCACCGCTTTTTATGAGTTTAAGTCATTGGTTGCAGGCAAAGAGATACGTTTTCAAGCTTCTTCAACGCAAACCATCTATGGTTCTTTTTCTGTTGGTGGCGATGCTTCAAGTATGATAAGATTGCGCTCAACTGCTGCTGGCAGCAAATGGGTTATTTCTCTACTCGGTGGAAATCAACTGGTAAGCTATGTTGATGTGCAAGATTCAAATGCCACAAATGCCGTAATAACAGTGGCAGGTGGAACTGATAGTGGGAACAATAATACCAACTGGGTTTTCCAGCAGAACCGTTATTGGGTTGGTGGTTCTGGCAACTGGAATGACACAGCTCATTGGGCAGTTATCAGCAATGGACCTGGTGGGGCAAGTGTGCCTAATGCGGGACAACTTGCTTATTTTACGCCCAGTTCTGGTTCTGGCATTATCACCTGCAATGTGCCTGTCTCTGTTGCCGGTCTTATTATAGAAGAAGGTTCTTCTATAACGCTTAATCTTTTGACAAACACGCTTGTTGCTAAAAGCTATGGGCTCGACCAAAAAGCTGGCACGTTGCTTGGTTCTAACGGCATGTTCATCTGTGAAGGCGCTTTTCAGAAGGTTGGCGGCACCTTTCTGCTTGGCGCAGGAAGCCTTATTTTGAGCAATAACTTTACTCATTCAGGCGGCACCTTTGATGCAGCCACAGGCTCCACATTTATTGCAGGAAATGTCTCCATGAACAATTCTTCCGCATTGCGTTTTGGCAGACTTTTTGTCAACACCAATGCAACACTTGTGGCTCCAAGTTATATTATTTTAACAAGCAACCTTAATGTGTATGGCACGTTCACTCACAATGGTGGCACGATTAATTTTGCAGGAACATCAGTTGTGGCTGGAGTTTCAGGGCTAACTTTAAATGACGTTTTAATTTCTGGTTCTTTGATAGCGCCTACAAATCAGTTGATAGTTGTTGGAAGCTGGCAGAATAATGGCTCATTTAATCATAATTATGGTACAATAAACTTTGCTGGCAACACAACTATATCAGGCACAAGAACCTCTACTTTTAACAACGTGCTTATATCAGGCACGATGACTGCCCCAAATTCCTTGCCATTAGCCATAAATGGCAACTTTATCAACAATGGAACTTTTAATCATAATAATGGGGAAGTGATATTCACAGGCACCAATCAGCTTTCTGGCAGTGGCTCTTTGCAGTTTAATCGTATAACAATAAGCGGCTCTTTCACGGCGCCTTCCGTGCTTTATATAGCTGGCGATCTAACTCTAAATGGCAATTTTAACCCAAACAACGGCACAATTATCTTTAATGGCTCATCAACTTTGAGTGGAACCAATAGCTGGCTTTTTGATAATCTAACAATCTGGGGCACTGTGAATTTTCCATCTGCTTCAACTATAAGATTCCAGAAAGATCTGGATAATAGTGGCACACTTAACTTTAATGGAAGCACTGTCATCTTCTGCGGCAATTCTTATGTTAAGGGTTCATCCATCACAGGTTTCAAAGATGTTATTATATCAAACGGTACTCTTTATGGCTGCTCTCATATAATGCGTGTGGCTGGCAACTGGGATGGAGCATCATACAACGGAACATTTAATCATAATAATGGTGAAGTTAAACTTAACGGCACCTCACAACAAATTATTTATACTGGCGGGGCGTGGAATGGGGGAACTAACAACTGGAAAAATAATTGGTATAAATTAACTGTTGAAAATTCTTCCACTGGTGGCGTTGTTTTTGCGGATGGCTTTAAAGCATCGTATTTTACTTGCATCACACCAGCTGCAAGGCTCTTTTTCAAAGTGCAAGATAACGTCACAAACGTTTTTGAAATTGCCGCAGCAAATGGCTTGAACCTGCAGGGAGCAACCAACCAAAATATCGTGCTGCGCAAATATGGAGGCTCATCAGGCGATCAGTGGGAAATATTTCCAATGCCGCCCTGGACAGTTTCCTATGTGGATGTGATGGATTCCATTAACTCATATTCTAATCCTATACTGCCTTCTGTTTCCGTTGATTCAGGCAATAATATCAACTGGTTTCTCGCCACGGCAGTTAAAATGAAGTTCTTTAAGGCAATTGGCTTATTTGGAAGAGTTAAGCTTATCTGGCAAACAGCATCTGAAATAAATAATGCAGGATTTTATGTGTGGCGCGCACTTTCGCCAACAGGTGAATTTGTCCGTATAACACCAACTATGATTGTTGCTTCAGGCTCCAGCCAAAAAGGCGCAAGTTACTCCTTCATAGATAACGTAGTCCATGATGGCATAGTTTATTACTACAAGCTTGAAGCTATAGAAACCACAGGAAAATCCGAATTTTATGGACCAGTGCCAGCACGACCCGGACTTGATTCTGATAGTGATGGGATGACAGATGATTGGGAACTCTTCTACGGACTTAATCCGTACTTTAATGATGCAATGGAAGATGCTGATGGTGATGGCAAAACCAATCTGCAGGAGTTTCTTGATGGCACAGACCCAACCGCAATCCCTGAAGCCTTTGTGCCACCTGCGCCATGGCAACCTTTTGCAAGTGAATTGGAAAACACTTTTAAACTTTATATTAGATCTTCTGGCGTTTATAAAGTTACGGCAAGTCTCCTTGAGAATGCAGGCGCAACCAACCTTGATGCATGGAACACTTCAAATATCCATATCTATTCATCCGGAAAGCTTGTGCCTGCTTACATCTATGATCAAACAGGGGCAGGCTTTAGTTCAAATGATTATATCATTTTCTACGCAGAGCCATTAAACAATAACAGGTTTACTGGAACAAACATATATTGGCTGGTTCTTTCAAGTAATACAGCTCCTACAATGCAGGTTGCTTATCAACCTGATTCAGGGGAGCCACTAACATCAGTATTTTCTGAAGTTGTTGTTGAGAAGAATGAGCTCTACTGGAATGAATTGCCTGAACCAAACAATGATGAAATTGATCACTGGTTCTTTGCTAATTATTTGTATGCACCAAACACACCGCCTGTTTCGGTGGATATTGAGCCATATCTTGAAAATTTAACGACGACTAACGCTGATGCGCAAATTCAAATTGCATTACGCGGAGTAAATAAAATCACAAGCCACCATATTCAAGTTGCCTTAAACGGCGTTGCCCTGCCAGATGGCTATTGGGAAGGCAACACTGCTTATGTTTATAAAGCCACAATAAGCCAGACAAATCTGGTGGAAGGCACCAATCTTATCACCATAACCTTGCCCGGTGATGTCTCGCCATATACCGAACACGTCTTAGTAGATTGGGCTAAAATAAGCTATTGGAAAAACATGGTTGCTTCTAATGATGCGCTACTTTTTAGATCATTGGCGTATGACAATCAGCCAAGAGAGTTTACAATTGGCTCGTTCATCACAAATGATCTGCTTGTCTTCAAGAAAGAAAGCATTACTAACATCTTCATTCTAACAAACAAGGTGGTAGGTGGTAGCAATCCTTACGAGATTACGTTCTGTGATACCGTATCTACTGGCATGGAATACTGCGTTTTATCTCCAAACTCGGCTCTGCTGCCACCACAAATTTCTAAACCAAACTATGTTGCATCCTTGCTTGAAAGCACAAATCAAGCTGATTATCTTATTGTATGCGCTGGCGCTTTGAAAGCTGCAGCGCAAAGCCTGGCGGATTATCGCTCATCGCAAGGCTTAAGCGTTAGACTTATCTCTGTGGAGGAGCTTTACGACACCTTTGGCTATGGCATACCATCCCCTTATGTAATAAAAGATTTTCTTGCCTTTGCGCGTAGCTATTGGAGCAAGCCAAGTCCTGTTTATCTTGCACTGGTTGGTGATGCAACCTACGATTACCGCAATTTTGAAAATATGGGGTCTGCTCTCCTGCCACAGGTGCCGGCAAAATTGCTGAAAGATGTGGAAAATGTTGAAGCACCTTCTGACCTCTGGTATGCATTGCTGGATGGCAATGATCTTGAACCTGAAATGTATGTTGGGCGCATATCTGTTAGAACCACCAATGAGCTTGCCAAAGTTCTAGCACGCATTGCCAGCTATGAAGCAGAAAGCACAACAAACTATTGGTGCGGCAAGGTGGCATTAATTACGGATGATGGCGAAGAGTTTGCTAGTATAGCCAGTTCCGCAAAAGAAAGAATAGCACAGGGCTATTCAATTGAAGATATAGCGCTTACGAATTACGCCACACCGGCAGATTGCCGTGCCGCAGTTTCTAATTCTCTAAATGCTGGCTCTTTCCTGACGCTTTATGTTGGACATGGCGGGATTGATCAATGGGCAGATGAACATCTTTTTGATAGAGATGATATTCAGTACTTAACCAACGAGCCAAAAATGCCTATAATCATCACTCCCACCTGTAATGGTGGGTATTTCATTAATCCTCCTGATTACGATGATGAGGCGCTTGGCGAAGAATTTTTAAGAAAAACCAATAATTCCGGTGGAGCAATTGCTTACTTTGCGCCAGCAGCTCTATCCGTTCCAACGGAACAAAAGGTTATGGTGGATGGCTTGTTTGATGGCATATTCTCTCTTCATGCAGAGACCGCTGGCAAAGCCGCTGCTTATGCCCAGCTTTATACAATAAAAGAGCTTGTCTCTCATTCATCAAATATAGTTCAATCATTTATGCTGTTTGGAGATCCTGCCTTAAAATTGAAACATTATGGCACATCAACAAATATGCCAGCTGCTCCTCAGGTTCTTGGCTCTATTCCAGTAAGTGGAGCGCAATATGTGTCTCCTACAGCAACAATTCAAATCGTGTTCAATCAACCGATGGATCTCATCCAAACTAAAAATGCTTTCTCTATTTCACCATCGGTTGCTGGAACAATAACTCTTTCTTCCAATGTTCTCTATTTTTCCGCATCAGCGGCTCTTGCCACTCAAAGCTGGTACACTGTGGAAATATCTTCCAATGCCTGCAACTGGGCCGGACTTAAGCTTGCAACAAACTATATCTTAACATTTAAAACAGGAAAGGGGAGTTTGGTTGATAGCGATATGGATGGCTTATCTGATGATGCAGAAGAAGGAACATATTTTACCGATCCCTATGATGCCGATACCGATAAAGATTACCTTTCCGATGGTGATGAAGCGCTTATCTATGGCACATCGCCTTTATTAAAGGATAGCGATGGCGATCTTTATAGCGATGCTTGCGAAATAGATGAAGGCACAGATCCAGTTAATTCCACCTTACATCCACCCGGACTACTCACCATAACGCCTTCTCTTACAAACGCAACGTGGCAGCTTGCTTTTTATCCGAACTTTTATCTTGGCAACACAACAGGCATAGGCTCTCTAATAAGATTCCCTGCACCAACTGGCACATACTGCGTTGTGTATATGCCTTTAGCTGGCTACACAACACCAGCTCCTCAAACACAATTTGTAACGAAAGTGGCTGCTTACTTTACTCAAAAGCAAATCTATTCTATAGTGATCCTGCCTTCAAATGAAGTAGTGTTTTCAGGAAAATACTGGCTGCTCCCAAAAATTAATGAGGGAACTTACACGCAAATTACTGTTTTCGTTGAAAATCTGCCAACGCAGGCTATGTTTAACTTAAGCGCATCGGTTGAAGCAACTCCTGCCAGCTGGTCCATTTCAATGG
>CAZBHO010000017.1:38809-44299 GCA_964491945.1 uncultured Verrucomicrobiota bacterium | reverse complement strand
AGATCACATATACTCCAGCCATTAGAAGAGGTTCTGATAACTTTGTTATTCAGCTTTCCGATGCAGTTGGCGCAACCACCAATTTGTACGTTGATGTTTTAATCAAAGATATGATCTATCCCACTTTCGCTGTCAACAAACCATATCAAAATGAGGTTCTTCGAATAGGCAAACCGATAAGAATAGAATGGGATGGAAGATATCCTCTTGCCCTTGCGAAATTAGAGTTAAGAAAAGATGGCTCTATTCCTGTGCTGCTTGCCGATAATGTTATGGCAAATACAAGCAATATGACCTATCAGGTACAACTGCCTTTTGGCTTGCAGCCGGGCAAAAATTATAGAGTGCGTGTGGCTTCGTTAATTGAAACGAATGACTGGAATGAATCCGCTGCCTTCACGCTTCTTCTGCCTCCAGATCTGGATTATGATGGCGATAGCAAAGCTGATCTTGCGCTTTATAGTGAAAAGCAAAATCTCTTTGCCGTAATGCTTGCCAGTAATTTGCTAGCACACGTTCTGCAAGCACCACAAATAAATGGCTATGCACTCTATGGCGATATTGATGGCGATTCAAAAACAGATCCAATTCTATATAACTCAACAGCCATCTATGCAGCACTTTCATCGGATAACTATCGTATGGTTTCTGCTCAATTTGATGTTCAAAAATATAATATCCCTGTAATAGCAGATTATGATGGCGATGCAAAAGCCGACCTTGCACTATATCTGCCAGATGAAAACAAATGGATCGCTTTCCTTTCAACAGAATCTTATCAAGCATTCTTGCATAGCTTTGGTTACGATGGCGCAATACCTGTTGCCGCAGATTTCGATGGTGATGGCAAAGCGGATCCTGCAGTATTTATCTTGCCTCTATCACTCTGGGCAGCAGAGCTTTCAGCTCAACAATATGCTCTTTCTACTTTCGCTTTTGCTAGCGCAACAGATTTCCTTACACCAGCCGATTACGATGCCGATGGAAAAGCAGACCCTGCTTTCTACCGTCCATCTGAAGCAAGCTGGTACGCGGCTCTATCCAGCTTTAACTATGCTATTTATCAAATGGCTTTCCCTTATGCCACATCAGCAATGCTGCCAGCTCCAGCCGATTATGATGGCGATGGTAGAACTGATCTGGCGCTCTATGATTCAGAAAGCTCTATATGGCTTGTTAGGCTTTCAAGCCAGAATTATGCTCTCTTTACGGTTAATTTTGGAATTCAAAATGCCATCCCCATCTCTTTCAAAAGCATTCCGGCAGAACCGAGCAATGAGTAAATCAACTTACTGCGCAGATATCATAGTGGCAGATTTTAAAATACGGCTTTCTACAGCAGAAAGCCACATCCTCTATGCCTTACACGAAAACATAAAAGTGATCCCACCACACGATACAGCCGATTTTTTTGTGGAACTCAAGTCCTTTTCCTCATCTTCAACAATCGATTCTTTGAGCAATAATTTCACCTGCAGGCTTAATGGCGAAGATGCCTACATCGGATTTTATTCAAACATTCGCAGAAAGGCTTTGTTTCTGTTTCATGATCAAGGTGAAATAGCGGTGTCAATCGGAAATGCTTTAAGACAGCTTGTTTTCCTCCTTGCCAGAGAGCACGATTTTTTAATTATGCATGCCGCATCTATCTTGTTGGAAAATGGCGTTGGCATTCTGTTATGTGGCAAATCCGGTAATGGTAAAAGCACAGCAGCATCTCTGCTTTCTGATTTGTTAATCATCTCCGATGACCTTACTATAATTAGTGGCAGGAGAACCAATCCTATTCTTTGGGCTATGCCCGGAAGCAAAGGAGACTTGTTTATAAAAAATAGAGGCTTCCCTCTTGCCGCAGTTTATCTATTGGTGAAGTCTGAAGAAGAGAAAATAGAAAGCATTTCTCCCGCTATTGCTATGGCAGGTTGCTTCTCGTTTTATGGCATTGATGAAAATGATGTTTATAGCACTTCCCATAAAATGGAACTTCTAAAAAAACTTATCCATAAAATTCCAGCATTTAATATATATTTTAGAAAAACAACCAATCTTCATAACCTTATCCATGGAAACATAATGTTAGAATAAAAGTGAAAATCTATTCTCTTTGCGGCAGTCTTCTGATGTGAATTTTATTGTCTTTTTTAAGCCTTTTTCGATTTAATTTAGCTTACGATTATTAAACCACAGAGAACTTGTGATGCACAAAGAGGAAAAAAACACTATATTAAAATTTCTGTCATAAATTTTTAAATCGTTCCTCTGTGTTTTTCTATGTTCACTCAATGCCATCTGTGGTGAGTTTAAATACCACGCTCTCTCTTTTAATATATTCCCTTTTTCTTTTTTATGAGCACTTAAAATACAAATCTCATTTTTCTTGTCTTTTCTTAAACCTTGTTCAGAATAAGAGAAATTTCTTTAATCAACCAAAAATATTTTTAAAAAGCTTGTATGCTTGAAATAGAAAATCTTTCATATTCCTATCCAGACGGAGTTTCTGCCATAAATGGCTTTAGTTGTAAAATCAATAGTGGAATAAACACCGCACTTATTGGACCTAATGGGGCAGGAAAGACTTCTGTGGCTTTTGCAATAGTTGGATTGCTTGAACCAACCGCAGGTGAAATTAGGTGGAAAGGAAAAAAAGTTTTTAAAGATGATTTTAAGCAATTGCGGAAAGAAATTGCTCTCGCCTTCACCAATCCAGATGACCAGCTCTTTATGCCAACAGTTTTGGATGATGTTGCTTTCAGCCTTACAGCAAGAGGGATAGAAAAAGAAAATGCAAAAGAAGAAGCGCTCCGCTTTCTTGAAAAATTTAGACTTCTGCATCTTGCAGAACGTTTTCCCGCGCATCTTTCCAGTGGTGAAAAGAGGCTGGTGGCATTAGCTGGCGCTTTAATAGTAAAGCCAGATTTACTTATTCTTGATGAGCCAACGGCATTCCTTGATGCCTATGGCAGGAGGCAGCTAATAGATTTCTTAAAAAATTTCTCTTGCGCCAAGCTGTGTATCTCCCACGATTTAAGCTTTGTGCGGGAAATATGCTCGGAAATAATTCTTATGGATGCAGGGAGAACTGTTGCACAAGGGAGCGTCGCCGATGTGTTGAATAATGCTAATCTTCTAAAAGAGCATAGACTTATTTATTAACAATGTTTTCTTGATGCCTCTTTTTCCATCTGAAATAAATCTAATGACAGCGGAATAGAATTACTTTTGGCAGGTATTCGTAAGCACCCATATCTATTATTTTGTTTACAGGATCAATTCTGGAGCGCCCATCAAGATCTCTTTGATTTTGCAGTGGAAAAGGATTTATGCCTGCATTGATGCAAGGGGATTGTGCTGCAAGATGCAAATCACCTGTTATGGCGGATGTGCCGTAGCCAACACAATAGGAGACAAATCGTGGCTCATTTGTGATGCAGTTTATTGCAGATGCCGCAGGCTCGTTTGTCATACTGCGAAAACAACTATTTTCCACAACCGATGTGCCAACAAGAAAAAGGTCATAAGCCTTATTCGTTGCTATCTGTCCTGAGTTGCTATAAACTATGGTATTGATGATGTAGCTATTTGCGGCATATATGCCACCAGCAGCAGCATAAGTGCCAAAACTACTGCCATAGTTGGCTGTTACTGTGCAATTTTCAACTCGGCCATTTCCTATATGAATGCCACCTGCACTTGTAGCGGAACCACCATTTTTAGAACATGCCATAACTATAGTGTTTCTTATAATTCCGCCATTGCTGAGGAAAATGGCTGCTCTATCAAGATCATAATGTTGTACTACCACACAGCTATCAACAACTGTTCCTGTGGTGGATTGTCCGCCATAATTATATATAGTTCCTCGGCCGGATGATGCTACAGTATTATTCGCATAAATATAGCAATTACTTATTAGCACTGAACCAGCAGTACGTATCGTAAAACTTGAGCCATAACCAGAAGCAAAATTGTTAGAAAGAAGGCAATTTTGAAATATAAGATTGTTTCCAGAAAGATAAATGGTGCCATACACACTCAAATGATTGGTAATGACACAGTTTGAAACAATAAGATTGGAACATTGTCCGCCGATATATAAAAAACTTCCTTCGTATGCTTGATTCCCATAAAAGTATGTATTTCTTATTTCGGCATTGTATGCTAAAGCAATAGCCCCACCTCTGTAGGTGCCGCTGTTGTATTGAGTTGCACCATTATTCTCAAAGATACATCTATCAATTATCCCTGTGTATATATACACTCCGCCACCATATCCTGTAGCATTTGAAGTGATCATTTTGTTTTGCGTAATAAAACAGTTTGATAGTATTCCACGATAAAGAAAAACACCTGCACCTGCTCCATTGTTATTCGTGACCAGTCCATTACTGATTGTTAGATTTGCGATCACAGCATCAAGCGCATCAACCATCAGTATCCTATTAGTCATAACTGATATGTCTCTTGTTATTACAGTATCGTAAGGGGCGGATGTGCCTGCTAATGTTATGGGGATTGTTATGGAAATGGTATTTGTTAAAAAGTAAGTGCCATTGGCAAGAAGAATTTCATCACCTGCAGAAGAAACGCTGATGGCATCTCTTATATTCGTGGCTGCGGTTCCCCAGCTTGTGTATGGGGGAGTTGGAGCAGGTGAATTTAAATCAACATATCTGGTCGTAGCATAGGCAATTGCTCCATATATTAATAGCACATAGATAATGTAATTGCGAGTATACATAATCCTCCTTTCAACAACCAATATTTTTAGTAACATAACATTTAATAAATTAAAAGGCAAGTTTTGTAAAGAAAAAAGTTGATGAATTAAATAAGACTTTATTAAGCTGATGACTAATGATGGTAGAGCAAGACGGTTGCGTTGGTTGATTTTTTTGAATAATAAGTATTGTATTTAAGGCAGGAGTTTTATATTTGTTATGCAGTGTTTTTTGCACAAAAAAGTTTGTAAGGAAAAAATGATGTTTGATACAAATGAAAGAAAGATGTTTTGTCTGGTTTTATTAGCGGGCTGGATTACAGGCTTTTTGCCTTATGGGGTAGAAGCTGTCAGTAGTTCTAACGCAACTAAAGATGATGTCTGGTTGATTGAGCCAGGTGATATTATTGATGTTTCAGGGATAGTTAAGCGTTTTAAGAACACGAATGATCCTGTTATTCAAAAGATGTTGCCCTATATTTCTTCTGAAACACGGAGATCTTTTGCAGAGTATGAAGCATCAGGAGCAATAACTTCATTGGTTAATAATCTGGCTACTGATTTTAATAAAATTATTGAAGGACCTCTTTTTTACGACACAAATACTTTTGCCAACATACCGCTCTCACTAAAGACAATAAATATGATTAAAGATGACCCTACCGGGGAAATGGTTTATAGGGCGAACCGAGCGCTTATTGAAGAAGTTTTCCCAAATGAAATTAAACCAATGTTTGATTCAATATGGTTGTTTACTGAAGCTGACATTCAGG
>CAZBHO010000017.1:15940-38786 GCA_964491945.1 uncultured Verrucomicrobiota bacterium | reverse complement strand
AGATTGGTTGAGAAGTGGCGTGTGGCAGTAGAACCATTATCGCAGTATTTTATTGAACGCTCATCGGATAGTTCTCGGCTCCTTATTATGGATTATAAAAATGGCACAACTCCTTCACGTGCTCTGCGCCGAGCTCTGGTATCAGAATTGAACAAGGCGCTTTATGAAAAGAATTTGTATGATAAAAACAGATTTAGAGGTGTTGATCTTTCTGATCGTGCAAAAGAATTGCTAGAGAAACCTTCCTTAACGGATGCTGAGCTGATTGAGCTTAATAGATTGCTTCTGCAGGATGCCTATCCTGAACTTGCCAGGGCAGGGGAGTTGCCAATTAAAATCACTGCGGATTCTCTTGAATATGATAACAAAGAAAATCTACTTCTTGCTGATGGCCATATAAAAATAGTTAAAGATGAAGAGGCACTTCTTGCGGAGCATGCAGTGATAAATATGGAGACTATGGATGTTATGGCAGAAGGCAACGTCTATTTTGAACGCGGCAGTGATATATGGATGGGCAAGAAGTTGCGATATAATTTTATGTCGCAACGTGGCGATTTTGGTGCATTTGATGCCTATCTTGAGCCTTTCTATGTGAGAGCTAAAACCTGTTCCAGGGATAGTGATGGCAGATTTGTGCTAAAGAATGTGTTTTTGACAACATGCGAGGGCTCCTCACCTGTGGCATATTTTAGAGCGGCAAAGGCGTGGATAGTGCCGGGAAAGCATATCAGAGCAAAACATGTTGTGCTTTATGTGGGTGGGGTGCCCGTGATGTATAGCCCGTTCTGGTCTCAAAATATAGGTGATGAGAATGTTATGTCGCTTGTTCCAGGCTACAATTCAAGGATGTACGCATTTTTGCTTACAACTTTTAATTACCGTATCAATCGCAATCTGGAAGCCAAAACTCATGTTGATGCAAGATTAAGGCGTGGTGTTGCCTTAGGACAGGATTTCCTCTGGTCGGAACGTGGCGATGCAAAGCTTTCCACCGAGCGATATGTTGATGAGGATGACGAAGAAAATGCGCTCTGGTCTTTTGGTATGCCAAAGAAGCAGAAGGTGGAAGAACAGGATAAATGGTTTGGTGATATTATCACTTATTATGCTTATGATAATTGGCCTGATGAAGGTAAAGATGACTTGAAATACAAGATAGAAAATGAGCGATATCGCATAAAACTTTCGCATAATCAGTCTTTTGATGCTCATAATTATATGCTGGCTAATTTGAGCTACGTAAGTGATTACAAGTTTATAGAACAGTATTTCCGTAAAGAATATAGGAGCGACCCCGAACCAGAAAACAACATTATGTTCTCACATAGAGAGGATAGATACTCTGCAGATCTTTTTGTCAGCAAACGCTTTAATGATTTCTATACAACAGTGGATCGCCTGCCAGAAGGCAAATTAACGTTTGATAGGCAGAAAATTTTTGATACACCATTCTACTATCAAGGGGAACATTCTGCTTCCTATTTGCAAAAAAATTGGGAAGCTGCTTCTAATCTGGAGGATTATTCCGCAGGGCGCATTGATACATTGAATATGATTTATTATCCAACCAGAGAATTTGATTTTCTGAATATTATTCCACGAGCAGGCTGGCGAATTACGGGCTATTCCAAAACTAAGGAAGATTACACCAACGTTGTAGCCACAACCCTTACAGATACAAATGGCATTACTAGCACCAATTTTACAACAAATATACTTATGAACGCAAAAGGTGGCAAAGTAAGAAGTCTGCCTGAACTTGGGCTGGAAACTTCATTCAAAGCATTTAAAGTGTGGGAAACGCATCCTGGAATGTACATAAATAACATTAGACACATTGCCGAACCTTATGCTAATTACACATTCAATCCTGCCATTAATGTGGAAACAAATGAGCTTTATCAATTTGATGATATTGATAGTCTGGATAAAAGGAACGAAGTGCGCTTTGGTATGCGTAATAAAATTCAAACTCAGCGGTTCTCTGTGAGGGATCCAACAAGACGTCATTCTGTGGCGGATCTTATCTATGCAGATGTATTTACAGTTTGGCGTGTTGAGCAAAGAAATGGTGAAAATACCTTCAGTAATCTTGCGTGGGATGTGCGTTCTTATCCTGCCGATTGGTTAGAGATTCGCACCGATGGTTCGTATGATCCTTATGATAGTTCAGTTGATGAGTTTAACATACGATTAAATTATCGTTACGAAAACTTATGGAGCAATGAACTTGAACATCGCTATCGCCGCGATTCAAATAACCTTTTGAATGATACATTTAAAATAACCCCGTTTGTCAACTGGACGTTTAATGTGTTTTGCAGATACGAATTTGAGGAATCCGATCTTGAGGCTTATGGCATAAGTCTGCAGAGGACTTATGATTGCTTGACAATGAAGATAGGATACGATTACGATGATGATGCCCACGAAGTCTGGATTCAGTTCTGGTTCACTCAATTTCCTAAAGTCCGTGTCGATATTGGAATGTAAGGGATATTTGAACTGATGGACTAGTTTTTTTGATTTCCTTTATGCAATAGATCTAGACCAGCGAGAGCATTCTTTTTTCTTTTTTGCGAGAAGCTTTCTCGCTTCTGATAAAGTCTTATTTAATTCGCTATTTTTTTATTGACGGGTCTTTTTAGCGAATTAAACTTTCTTACAGCTTATTTGGTATGATGTGCTTAAAGGAGGTGATAAAAAAAACAATATAGAGTTTTTTGTTTTGTGATTGTTTACAAATTGAATTGCTAACAGATTGGAGGAGAACATGGAACAGTATTCTTTAGCTTATGTATATAACAGTCTTCCAAAGCAGTGCAGAGAAATCGCTGCACTGCTTTTTTTGTTGTCTATTAATATAGCTGTTAATGCCAGTGAATTATCATTTACACTCAATACTAATGGAATAGATTTTTTATCATATCATGGGCAAACTTTGGCTAGTAGTGGGGGGATGGTTATAGGGGTGGCTGATTTTATAGAAGCAGATGGTGGAAGCTATCAGAGCAACGTTATTAGTACGATATGGTTACCTATGGAAAGCAACAAAGTAAGAGTCATTGTGGATTGGGGTAGTGTTAGTTGTGTGTATACCCAATATAGCGATAGCATCAATATGACACTTACTGTTAGCAATTCAACAATAAACACTATGAGGGTTGCCAGGATTGTTGTACAATATCTTTCTGTGCCAAACGCATCGCAAACAAAGGTATGGACTTTTGATCCGGGCCAATTTTATGGATCCGAAGGGCCATTCACTCTTGGAAGTTCAGCATATGGTGCTGGTGGTGGCTACGGCATTCCGTTAATTCATTGTGAATATCAAACTGGTTGTTTTGCAATTGGCCAGGCTGTTTTTCCTGATACTGAAGAAGACGTTGGCAATTCTGATACATACGTTATGGTTAGTAATGTTTCAAATAAATTAAGTTGTACAGTTTGCATTTATTATATAGCTCCTGGTAGTGTTAAAACCAGAAATTTTTGTTTACGTTTTGCTCCTAGTGGGACGGACCCTTATATAGTTCCCAACTATATAAGTGATTTATTTGAAAAATACAATGCGTTTAAACCAATGGTTTTTCAATGGGACGATCGCCGTCCTATACTTGGGGAGACCACTCTTGCAAATGGTACCATTACCAATCAAAATCCAAGACGATATACAACCAGTTATGATTTAAGAACGGAAGCAGGGAAGGCGGCTTTTAGAACACAACTTTTGCAGCGGGCAGATACGACAATTTCAAAAATGAGGGAGGGGAATGCACAGGGCATAATTATATGGAGTATAGAGGGTATTGAACGAAAAGAATCTATGTATATTGGGGATCCTCGTAGAATAGAATTTGCTCCTGAAATGGAGTATAAGGGAACATCCACTGTTGCTACGGTTGATGCATTTTTGAAAAAATTTACTGATGCTGGCTTTAGAATAGGGCATTGTCTTAGACCGCGTGAGCTTGTGGATAAGACTTATGAGCTGGGAATGCAATTTAAACCATTAAGAAACGGTGTAATCACCAGATTACGTCTACGTCCATCGTTTCAGGACAGATATGATGTTCATATTGCAAGGATCTGGCGTAATGAAGATGATGTAGTTATTGGTGGACCGTATTATCTTTCTTTTGGTGGAGCTACATATCCTGGTGGTTCGGATGATTGGATGGAGTTTGAGATTCCAGATGTTGAGGTATTTTCTAATGTGGAATATACTTTGTCAATAGCTCTTTCAACTAATGGATGCTGTGCTTTTTCATATTATCCTATGAATTCTACTAATTGGATAGATAATGGAAGCAACCTTATGTATAGGGGTGGCGGAGTTTATAGTACAAATCTTGGAGTACGTCCTACAATAGTGCACAGTAATTTTTAGTACCGGGATATAGTGTGTATTCCAGAAGGTGGTGGTGAGGAAACGTGTGTAGGTGATTTCCAAATGGGGTTTAGCTCAAAACCAATGTATAGTAGGGACCCTTCAGATAGAGCTGCTCTTTTAATAGATATGATTTCTTATTGCAAGAATAGATGGGGAAGTACGCTTTATTACATTGATTCATCTGTAACATCAGATGGGGGTGCACTAAAGGGAGAAATTTATAAAAGAGTCCAGGCTGCTCATCCTGACGTTTTACTTATGCCTGAAAATCAATGTGCGGATGCTTATGCATATACTGCTCCGGTTGATTCAGGTTCAGCACATTATGTTTTCAAAACTCCAAAAAATATTAAATTGATATGGCGTGGTGCCTTCACAGGCATTCTGGCGCCATTTGTTGCTTCGTATTCTAATCAATATGCTATGGGAGTAAGTCAAGGTGATATCCCATTCTTTTATGAATGGGAAACAGCCAGTATATCAAATTTTTATAAGGGAGGTGTAAAAATTCCACCTACTTCAAAAATCATAGGATTAACCAATGGTAGCACTTTGTATGTAAATGCACCCATTGAAATTCATGGAGAAGCAAATGATCCAGACGGAACAATTCAAAAAGTAGAATTTTATTATAGCACTGTTGCTGGTGGATTGACATATCTTGGTGAGGATGCAACAGCTCCTTATAATTTCGTTTGCTCAAATCTCCCTGTAGGGAGATTTGTCCTTTCTATAAAAGCGATTGATTCGGATGGACTTGAAAATTGGTCTGCTCAAGTGGCAATTAGAATCTTGCCAGTAGATGCTTCACCTTACTTTTCTCCAATTGCCGGGACCTACAGAGAACCACTTGAAGTAACAATTAGTTCTATAAGTAGCAATGCGGCGATTTATTACACACTCGATGGAAGCGTGCCATCATATACAAATGGCACCTTATATCAGCAACCTGTTGTTGTGACTAATAATACAATTATATCGGCGGTCAGTTATATAGATGGATTACCTGTTGGCAATGTAGTAACTGGTAGGTATAATGTTCGTTGCTCTTCTCCATGGTTTGAGCCGTGGCCTGGTACTTATGATTACTTCCCTTTCGTAAGTATTACTTCTGATGTGGGTTATACAGTATATTACACTGTTGATGGTTCTACCCCATCTATTACAAATGGTATGCTTTTTACTAACTCCATCTTTATAATCACAAATACCACATTGAAAGCAGTTTGTTATAATGAAAACATGGAACCAAGTGTGGTAACTAGAGGAGACTACATTATACGTTGTAAAACACCTATCCTATTGCCAGCAGGTGGGACATACAATACCGAACAATCTGTTACTATCAGTTCTCTTACTTACAACGCAACCATCATTTACACGACTGATGGAACAATCCCTTCGCAAACAAATGGTTTAATATATACTAATAGTGTAAAAATATCTTCGAACACAGTAATTAAAGCGATGGCAACAAGATATGATCTAGCTGATAGCCTAAATACTTCTGGAACATATTATATTCGTTGTGTACAGCCAGTTTTCATCCCACCTCAAGGGACGTATTCAGACACTATTTCCGTTTCAATTGCAACTACTACTGAGAACGCTACTATAAAATATACCATAGATGGAACCACTCCAAACCAGACCAATGGGATCATTTATTCAGCTCCTATCGCTATCACTACTAATTCCACAACGCTAAAAGCAGTAGCTTATAAGACGGGGATGAGTAATAGTCCAGTTGCGTCGGGAAATTATATTTTAAAGTGTGCACCACCTCTTTTCAGTCTGCCTGGTGGTACTTATACGGTTGATCAAATTACTGTGGCTATTACTTCTATTACTCCTTATGCGTCAATTTACTATACCCTTGATGGCAGTTTGCCATCGCAAAGTAATGGTTTCCTTTATGTTAGCCCTATCATAATTAGGACCAATACGATATTGAAGGCATTAGCATATCGTGAAAATTTTTCTAATAGTGTTCTGAGTTCTGCCGATTATTACCTACGTTGTGCTACTCCTCTTTTTTCTCATATCTCAGGTATATACACTAATGGTATTGAATTGGGTATTAGTTGTGGGAGTACGGGTGCGGATATATATTATACATTGGATGGTAGTATTCCATCGCGTAGCAATGGTGTATTGTATAGTGGTTCAGTGGAGATAAGATCTAATGTTATAGTTAAGGCTATTGGTGTGAAGGATTGGATGATGGATAGCGATGTGGCTAGTTGTGTATACACGGTTCGTTGTGCACGGCCTATGTTTAATCCTGTGTGTGGGGTATATACGGCTGGGCAAAATATTAGTATTAGCAGTGAGACGGCAGGTGTTGAGATTAGGTATACGGTTGATGGTAGTATACCTTCTAGTAGCAACGGTATAGTATATAGTGGTGGAGTATGGTTAGAGAGCAATGTGGTGTTGAGAGCAATAGCGTATAGTGAAGGGAAGATGGACAGTGAGGTGAGGGAGATGAGGTATTATTTTGTTGGGGGTGGTGGTGTTAGTAATATTAGTTTATGGGTAGGAGGGGAAGATAATTTATGGGGTGATGGTAGTAACTGGTTAGGAGGTATTGTTCCTGGTATTAATGATTACGCTGTATTTCCTGGGTGGGCTACGAGGAAGTATATTGATTTAGGAGGGGTTAAGAGGTTTGTGCGTGGTATGATATTTAGTGATGATGGTGGGGGTTATAGTATAAGTAATGGTGGGTTAGTAGTTATTAGTAATATTGTTCAGGATGGAGTTGGTGGGGTGAGTATTTTGAGTGAGGTTGGGTTAGGTGGGGATGTAGGGGTGTATGGGTATGGTAGTGGAGTTGTGGAGGTATATGGGAGTGTGACTGGTGCTAGTAGGAATATATATGTAGATTTAACGAATAGTGTATTGAGATTATATGGGACGAACAATTATCAGAACATGTATATTACGAATGGGTGGTTAGGTGTATATGGTATTAATGAGAATACTGGTTCTAGTGTTTTGACGTTGCGTGGGTTGGGCAGGAAGGTTATTGATATAGGGGTTAGTAATAGGATGCCATTTGGTGGAGTGGGAGGTAATTTTAGGTGGGATTTGTATGGTGGGAGTGTGGTGGTGAGGTCAGGAATAAGCAATGGTGTTGAGTTAAGTAACTATTTGGATGTTGGCAGTGGTGTTGGAGATATATACAGTGAGGCGAGCAATGGAGTGAGTTTTAATTTTGCTAGGATAAATGGTGGTTCAGCGTATATGAGATTTAATGTTAATGTTAGCACTATGCGTGTAGGGTATGTGCAGAGTGGAGGTGATGGTGGTGGATATTTTGTAAAGAATGGAGGTGGATGTTTATATGTTGGTGGTGGTAGTAATGTGGGCAGGTGCGATCTTTTTTATATGAAGGAGGGGCGTTTAGTGATAGATATAGATACGAACTCATATTTTGCTTGGAGGTTTGGGAGTGGATTGATTAGCAATGTTGATAGTGAGGTGGTATTAAGTCGTGGAGGGGAGTATCGTATTACAGCAAATAGGTGGGAGCACAATGGTTTTAGCAGGTGTGTAGTTACGAGTTTGGTTGAAGGTGTTGTATTGAGGGATAGAGTTGTATTATATGGTGGAGTTGGGAGGACAGGGGCGTTAGAGATAGGTTCTAGTGTTGGGTGGAATATGGTGGGGTTGACATTGAGTGGGAATGGTTATTTGGATGTTAGGAGCCGGCGTGTTAGTGTTGGTGGTATAGGTCAGGCTGGCAATTCATATTTATATAAGTTAGGTGGAGGTGGATTAGAGCTTATAGGAGGTGGTGTGAGTTATATTGGTGGTGTAATTGTTCGTGGGGGTGAATTTATAGTAAATGGTTATTGCAGTAATATAGTTAGTGTGTATAGCGGAGGATTAGTTGGTGGTACTGGGTATATATATAAGTGTGTTGTGTATAGCAATGGTGTATTTGGTGGAGGGGACAGTGGTATAGGGATGATTATAGTGAGTAATATAACATTTGAGGGTGGTGGTATATACGAGTGGGAGTATGGAGGAGGAGGAGGAGATAGTGTTAAGGTGTTAAATAATTTAGTTATGGGTACAGGTATGGTGTTTAGGTTGATGCATTTGAGTGGAGGTATAGATACGAATGATGAGCTGGTGTTGTTTGAGTATGGAGGTAATAATCCTGTTTTGGTTAATTCTCGGATTGAGTATGTTGGGAATTGGGTTAATACGAATGGGGTGATAAGTGTTGATACGGGGAGGAAGCGTGTTGTGTTTAGTGGAGGAGAGGCTGAGCCATATATGGTTAGTTGTGTTGAGTTTAATCCTGGTGGGGGGGTATATACGGGTATGGTTGATGTATTTATGAGTAGTACTACTACGAATGCGGTGATAGTATATACGGTTGATGGTAGCGAGCCATCATATACGAATGGCATTATATACACGAATGCAGTTTTGATAACATCAAACACAGAGCTTAAAGCATTTGCATATAAGGACTGGATGACACCAAGCCCAACCACATCAGCTTGGTATTATGTAGAGGGTGGAAATCAAAAAACGCTTTTATCACCTTTATTTCAAAAAAAGCACAACAATACAAGCCATATAGATGGCATTGTCGTGCGTGAGTCATTTCTAGATAATACGTATAAAACCTCGTTACCAGTGTTACCACCTTCATATGTTAGTGTTAGTAAAGGGACTTTCACGAATAGGATTCATATAAATTGGAATGCGATAGCTGGTAGTGGTATTCGATATGAAATATGGCGAAGTATATATGAAAGAACTAACGAAGCTATCAAAGTCTCAACAGAAAATATTAATGATACGAACTATTATGATTTAAGTGTTGAGCCTTTCACAACATATTATTACTGGATAAGAACTGTAAAAGATAATAATGAATTCATAAGTCCATTTAGTGTTGCAGATTATGGTTATTGTGGAACAGTTGGACCATTAATTTTGTTGAATGGCAAGATTGGAACAATAGTAATTACCAATGATGAACCACTAACTATTGCTTTCCAAATAATGAATGTACCAGATGAATTAAATTATTTGACAGAATGGTGGGGATTGCTTTACAGCTATCAGAATAAGAAATACTATTACTTTGATAGTAGTATGAATTGGATTGAATGTTATAATCTGTCAAGGGAGCCTCAACCATGCTATACAGGAAGACTAATCAATATAGATCCGATAGTTGTTCTAGAAATATCTGTTATGCCTGCTGGAATGTATGATGTATGGTTTATAATAGATGCTGTTGTTGATGGTAAGCTGTTAGATGCTTCCTGTGTTCTTTATGATAAAGCCACAATTATTGTGCAGTATAATAGGGAATGAGATAGAATAATGAACATGGCATAAACAACTTGTAATGGAAACAAATTGTAATGAACTAATTTAATAATCTTATTTAGAATTTACATTATTAAATAATCTGTTAATGAATGTGGGAGGGGTTTACTGATGGAGGCAATATGCAATTTGAATATCGCAATATATATATGCCAGCACACTTTGGGAATTCTTTTGAGTGCATGGCTGATTATGAAATGGAAGAGCTCCTTGCTGAATGTAAATACTGGGGCTTTAATGCCTATTCTGACTGGTTTGATTCGGCCGATTTGATAGATCCTTATAATAATCCTAAAAATTTTTATCTACTCCCGCAGGCATTGTGGCAGAGAAAGTTCTCTTCTTTTAGAATTGCAGAAAAAGTTGGCTTTGAGCTTGAGCTTGGTATTACACCTAACCACGTTTATTTAAACCAACTTGAAAAGGATTTGTTGGCAACTCCTGATAAGGAAGGGAAAATTTTTGGGCAGCTTCTCTGTCCTTCTAATAAAACGGCAAGGAAGATCATTTTAAAAAATTATCAAAACTTGTTTAAAGATTTTGCAAGACGTGGCTTGCGATTGATCTCTTTATCAGCATGTCCTTATGATTATGGGGGATGTGCCTGTAAAAAATGTGAGCCATGGATAATAACTTTTATTAAACTTTTCCTTGAGATAGGTGAACTTGCAGAAAGGTTTTTTGATAAAATTGCTTTGCGCTTAATTGGCTGGTGGGTTACAGAACGAGAACAGCTCCTCTTAAAAGATTGGTTAAATAGTTATGCGGTAAATAAAGTGGCTTCCTTTGCGGCTCATATTAAATATGGAGAGTGCCGCCCTGCTAATCAAACAATTTTGCCAGATGGTTGCGCCTTGCACGCTTTTATTCATATAGGCTATGGCGATTTACCTACATCAACAGGCGATGTGTATGGCAAGTGGGGGGCAGTTTGTGCTCCTAATAGGATTCAAAAAACAATTACCGAGCTTGCCAGTATGGGAGTAACAGGTTTTATGGCTTACGATGAAGGCGCTTTTGATGATGTAAATAGAGCGCTGCTTGCTGGCATATCTTCTGGCAAATATCGCAATTCATTATCTGTACTTGAAAATTATGTTAAACGATATTTCAAAATAAAAAACAAGCAAGCTGTTGCTAAATTTGTAAATTGGTTGATGGAATGGGGAAATCCTCAAAAAACCAATTTAAAAGAAATACAATCAGATCTTCGTAAGATAAAAAAACTTATTAAGACAAACAACTGGCGGTTTGATCAGTGGGAAAAGAAAATGCAACTATATCTTCTCAATGAGCAGATATGTTCAATAAAAGGTTGGAATAGCCAGAAAGAAAGTTTAATAAAAGAGTTCTTTAAAACCAGAGATATGCTTTATAGAGAAGTGTGGAAACTTGGAATGGTAAGACACGTCCTTAACCCTCTTTATACAAACATCCCATGGCTGGAAGATTATACACAACATATTAAGAAACAGATAGAAAGACCCGTCTTTAATAAAGAGGCATAGTATATGACATTTAGATATATTTTGGCAGTATATTTTTGCGTTCTATTAAGCGCAAGAGAGTTAATCTCAGATGATAATGCAACAGCAGAACAAACAGATAGCTATCTTGATAGAGTGATAGAACAGACAAAAGAATCGGCTGCTTATACAATGCGTATCTCTATACTAGAGGTGATTAAGACTATCAATTTCACAAAATTTAAAGAGCGCGCCGTGTCTGAACTTAAAACGATGCCTGAAACAGAATATAAAACTAACTATGCTGATTGGTATCAAAGAGTAATTTCAAAAACGCCAGTTCTGGTCCACAAATATAAATTTAATGCTAATTCATCAAAAAGCTATTCAATTGCTTTTGTCTCTAATCTAACTGTTTCAGCTTGTCAGCAAATTCTGAATGATGTGCCTGATGAAGTGCTCTTGAAAGAAGGACTTTATACGCTCTCCCTGTTAAAATCTTTTGTAGGAAACTTGAAAAAATAGCTTATCTATATTTCTGCTTGGCTTTATAGCATTCTGGCTGCCCAAAGAAGACCACGTTCCACTATTGTTTTTGCCTGCGGAATTTCAAAATCTTTTGGAGAGTGCCCCCAGCAGGCAACGAATATCTTGCCTTTGCCATATTCTTTTGTGTAAGCATAGGGCATAATGGTGCCGTGCCTATATTGAGAGCGCTCCTGTTCCGAACCATATTCGCCGGTAAAAACTGTTTCACACAATACTTCCACACCGGGATCATAGAAGATGTAATACTGTTCCGTATCAGTTAATTCAAAATCTGTAAGCCCATGAACAATAGGATTAGTTGGCTTAACGATTTTTACTTTGTATGATTTTACTATACCTCCCGGATGTGCAACCCACTGTGCCCCTGTCATAAATAGATAAGAAGGTTGATCTCTAAAAGAATCTATAATTCCACCATGCCAGCCAACCAGACCAACGCCAGAATCAACCGCAGCAAGAAGTCCTTGTAAAGCTTCTTTGGAGATGTTCTTTTCCATTGTCCAGCATTGCACAATTAAAGATAGACTATTCATCAAATCTTTGTCTTCATAAACAGAAAGGCTATAGGATTTTATGACTTCAAATTCATTTTTTTCAAGGAATGGAATAAAAATTTCTGTAGTTTCTTTTGGCTTGTGTCCATCCCAACCACCATATAACACAAGAGCTCTCTTTTTATTCATATCAAAAATTCCTTTCTATAGATAGTTGTTCAAAAAAAATGATTTTTTTGTTTTTTATCCAATTCTTCCGTTTGAAAGTCCTAATGGTAGAGGAGCAGGTTTTTCACATCTACTTTGAAGGCTAATTGCTCTATCATTTTCTGCTAGTAGAGCGGCAGCTTCCATAACTTCAAGCACATGGTATGCGAGCTCTCCATTTGCCTTGTGCGGTCTATTCGCAGCTATAGCCGCTGCCATATCGGCAACTCCCATACTTCTACAGGAGTATTCTACGTATGTTGAAACAAGAGGGAGCTCCTTAAACCCAGTTCTATTAAGATCAAGCAGGGCCGGTCCACCAAACGAATTTGGATCAGGCACCCTTAAAGAACCATTGGTGCCATATATCTCAATATTAGGGAGTGAGTGTAGTCCTTTGCAGTCAAAAGACATTATCATATTACATAATGTTCCGCATTCAAATTCAAGAATTGTGGCGTAATGAGTTGGCACTTCTACTTTAATAATTTTACCGAACTTGGGTTGACTGGTTATAACTCTTTCTTTAAAAGTCTGTTTTGCGGTGCCATACACTTTTTTTACTGGACCAAGCAAATTAACTAATGCTGTTATATAATAAGGACCCATATCCATCATAGGACCACCACCAACTCCATAATAAAATTCTGGGGAGGGATGCCACACTTCGTGCCCTTGAGAAACCATAAAAGCCACCGCACCTACAGGATGACCAATCCATCCATCATCAATGACTTTTCTGCAAGTTTGTATACCAGCCCCCAGAAAAGTATCTGGAGCACAGCCAATCCGTAATTTCTTTTCCTTTGCCTTTTGCAGCATTTCTTTGCCTTGTTGGGTATTAATAGCGAAGGGTTTCTCCTGATAGACGTGTTTACCAGCTTCAAGTATTCTCATTGTGACTTCATAATGGGCTTTTGGAATTGTGAGGTTAACAACAATTTGTATTTCATCATCTTTTAGCAGTTCATCTACGGTGCATACCTTAGGTATATTGAACTCTTGTGCCAGTTTTTTTGCATTTTCAGGAACAAGGTCAGCACAAGCTTTTAATTCAAGGTTTGCAAAGAGTTGAGCGCCTTTGCAATAAGCTGGGGCTATTTTGCCACATCCAATTATACCAATTTTTGTTTTGTTGACGTTTTGCATAACAAATGAACTCCTTCTATTGTTTTTAAAAAAAACTTATAAAGCTGTACTATATTATCATCTTGATTTTTTGAAAATAGAGGATATTTTCAATGATATGGATAATTTTTGCATAGCTTTACATACCGAACCTATTCCTCGTTCTCATCCTTTTGATCTGCAAATTAAGAGAGTTGGATATATTGCCCGGAAGACTAACTGGATGAGGCACATATTTAAAACATACAATTTTTCGTTCATTTTTAGAGGTGGCGGCGAATATGCTTCTGGTCCAGTGAAATTCCCTGTTGTATCGCCATATGTAATAACTCAACGTCCTGATGTTTATGTGGAATATGGTCCATCTGGCAGATATAAAAGCTGGGAAGAATTATATCTTATTTATTCTCCCTCTGATATAGAAAAACTGATGGATCATGGCCTTTTCAAAAAAGAGATATATGGTTGGGAAATAAAAAACAAAACGTTGTGTTTTAAAATTTTTGCAGCCATAAAAGATATCATTATCAAAAAGGATGCTATTCCTTATTGGATTGATAAGTTAGATCGTTTATGTGAACAGTTGATTTTTGAAAGTTTGCTTAATATAGAGGATATTTCACAAAAAGATCCGACATTTAAACCCGTAAAACTCATTGAGCAGTATATCTCATCTAATATTTCTATCAGACACAATTTTTACGAACTTGCAAAAGACCAGAACCTTTCGTATCCAACCTTTTTGCGATATTGGCTAAAACATTTTAAAATTTCACCACTGAGGTATCAGACTAAACTACGAATAAGAGAGGCTTGTAAACTACTCGTAGAAACACGATTGCCGATCAAAGAAATAGCAGTCCAGCTCGGGTTTAATGATCCATTATATTTTTGCAGAGTATTTCATAAAGAAAAAGCAGTATCTCCTTCTGAGTATCGCAATCGCCACAGATTTTTATGATAGTTATAGAAACTTATCCACCGCCAGCAAAGGTTAAGATTTCAATTTTATCTTTTTCTTTTAGCTGATAATTCTTGCGTTGGCTTTCGGAAATAATTTCGTCGTTTACGACTGTTACAACTTTTATATTTTCTTTAAGCCACCATGCGAGAAAATCTCCGAGTAATGGCATGGCGGTATACTCTAATTCTTCACCGTTAACTATTAGTTTCATTTTGCTTCTAATTACCTTTAATTTCTTTATTTTTTTATTGTAAAAAAAAAATAATAAATTACAATAATTATCAAATAAAAATAAAAAACGCAACGCTTTTATGGGGGCGAACCTGGTATCGACGGGTAAAGCGATGCTCCTGTGGCGCGTCGAGGGCTCCGGTTGGCCTCGTTAAAAAACCGGAAAACAAACACAAAAGCCAACGAAGAATTGGCCCTCGCAGCATAAGTTCTGCGACGTTCATCTGGCTGACACCCGCTAGGCTTGATGAGCGCGGACAGCGGGTTAGCGTTCAATACGAGCAGCCGGTATTGAGCGTGAAGATTTCTCGTGGACGCTGCTTTCCGATATGCCTGTCTATCGGCACGATCGGAGAGGAGATTTAAAGATAGAACACACGCGTAGAAGCAGGTGCTAGGTTTATTCGGACGCGGGTTCAATTCCCGCCGCCTCCACCAAATTCATGGGATTTTATCGATAAAGGCCCGGAAAACTTTAAAAGAGCAACAGAGAGGTTAGAATACGATAAATAATACTACAGAGCTCACAAAAAAGAAAAGATAAGTTATAAATGGTGTGATAAAGAATTTAAAGTTGTAGTTTTTTCTATATTCTCTGTGTTGTAAAATACAAGGCTGTTACTTAAAAACTTTATTTTTTCCATGTACTATTAAGCTTGGCATTACACGAGGCTGTTACGCTGGTTGAATTTTGCAAGAATAGAAGAAAAACTTCACTACAGAGGACTTGAGAGAAAAACACAAAGTAAGAATTAAAGCTAAAGCACAATCAACAGGCATTGTGGCAAAGATTAGCATTCCAATCCTTCCTCCTCTCTGTGTTCTCTGTGGTTAAAAAAATCGAAAGCTAAATTAAATTGGGAAAAACTTAAAAAGGCCGAAGATAAAAAAAAATCACTACAAAGTGAGATTAAGGAGGTATAAAAAAGTTTTGTGTTTTTGATGAGCTCAGTATACACAGGCACATATTTCCACATATCTCCCTGTAAAAACCGTCAAGGATAAAAACACCTTTTTTTTTTTTTTTTATCTACCGCCAATTTTTCCTGGTGTTTTGCACTGCCTTAAGGGTAAAGCATTTTTCACTATCTAATCAAACCCAATAATATCAACCCCCTCTAAACAACGCAATCTGCCCGTAGTACACTAGATAGGCTTTATTTCACCTTTCAAAAAGGAGGCTTGCCTTTGCTATAAGACGCGCTGAAATAATGTTGGCTGCTTCTCTTAATGCGCCCTGTGTTAAAGCTTGTTGTGAAAGCCCATCTTTTCCAGCAAAAGCTTCTTCAACGGCAATAATTTCACCATCTTTTACACAAACAATTTTTGCTGTCACTTCCGCAGATGCCACTGGATACGACACACTGCCTCTTCCTCCATAGGTTTTGTTTGAAAGAGAGATGTTATCACTATTTTTATATATAGAGCCCTTTGAGGTAAATGCACCTCCTTCTTTTTGTCCACCTTCTATTACTTGTGCAGTGGCCTGTCCTATTATGAGATAATCAATACCATTTTCTTTAGCTTTTTTTAATAAATCGGACGTATCTATTAAGTTAATCTCATTATGATTAGTGGAGTTAGCATTAGACGCTGTTATCAGGGATATTTTATATTTTGCCTCTACAAAAGCTTTTTCCACAATAGATTGCACTATGTGTGAGCGGGTTTCTGTAAATGTGTTATTGGCAGAAATGATTGTTATGGTTTCGGGAATTAGCACCGATACTCTTATATCTTTTTGTGGAGTAGAGATTACGATTGTTTTTTCAGCGTATATATTTAAGCACAAGAAAAATAGCAAAATAAAAGAATTTTTTTTCATAAAAAACCTATTATTTAACTTGACATTTATATCAAAATAGAATACATAAAAAGCATTTACAAAGCAAATTAAAAAGGAGAGGAAGATGAAAAGATACATATGTGATGTTTGTGGATATGTTTATGATCCAAAAATTGGTGATCCTGAGCACGGAGTTAATCCGGGCACACCATTTGAATCTTTGCCGGATGGTTGGGTTTGCCCTGAGTGTGGCGTGGATAAAAGTCAGTTTTCTCCAGAATAGAGTCAGGTATAGATTTCTGTGAATAAAACAATGTGATAAGATAAACAAAATCAAGCATAGAAAGGAGAATAAATATGGAACTCAAAGGTAGCCGTACAGAAAAAAATATACTCACAGCATTTGCTGGTGAAAGTCAGGCAAGGAATCGTTATACTTATTTCTCAAGTCAAGCTCGCAAAGAAGGATACATTCAAATTGCAGATATTTTTGAGGAAACAGCCAATCAGGAAAAAGAACATGCAAAACGTTTATTCAAATTGCTGCAAGGTGGCGAGGTTGAAATACAGGCAGCCTTCCCTGCTGGTGTGATTGGGAATACAGTTCAAAATCTCAAGGCGGCAGCTGGTGGGGAAAATTATGAGTGGACGAATATGTATCCTACTTTTGCTAAAGTGGCAAGAGAAGAAGGTTTTAAACAAATAGCAGATATTTTTGAAGCTATAGCTGTGGCAGAAAAGCAGCATGAGAAGCGCTACCTTGCTCTAGCGAAAAATATAGAACAAGGACTTGTTTTCAAGAGACCTCAAAAGGTTGTATGGCGTTGCAGGAATTGCGGGTATTTACATGAGGGCACAGAAGCCCCGCAAGTTTGTGCTGCTTGCGCTCACCCACAGGCTCATTTTGAGCTGTTAGGTGAGAATTGGTAAAAGTGATGATATTATAGCTGATTTAATATGGGCTAATTTAAGTTAGTTCATATGGAGAGATTTGTGAACTCTAATTGAGGAGATCTTTTATGCTTACAAAAAATATGGCAGAAGCTTTAAACGAGCAGATGAACAATGAGTTCTATTCTGCCTATTTGTATCTTGCGATGTCTGCTCAATCTGCATCGCTTGGGCTTAAAGGTGCGGCTAATTGGTTTTATGTGCAATATCAGGAAGAGATGCTGCATTTTAAAAAGTTTTTTGATTATATATTAAATCAGGGTAGCAGCATAAGTTTAGGCGAAATCAAAGCCCCGCCAGCCTCCTTTAAGAGTTTATTGGAAATGTTTGAAGCAACTCTTAAGCATGAACAGTTTGTTACAAAAAGCATCCATAATTTAGTTGATATTGCACGTAAAGAAAAAGATTACGCAACAGAAGCATTTTTAAGCTGGTTTGTTACTGAACAGGTTGAAGAAGAAGCCAACGATAATGACATATTATCAAGGCTAAAATTGATAGGTAAAGACGGCAATGGATTGTATATGTTAGATATGGAGCTTGCGAAAAGGACATTTAATCCGGGACCATCAGAACCTAGTGGCGCTGGTGCTTGATTAACTCTTCTGTTAAAACGCTTATAAATAGGTAAATTTTGCCCTCTTAATCTTGATGAAGAGGGCATTTTACTTTGTATTGTGGGATTTCTTGTTTTCGCCACAACCGATTGTTGAAAGATTGCTAAAGTTTTTTTACCAAACTTCCGATATGTAATATGTAGTAAAAAAATCGGGGGTCGGATTTAAGAGTTCTGGCGGTTGCTGTTTTTTTGCATAAAACCACTTGTAAAGCAAGTGTAGCTGCCAGTTCTTCCCTGACTTCCTGAATAATTTTGTTTTAAACTTCATGGAGGAAGTATGTTGGCTCTTTTATCAGGGATGAACCATCTCTTCAGCAGTTTGTTTTTTATCGTATCTTTTCTTTTTGGATTTTACTTCCTCTTAATTCTAAATAATTTTTCCAGCAGAATTTTTTATTATTATGAATTTAGATGAACTGAGCGCATTTGCGAAGGATGGAATGTTAGTTGGTGCTCGCCTTGCATATCGCAGGCTTGTTGGTGCTGACCTGCGAGGAGCCAATCTTTCCGCTGCTGATCTTTTTCAGGCGAATTTAAGTCAGATGGATTTAACAGCTACTCTCTTTGTTGATGCTGATATTTCTGAAGCTAATTTTTCGTGGGCACAGATGATTGCTGCGGATCTTACTCATTCAACAGCAATAAGAACTAATTTTAGTGGTGCTGATTTAAGCAGGGCGCGGCTTGTTAAAGCAAATCTTTCTCTAGCCGACCTTTCGTGGGCAAGACTTGAATGTGCTGATCTTACAGGTTGTTGTTTAAGTAGAGTTACCGCAAAAAAAGCCAATTTCACTAATGCTATTGTTTCTGCAACTAGTTTACGCGAAGCCGATTTCCAGCATTCAAAATTAACAGGTGCAGAGTTTAAAGAAAGTAACATTTTTAGAACTAATCTGGAGCACTGTTGGTTATGTGGAGCCGATTTAAAAGGTGCAAATATGATAAATGCAAATTTAAGATATGCGAATCTCACAGGAGCAGACCTCTCAAATGCCGTACTTAAAAATGCAGACCTTACCTCTGCATGTTTAAAGAATGCAAAATTAACAGGCGCCATTCTTACTGGTGCTGTGCTTTATAAGGCTAATCTTGATGATGCCGATTTAACTCTTGCAAGTATCAAAGAGGCAATTTTTGATAAAATTCCGCAAGAGATTGTGATTGGTTCTAATGCCCAAAGCCAAACATAGTCAACAGGTATTTGTCTAATTTTATGGTTTTAACATAAAACTGATTTCTGTTTGGTTTTGCAAATTATCTGATATAGGACATCTTTCATCAACTTCGTGGATAAATTGCTCTTTTTCTTCAGCAGTCATATCTGCATCAATTTTTACCTGAACAGTGATTTTATTAAAACCAGTTCTACCATTTGAAGCTTTGCCAAGCAGTTTATCAGTGTTTATTTCTCCTTCAACGGTAAGCTCAAAAGCACGGATATTAAGCTTCCTTTGCATGGCAATTACACGACCAATCGCGGCAAGGCAGCCACCCAGCGCCATAAGCTGAAAATCCAATGGCGTAGGACCGCTATCAGTGCCACCTGCTGTAGTGGGCTGATCAATATAAAGTACGTGTTTACCAGCCTTACATTCCGTTTTAAAACCTTCTCTTTGTGTTAACTGAACAGATACAGTTTTCTTTGGCATATCGATATCCTTTCTTATATTGTTTTTCTATTTACTATATTTTAAGCAAGAGAAATGTAAAGTTTATTGTGATATGCTTTTTATTCTTTCGTAAAAAAAACTATTTACTGGCAGATGAATGCCATTTGCATTTGCAGCCTTTAGAATTGCACCGTTAATATACTCTATTTCTGTCTGCCTTTTTCTTAAAATATCCTGCAACATAGAGGAAAAATTTGTAGAGGTTTCTTCACACACTTTTCTTACAGCCTCTTTTGCGGAAGGATAAAGAAGATTGATTGACAAAGCTTTTGCCACATGTTCGCCTTCTTCTGACGCCTGCATCATTTTTGGACACCATTCTGAAGATTTTAAAAGTTCGCCGTTAGGCAGATTAGATAATGCCGATGCAGGGCATATAGCAGCATTAATTATTAGTTTGCTCCATAAAGTCCCTTGCAAATTGTCAGAAGCTTTTGCATATAATCCGCTTTCGGAAAGAGTTTTTGCCAGTTCTCTAGCAAACTGAATATCAGTTTTTGAGAATGGGCTTATTGTGGTGCTGCCATGACTACACCGTTTGATTTTCCCCGTGTCAAGCAAAGTTGCTCCTAATGAGGTAATGGCGGCAAAAAGCCTTGCTTCTGGAATGGCCTTCAAAAGAGTCTCTAGATTTCCGATACCATTTTGGATCGTCATTATAGCGGTTTTAGTGGATGATATTTTTTTTATGGTTTCTATGGTGCTTGCCGTGTGATATGCTTTTACTGCGATAATAATTAGATCAAAATCGTCCGGCAGAGTTTTTTGATTTATTGTTAAAATAGGCATACATATGTGATGTGTTTCTTTCTCTTCTTCAATTAAAATCCCATTTTTATTCAAAAATGAAGCACGTTCCTCATTTTTATCAAAGAGCAAAACATCATGATTGCCTCTTGCGCAAATTGCGGCAACGAGGCAACCCATAGCACCAGGTCCTATAACAGCAATTTTCATTGTATAGTTATATTTTTATTCAATCTCATCATACAGGGAGTAGAAAAGTACAACACTCATCTGATTTTTTCTAGAAAAAAATATGCCACAATAGGCTCATTTATTAACCGCTTTGGAGTGTGCTGCCATGTAGTACATTAAAAGCTCGTAGATATTTGTAGTACTTTTATGAAAGCAGTATCACAAAGATGAAAAATAAGGTAGAGTTTTTTAAAGTCGGTTACGCTGGTGAATTTCTGGAACGATAAAATATACTGCCCCATCTAATCCAATACTATCAATCCCACAATAACAACGCAACCCACTCATAGAGTTTTAATAGAATACTTGTTAGCTTTCATTCTTTTGTATTTTAAAAAGTGGATTTTCTTCGAAGTGCCTTTAGGATTGTTATATAATAAAAAAATGTAGTGAGTTTTAATTATTTAATGCTCCGTCATTTTTTTAATCTAAATTTGCGAGAGGTATTACGATATCCATATTTTTAGTGTAATGGTGGTTGCGCTTTGTGATATTATCTTGATATTTTATCTTGTTGTTGTAAAACAATAAGGAAAGTTTATTTAAGGATTTTATATGCAGACACCCCTTTTTAATGCTCACATAAAGTTAGGCGCAAAAATAGTTGATTTTGCTGGGTGGCAGATGCCTCTTTTATATAAAAGTATCATTGCAGAACACAATTACACAAGAGAAATGGTCTCTATTTTTGATACCTGTCATATGGGGGAATTTGAAATTACTGGCAAAAGCGCTCTTGCTGATCTGGAAAAGCTTTTGACGCAAAACATTTCCTCACTAAAGGCTGGCGCATGCTCTTACGGATATCTGTTAAATTATGATGGGGGTACAATAGATGACCTGATATGCTTTAAATTTTCAGATGAAAAATTCTGGCTGGTGGTAAATGCGGGCACTAGCTCCAACGACGCTGAGTGGATAAAAAAGCACTTATCTCCTGACACCAGCTTTAAGGATATTTCCATGAGCATAGCAAAAATTGATATTCAGGGGCCTCATACGAAAGAGGAAACCGAAAAAGCTTTCCGCAGCACGCTGCCTGATTTGCGATATTTTGAATTTATCAAAATAAAACTACTAGGCATTGATTGTGTTTTAAGTAGAACTGGCTATACAGGTGAGTTTGGTTACGAGCTTTTTATTCCTGCTGAGAAGGCGGAGGAGTTTTGGAACACCTTGCTTGAAAATAAAAACATATTGCCGGCGGGGCTGGGAGCGCGAGATAGCTTACGGCTGGAGGCGGGGCTACCTCTTTATGGGCACGAGCTTTCAATAGAGCGGACGCCCGCAGGAGCTATGAAGCAGCGCTTTGTGGATTTTTCTAAAGAGTTTTATGGCAAGGGAGCATTGTTGAATGACCTAAAAAATCCTAATCTTCCTGTGATGTGCGGGCTAAAACTTGATGGTAGGATGGCGGCAAGGCAAGGAGATAAAATTATTAAGCAGGGCGAGGTGATAGGCGCTGTATCTAGCGGATTATTTTCACCTACGCTTCAAAGGGCTGTTGCCATAGCTTTTATAAGGAAAGATAAATTTCAATATGAAGAGAACCTTATGGTAGATTTAAGAGGCAAGCTGGCATCTGCAGTTGTAGAAAAGTTGCCACTTTATAAAGGAGGTTCAGTCAGAAAATAAAGATTTTTAGAAATTGGAATGGAGGAAAAAATGTTTCACGCTCACAGTGAAGGTGATGATAGAGTGATGTTGGAAGCGATAGGTGCAAAAAGTTTTGATGATCTTTTTTGCGATGTTCCTGCAAAGCTAATGCAGGCAAAATTCAACTTACCAAAAGAATTATCAGAATGGGAGGCCACTCTTAAAATAAGAAAACTTGCTTCACTTAATTCAACGAAGTTAATCAATCTTTGTGGAGGCGGTTTTTATGATCATTTTATCCCAGCCGCAGTGGATGCTTTAAGTTCAAGAGCAGAATTTTACACTGCATACACACCATATCAACCAGAAGTTGCGCAGGGCACTCTTCAGGCGATTTTTGAATTTCAATCTTTAATGGCAAGAATAACCGGGATGGAGGTGGCAAAT
>CAZBHO010000017.1:0-15925 GCA_964491945.1 uncultured Verrucomicrobiota bacterium | reverse complement strand
TGGTGGCACAGCCATATTTGAAGCCATAATGATGGCATTCCGCATTACGCAACGCCACAGGATATTAATAGATGAATGCGTTAATCCTATCTATCGAACTATGTTAAAATGCTATTCTTCCAATTTAGATTTTGAGTTTGTTGAAATTCCGCATAACAACGGAATGGCAGATAGGAAAACTATGTTAAATGAGCTAAACGAAGAAACTGCTGCCATCATTCTGCAAAATCCAAACTTTTTTGGATGCATTGATGATTTTTCTGATTTGATAGAAATCGCTCACAGAAAAGGTGCACTGGGAATTGTTTCGGTGTATCCCATATCGCTTGGCATAATTAAAACACCGGGCGAGATGGCTGCAGATATAGTTGTTGGGGAAGGGCAAAGTTTGGGATTGCCACTTTCCTTTGGCGGCCCTTATTTAGGCTTTATGACAACGCTCAAAAAATATGTGCACAAGATGCCCGGCAGGATTGTTGGTGAAACAACCGATGTAGAAGGTAGACGTGGCTATGTGTTGACTCTTCAGGCGAGAGAACAACACATCCGCAGGGAGAAAGCCACCTCAAATATATGCAGTAACGAATCATTATGCGCATTAAGGAGTGCTATATTTCTTTCATTGCTTGGAAAAAGCGGCTTTATTGAGCTTGCCGAGCATTGCGCTGCTAATGCGGCTTATGCATGGGAAAAATTGACTGCAATAAAAGGAGTTAAGCCTGCATTTAATCAATACTTTTTTAATGAGTTCACATTGGCTCTACCAATGCCTGCAACAGATGTGATAAATCGTTTAATTGATAAAGGCATTGCTGCGGGGTTTCCTCCGGGCAGATATTACGAAGGCATGGAGAACTATCTCTTAATGGCTTTTACCGAAAAGCGGACTAAAGAAGAAATTGATACGGTGGCAGCTGCTTTGGAAAGCGTATTAAACGAAGGATAATTTTTGAAGGAGCTAGAAAATAATGAAGACTATTTTTGAAAAGAGCAGTAAAGGCAGGCGGGCTGTTAAACTGCCAAAACTAACCGTGCAACCTCGTGAACTAATTAGTAAGCGCCTTTTGCGTAGCGCGCCGGCAGAACTCCCTGAATTGCCAGAAATAGAAGTTGTAAGACACTACACGCTTCTTTCAAAAATGAATTATTCAGTTGATTCCAACTTCTATCCGCTCGGCTCCTGCACAATGAAATATAATCCAAAAGCGTGTGAGGTTGTTGCAAGGTTGGATGGCTTTATGGATTTGCATCCATTGTTGCCTCAATTGCGTGGCGGCGGACAACTTGCACAGGGCGCTTTGAGATTGCTTTATGAGTTTGAAAGGATGCTTGCCGAAATTACAGGAATGGCTGAATTCACTTTGCAACCATTGGCAGGTGCTCACGGCGAATTGACTGGCGCAATGATTATTGCGGCATATCATAAAGATAGGGGAGAGATGCGTAAGAAAATGCTAATTCCTGATTCTGCGCATGGGACGAATCCCGCAAGCGCAGCTCTGGCAGGTTTTGAAGTAATATCCGTGCCTTCAAATAAAAATGGTACAGTTGATGTAGAAAAACTTAAAACCTATCTTTCAGATGATCTGGCGGGAATGATGATGACAAATCCCAATACGCTTGGTGTCTTTGAGCCGCAAATTTTGGAAATAGCAGAGTTGGTACATAATGCTGGCGGCTTGCTTTATTATGACGGGGCAAATTTGAACGCAATCGTTGGCAGATGCAAAATAGCGGATATGGGCTTTGATGTGTGCCACCTTAATCTGCATAAAACCTTTGCCACGCCACACGGCGGTGGAGGTCCGGGGGCAGGGCCAGTTGGAGTGGTGGAAAAGCTGCGCCCTTATTTGCCGATCTCACGTGTAGTGAAAAATAAGGATGGGATGTATTCTTTGGATTATGACTATCCAAAAAGTATAGGTTATGTGGCTCCATTTTATGGGAACTTTGCTGTCATAGTGAAGGCTTATATGTATTGCCTTATGCTTGGTAGAGATGGGTTAAAGGAGGTGAGCAACCATGCTGTCTTGAATGCAAACTATATTATGGAGAAACTGCGAGATAAACTTCCACCAGCCACAAATGGCAGGTGCATGCACGAATGCGTGCTATCAGCAAAAAATATTGCAGAAAAATATGGGGTAAGAGCAATGGATATCGCAAAAGCACTGCTTGATAGAGGCTTCCATGCTCCAACGGTCTATTTCCCCTTAATCGTTCCTGAAGCTATTATGATAGAACCGACGGAAACTGAAACAAAAGAGACACTGGATGATTTTATTGCAGCTATTCAAGATATCGTGAAAACTGCGGAAACATTATCAGAAGAGTTGAGAAAAGCTCCAGAAAACACACCACTTAAACGTCTTGACGAAGTTAAAGCTGCACGTAATATGAAACTTGTTTTTTAGCAACGAAAAAGGAAGGAGTATAAACATTATAATGAAAATCAGAATAGGCATAATCGGTACAGGTGGCAGGGGAATTGGCGCTTTTGGAAAAATTTTTACTCAACAATTTAACGATAAAGTGGAGCTTGTGGCTTTGGCTGATCCCAACACGATCAGAGCGCAATTTGCCAACGAAGAGCTTGGCATCAAAGCTGATATCTATGACGATGCAGAGGAGCTATGCAAAAGAAAGGATATTGATGCTGTTGTTATTACTTCTCCTGACTATTTACACGAAGAACTTTGTCTTCTTGCTTTTAAACACAAAAAAAATGTCCTGATAGATAAGCCGCTTGCCACCACTGCAAAAGGATGTCTCAACATTATAGAAGCCAGCCATCGCGCAAAAAAACTGCTCTATATGGGATTTAACTTGCGTCATAGCCCTGTGTTGAGGAAGTTGAAACAACTTTGTGATGCAGGCGCATTTGGTGAAATTTTTGCTATGCGAGCAGTTGAGTATTATGATGGCGGCAAGACCTATATGGCACGTTGGAATAGATTCAAAAAATTCTCTGGCGGTCTATGGATACATAAAGGCTCTCATGATTTTGATATATTAAATTGGTTGATAGGCAAAGCGCGTCCATATCAGGTAAGCTGCTTTGCCAACGTTTTTACGTTGAATGAAAAGCATTTGCCTTTTAAACTTAAAAAAGGTATTAAGCCAGGACCAACCTGCTCGGAATGCAAATACTTTGATGTCTGTTCAGACAGGACAACCGCCTTTAAAGATGATTTGAATCATGCAAAATCACCAGAACTAAAAATGTTTGCACAAGAAGCTGTGGCAAAAGATGGTTACCACAAGGATGTTTGCATATATCTTTCAGAAAAAGATACGCACGATAATGGTATGGCTATTTTGGAGTATGATAATGGAGCTATTGCTATGCATTCAGAGTGCTTTGTGACGCCAATTACAAATAGAATCTATTCAATAGATGGCACAAAAGCACATTGCGATGCAGATCTCGATGGACTTTCCATTTCTATCATAGAAAGGTGGAATAAAATAAAAACAGCTTTTTCCATACCACCAGCTATGGGCGGACACGGCGGCGCAGACCCTGCAATGTGCGCAGAATTCGTAAGATGCATTGAGAAAAGTGAAAGACCAACTGCATCAGGCATAGATGGCGCATGGAGTGTGGCAATAGGGGAAGCTTGTGAAAAATCAAGAAAAGAAGGGCGCACGGTAAAAATTTCAGAAGTGCTTGATGTAAAAAATCCTTTACTAAAAAGATAGCTCCTTTTCTGTATGCCTGATTCTTTGCTCCACAAATTGAATGATAATCTCTGGATGATAGAGCAGCAGAAGTATATGCAAGTTCCTGCATATATTTTTACAACAGAAAAGCTCTTGATGCATCTGGAAGAAAAAGCCATCCAGCAAATTATGAACGTTGCCTCATTGCCCGGCATAGTTTCTGCCGCTTTCGCAATGCCAGATGCGCATTCAGGATATGGCTTTCCAATAGGTGGTGTTGCTGCTTTTGATGAAGAAGAAGGAGGCGTTGTTTGCGCAGGTGGCGTGGGCTTTGATATATCTTGTGGCGTAAGGACAATACTTACAGGACTTACTGCCGAAGAGCTTAAAACCCGTATTGAAGAAGTTGTTAATGCGCTTTTTGCAAATATTCCAGCTGGTGTGGGCAGTAAAGGCAAAATTAAACTTTCAAAAAAAGAGTTGCTAAATCTTTTAAGAGAAGGCGCAAGATGGTGCATGGATAAAGGTTATGCCGAACAAGATGACCTTGAAAGAATTGAACAGGGCGGCGTCCATCAGGATGCAGAACCGGAAAATATATCGCAAAAAGCGCTTGAAAGACAGGCAGAAGAAATGGGCACATTAGGCTCTGGCAATCATTATCTTGAGATTCAGGAAATTGTAGAGATATTTAATCACAATATCGCTGCGGAGTTTAATTTAAGACAGGGTGAGTGCCTGGTTAGTATTCATTGTGGGTCAAGAGGACTTGGACATCAAGTGGCAACCGATTATTCAGCAATTATGTTAAGCAATGCCCATAAATATGGCATAAAGCTTGCCGATAGAGAGTTATCTTGCGCTCCGATAAAATCCAAAGAAGGCAAAGCTTATCTTGGCGCTATGCGCGCTGCAGCCAATTGCGCAATTGCTAACCGCCAGATCCTGGCTCATCTGGTAAGAGAAACTTTTAGAGATATTTTCGGCAATATCTCCATGCCAACATTATATGATGTTTCTCATAACCTCTGTATGGAAGAAGAACATATTTTGCCTAATGGCAAAAAGAAGAAATTATTTGTCCATAGAAAAGGCGCAACAAGAGCCCTCCCAGCAGGACATACACAATTAAAACCGCCTTTTGATAAAACTGGACAACCAGTACTTGTAGGCGGCAGCATGGGAACAGCTTCTTATATTCTGGCTGGTATGGAACAAGTTGATAAAAACTCAATCAATCCGTTCTTTTCGGCTTGTCATGGGGCAGGCAGATGTATGAGTAGAGCTCAAGCGATGAAGCAGTGGCGCGGTGAAGATATCGTTAAAAAACTTGAACTAAAAAACATCTTTGTGCGTTCCCCTTCAATGCGTGGCATAGCAGAAGAAGCGCCCGGCGCATATAAGAACATAGATGACGTAATCAATTGCACCTGTAATGCAGCACTGGCAAGAAGAGTTGCAAAAGTTATCCCACTTGCAGTCGTAAAAGGATAGCTCCTTAACTGTACAAAGAAAATAGAGGTATATATTTCTGCTAAAATCCCAACTAATGCATTTTAAAAATGCAAATATCACCCCCTTGTTGATCTTATCTTTAGTTAAAAATAGTAAGCCAAATTAAATTGGGAAAAACTCAAAAAGCCAGGGGACGAAAACTTCACCACAGAGCACACAGAGGGCTTGAGAGCAAGAATTAAACAATGCTTAATCAATAAGTTTTATAGCATATTTCTGTGTCCTCTTAATTGTCATCTGAGGGAAAACCATTTCAATTTTTATCAGAACTTATTGAGGGTAAAAAAAGATATGCCACTTATTTTATCTGGAGTTTTTCGTCACCTTAAGGATAAAATACTTTTTACTGCTCATCTAATAAAATACTATCAATCCTCCAATAACAACGATAAGAACGTAACCTTTTCCCATCTTATTAAGAGAGCTTGACAAATGCCTGCATTATGTGTTCTTATAACAGCTGTTTATGAAAGAGCCAATTTCAGTTCAGCTAAACCAAAGAGATATAGAGTTTGATCAGAGCCTGCGTCCGATCAAATTTGAAGATTATATTGGTCAAGATAAGGTTAAGGAGCGTCTTCACGTTTTTGTTGAAGCAGCCAAGAAGAGAGCTGATGCGCAGGGGAGACCAGACGTGCTTGATCATGTTCTTTTGTTTGGGCCGCCCGGTCTTGGCAAAACCACTCTGGCACACATTATAGCTTCCACTATGGGTGTAAATATTCGTGCCACATCAGGTCCGATCATTGATAAGCCAGCAGATCTTGCCGGGATTCTTACAAGCGTTGAGCGTGGAGATGTGGTTTTTATAGATGAGATACACAGGATGCAGAAGACGGTTGAAGAATATCTTTATTCAGCTATGGAAGATTTTGTGATTGATATTATGATAGATCAGGGTCCTAATGCGCGTTCTGTGCGATTGAATCTTCAGCCATTCACGCTTATTGGAGCAACAACACGTAGCGGATTGCTCACTGCTCCTTTAAGAAGCAGGTTCAGGATGCAGTGCAGGCTTGATTACTACGATGTTGAAGCTTTAAAAAAGATAGTACAAAGGTCTGCAAGGATTCTTAATATCCCCATTGATGATGGTGGTGCTGAAGAGATTGCAGGTAGGTCACGCGGCACACCGCGCATTGCTAACAACCTTTTAAGGTGGGTGCGCGATTACGCGCAGGTGCGAGCTAACAATCACATCACAAAAGAAGTTGCTAACCATGCTCTCTCAATGCTGGATATTGATGAATATGGACTTGATGATATGGATAAGCGAATTTTGCGGACTATAATTGAAAAATTCGCTGGTGGCCCTGTTGGGATAAACTCGCTTTCGGTTTCGGTGAGTGAAGAGCCAGATACGATTGAGGAGGTCTATGAGCCATTCCTCATTCAGGAAGGCTATTTAAAAAGAACATCACAGGGTAGAGTTGCCACACCGCTTGCTTACACACGGCTCGGTTATGAGCAAAAGGATAGTCAACAGCGCCTGCTGTTTTAAATTTTTCTTAATCTCTTATTTTTTTAGCCATTAAGCAGTAGAAATTAGGTTCTTCGATAAGTTTTGCTATAGTAAATCCAGCCTGTTCTAACATTGTAATAAGTTCTTTATTTGTTGGCATCATATGATGTCTTATGGCTGAATTTGCTCTGTGATGCATCTTGTTTAGCTTCTTTCTGGAAGAGAAATGCGCTATTGCCAGCCATCCTCCATCTTTCAAAGCTTTCCAAATTTTTTTCATAACCAGTTGCTTGTTGTCAAAATGTGGCAGACAGGAGAAAAGAAAAACTCCATTGAATTTATCTGCAAAATTTATGAGGTGGATGTCTTTCACTAAAAATTTAATTCGCTCATCTTTATGTAGCTTTTTGTTTTCAGCAATCATTTTTTCAGCGTAATCTAGCTCATATAGTCTGCCATTTTTGCCTATTCTGCGCAAGATGAATGGGGCAAGCACACCTGTGCCACAGCCTGCATCCATAATAAAATCGCCTTTTTTGATTTTTACTTCTCTGAATAATCTGGCAAATTCTTGCCTATATTTGGTGTCACATTGTTTTTTTGATTGCTGATACCACATTTGCATCCATTTTGAGGCGTGTGTATTGAAGAATTTTTTTGCTTCACTCATATCCCTTTTGCTTTCATATTTTTTATGATTAGCACTACAAAATAGAGCGTGCCTGCCACAAGCACAGCAGCAGGTCCAACAGGCAGATCAAGCAATGCAGAAATATACAATCCAGTTAGACATTCTACCACACCTAATGCTGCAGAAAGCGCAAGCATTTGATTGAACCGATTGGTTATTAAAATGGCTGTGCTTGAAGGAATGGCAAGCAAAGAGAATATAAGAAGACCTCCAATTTTATCAAGCATTATTGCGATTATCGTGGAAGCCAAAATTATGATAGAATAGTAAATGATATTGGCTGGTATACCGGAGGCTTTTGCAAGCTCTTTATTGAATAGCACAGCTTTTATCCCTCGGATAAAAAGTGTGCAGCTTAAGGTCGATATGATAAAGAGTATGAGGATGAACAGCGCTTCGCCTGTGCTAACTGTAAGGATGCTTCCCCATAAGATGTTTAAAGCTTCTGTGCGATTGCCAGAAATGCGGGAAATAAAGATCAGAGCAACAGCCATTGTTAGTGCAAATACAATACTCATTGCAACGTTGGAAGTGATTTTCCCTTTTTCTACTATGGGCGCTATTAAAAGCGATGCAAGGAGCGCTGTGATGATGGCGTATATAGGAATAAAACCGCCACACCAAAGTGCAAATGCTGCACCAAGAAATGCCGCATGCGATATCACAACGCCTAGAAATGGCGATTGCATACCATTCAGCAAAGATCCCACTAACGAAAGCATTGCGCCGCCGCAGAATGCCACAAGAATAGCGTTCTTGATATAATTAGTTTGTATTAGCTCCAGTACAGATAAATTCATTGCTATTTATGTCATAAACTTTTCTACCACAAGATAATTTGATTATTCTTGTTGAATAATTTTTTGCTATTTCTGGCTTGTGGGTGACCATAACGAGAGTGAAGTGCTTTTCTTCTTTTTCTGCCATTATCAATTTTAAAGATTGATCTATAGCTTCTGTTGACAGATGAGAATAGAACTCATCCAACAATAAAATTTTGGGTTTTTGGCAGAGAGCTCTACCGATAAGGACTTTTTGGCGTTCTCCTCCTGAAAGGACAGAGAATTTTTTGTGCAATAAGTCTGCTATTCCCAGCTTTTGAGCCACATCCAAAATAAGCATTTTATCTGGATTGGTTCTCCGGCTCAATATGCCTTTCCTTGCGGTACATCCCATCTGCATAACATCAAAACTGGTTATTGGCAGATATTCATCAATAGTTAGAAGCTGTGGAACATAGCCGATCAATCTATTATGATGAGAATTCATCCGCTTCTCTCCGAAAATGCAAATTATGCCTTGCTTGATAGGTAAAAGCCCCAGTATGGCTTTTAGTATTGAGGTTTTGCCGGCGCCATTCTGCCCAATAATGCTGATGCATTCACCTTCTTTGACTTCAAATGAGATGTTTTCTAAAATCATCTTATTTTCTACGCAAACGGTTAAATTTAGAAGAGATATAGCTGGGGCGGATGAAACTATCATTTTTTTAGATCGGTTTTAAGCACGTTGTTAATTTTTTCTATAGTTTCATATAACAAGTCTGGATATGTTGATGGATATTCAGGAAAGTTACTTAACATAACAAGTGGCACATTAATTTCTTTTGCAAGGGTTTCTCCAACTTTTCCGCTGCTTTGCTGATTATCAATTATAACTGCAACATTGTTCTGCTTACCTGCATTGATAACATTCAGAATGTGCAAAGCGGAAACATCTTCATCACGCTTGAAGGTTGCCACGATTTTTAATCCAATCCATTCCATTAGCTCAGCATTCATAATGGAACATATCACAGGTACATCCTTAAAATTTTGGCACCTTGCTCTAATATCGGGCACTTGTTGTGTCACGTAATTAAGATGATTAGAGAGATTGCGCTTAATACAGGGTGCTTCGTTAGTCAGATATTTGCACAACACATCACATATTCTTTCTGCTGCTTGCTGATGGATATTTGGAATGAGCCAATTACCCTGCACATCAATTTTTATTATTGGCTTATTCTGTAAATTTTTTTTATTTTTTAAGAATGCCTCAAAGCCATGTTCAAGGATGAGTGTTGATTTTGAAAGTTTTTGCATGTCGCTAAATTTAAGCTCGTAGTGTCCAGGACACATTCCATAGGGGATAATGCATTCCACATCAGCATTATCTTTAAGTAGCGCTTTTGCAATTAAAGCAAGGTGTGTTGTGGTGCATACAACCAGTGGCTTGTCGGCAAAAACAAGCTTATCTGCACAAAAGAGCAGCGCCAGATGTAAGCATAATAATCTAGCGTAAGGCAACACGCAACCCACCATATACGGTTATACCGGGCATAGGATAGCCGGGTATTTGTTCATAATCGCGGTCAAACAAATTATCTATGCCAGCAAAAAGTTCGGCATATTTAAAGATTTCATAAGCGCCTTTTGCATTAACAACATAGTAATCTGGCACTTTTTCTATCGGTGCCCCAGAAATAATGGAAGTATCATACAGCCCAGCCACATAAAACCATTCCATGGATAATTTTAGTTTAGCAATTTTTAATTCGCCACTTATAGAAATTTTATTTTCAGGCACGCCTGCTCTGTTTGCATTTTTATCGCTACCATCAGCATCTTCTATATCGGTATAAGTATAAGAAGCAACAAAGGATAATATATCAATTGGCTTTAGTTCGCCGTTAACTTCAATCCCCTTAATATCAAAGGAGCCAGAATTTTGATTGATGGCTTGTGGCGGCGGATTTGGGTTTGGAACGGTCTGAACCATATTATCCACTTTTTGATAGAAAGGCGCTACTTCAATGCTTGCGTATTTATCAAATTTTTGAATTAGTCCAAAATCATATCCCCACACTTCTTCTGGATCCAACTTCTCATTATGTGCAGGGAAGAGATAAAGTTCGCTAAATCTAGGTTGACGGAAGCCTCTGGCGGCTTTTGCTCTTAAAGTGGTGCTATCGGTCAGATGGTACAAAGCTCCAATATGAGGCAACGGCTCCACTTCTTTAGAGACATCATCGTAATGCAGACGCAGCCCAATCGTATTCGCAAATTTCAGATAACGGGTTTCGTTAAACACAAACACATCGTTATTGTGTTGTTCATAACTGCCAAAATCCATAAATTTTGCTGGCATATTTTTCTTTGCCCAATCAACCCAGTCGCTTTGCGGTTTTGCCCATAAGTATTGATATTCATATCCAACATCTGGCTTGATATGCATCTTATCATCTTCATAAATAGTCCATAAGTAGTCAACTCTTGTTCCAAGCGTTAAATCTTTGGAATGCCAGTAATCAGAAATAGTTGGCATGCTGAATTTGTGTTCGCCAATATTATTATATCCTATTATTTCAAAGCGATCTTCGGAAGTTTCTTTTTTAAGGCTGATATCAAAAGAGGCGCGGTCATATTTTCTGCGATCGTTATTGGTGTAAGGCTTGTTGACAGGGCCTGGATCATTAGCCAGATCAGAAAAGCCCTGTCCTGTGGCTTTTATTTGCCATTCATCGTTTAAAACATAGCCAAGCCTCAAAGAACCAAAGTTTGCGCTATATTTGCTGTTTTCTCTATGACCATCGCTCTGTTTGTAATCATAAGTGGCATAATAATCCAGTTTTTCCACTTTTCCACCTTGTCTGAGCAAAGAGTGAAAGGTATCGTAACTGCCATATTCAACAAGCCCTTCGCCTTCAAAACCTTCTGTTGCACGTTTTCGCGTAACAACATTTATCACTCCACCCATAGCATCTGAACCATACAATACAGATTCTGGTCCGCGCAAAACTTCAATCCGTTCAACATTGGCAAGCGGAATAGTTTGAGAAACCGTGCAGCCGAATAGAGACATTTTTTCTGGTCTACCATCTATCAGCGTTTGGATTCTGCGCAGGTTAGAGCCAAGTCCACGGATGGAGACATCTTGTCTGCCGTAGATGGCATCTCTTCTTACATATACGCCAGGTGCATAATTTATAACATCAAGCACATAATCAGATGGTGATGACTGGATTTGTTCTGGGTCAATTGTTGTTACTGATGATGTTATATCTTTTGCTTTTGATGGGATTTTTGTGCCGAGCACAATGATTTCATCTATTTTTAGGGGATTTTCTGTTTGATTTGTGTTGGCTGGTTGCTCTGCGGAGAGACTATTCAATGTTAGTGCTACTATAGCGAGGGCGGCGGTTATTTGATAGATCGTTTTATTGGTTTTTCCCTTCATACATTTCACTCCTTTTATTTGGTTTAAAACTCAAATCAGTATTACATTTATAACACAAATAATAATTGTCAATAATTTTTTTGTATTATTTTTAATATCTTTGCTAGCCATTATAATGGAATGGGAAAAACAATCAGAATTTAAAAATAGCCAGAAATCACCACAAAACCACAATCAGCCAAAAACACAAAAGAAGCTTTTATCCCATCCTTTTCTTCGTGGCGCCTATCTAAAATCCACCACAAAAAACTTGAAGTGGCTATCCCAAAACAATTCCACGTTAAATCCTTATAACTAAACTCTTCATCCGAAAGCTCCTTTGCCACACCAACACCAAAGGTGCCTAAAGCAGACATGCTAATTGCTTCTTTTTTTGACAAAGAGATGGCTTCCCTGCCAAACCAGTAACCGCAACTGTTAATGGCGAACGAGGCAATAAAATGTAGTTCCTTATCTTCTCCAATCCATTCATCCTCTTCTGCGTGAAGATGCGTAGAAAAGGCTAGCAATAACAATGTAAATAAATATATTTTTTTTGAGCACACTTTGTGAATTAAGAGGTAGAATCTTGTAAAAATCTTTAAGATGCGGCTTGCTTTTTCAAAAAACTTATTGCTGATGTTGCTTCCATTATAAGATAATGGAAATAGCGTCCTTTTTATAAATAAAAATTTATCTTTTAAGCCTGGCATCATTTCAAAATAGAAAAGGTTCACAATTTCTGGATCACGAATCCCTTTTTCTGCCAGATGAAAAAATTTTTTGCTTAAAAAGGAGTTATTGATAGGCTGCAGCTTTGCAAGCACAGCAGCAGGCACAAAAAATGGCAGTATTCTACTTACATAAAGGAGCGTATAATAAAGATGTCTTTCCATGCCAAATCTGAACGCATTTTCTTCTAAAAGTTGCCAATCTATTTCTTTATTCTTTTTAATTAAAAGTTCCATAATATCGCGCAATAAAATAAGCCTATCAAAGGAATGTTTTATTGCATGTTCGCTTAAATGGATTAAAAGATTTTCAGAGGAAAGAGAGACCTCTTTTGATGTTTCACAAAGAGTAGGAGATGTTGTTTCAGCCCATACTTTGCTCATATTTTTGGATTTTGATAGATAAATAGGTCTATTGGAATTACACCAATGCCAATGGAGATGTAAGTTCATCATTATTTCTTGATGATTTGAAAAGCATACGCTGTTAAGCCAAACATCTTCCAAATTTTTTTTGGGGCATATATCATCGCTCTCAGCAATAAATCCTGCTTTTTTAAAATTTAGGGCAACAGCTTCAAAATCCTCTGGTGCAACCAAAATATCAATATCCGAAAATGGTCTTAAACCGGGCGTTTCATAGATGCTTTCTGCAAGAAATGCCCCTCGTAATAGGATATACTTTGTAGGGATCAAATTCGCCAAAGATTCCTTAAGCTTTTGTAGCACAACCATGTTGCGTGCCAGGGTATCGTAGTATGAGGCACGCAATTTTTGAACAATTTCGTCAGGCAGATTATAATTTGTTAATAGTTCCTGATTATAAAAGAAAAAGAGTGGCGCGAGCCCTTCCGCATAAAGCGAAAGAGCGATCTCTTTATTACCAGAGAGCTTTTCCATTAAAATCACCACATAATCTTCTCTTCTAAATTGTTTTGGTAAGCTCGCATTGAGAAGTAGGAAATCAATAGGAGGTTCTTCTGGTTTTATGGAGGATAAATCTATTTCTTTTCCAGAACGTTCTATTTTGATTAGCTTAGCCAGATAATCCTTCTTTTGTTTTGGCTCATCATTATGAAGGTTTTGATCTCCCCTTGTGATAATTAATTCTTGAGATATGGCAATAACTCTATGAGCAACCAGCTGTTCTCCATTATAGAATAAAACCACATCCCAATAGCATAAAGAATCAGGATCAATTCTGGTAAAGGTCAGTGTATCATTTTGGGCAATCAGTTTGCCCATGCTTTTGACGAGAGAACCTGCTTTTAGTTTAATTATGCCTTTACTTGTTAATTCGTTCTTTACAAAGTCCAGTATGTGATGGGGCTTGTTTGAATTCAATGTGCCAGAAAGCTTATTTAAATTCTTGTTTTTAAACAGCTTGGTTGGTTGATGATACGGCAGGGCACCTTTTTATTCCACGATGAATCGCACACTATAGCGAGCACTTCTATCTTTTCGCGGTGCACTATAGCTGGTTTAACGTATTTTGTTTTATCTGATTGGTTTAACGAATTTCCTTTATTCATATTCATAAACGCCTCTTTTCTATATCAGCCATAACTTTTGCGAGCCTGCACGAAGCTGTGAATGGGGCATAGATGCTGCCACGTTCAGAGAATGCTGCTCCGGGACAACGTGCGCAATAATTTTTTATAGAACAATTCACACAATCTGTGCAAGAAGAATAACACGCATTGCGGATGAAGTCAAGCTTATTAGATCTCCAAAGAGCCAGCAAAGATTCTTTTCTTATATTTCCTATGCCTATTCTTAAGCCGGGGCATGGCAAAATTGTGCCATCTGGCGCTATGCAAATGGTAGAAAAACCAGCTCCGCATAACGGTTCGTTTTGAGAAGAAAGCTCCTGTTCCTCTTGCTGCGTTTTCTTATTGGTTTTAAGATAGCTATTGGCAATAATGAATTCTTTCATCTCTGTTTCGTTTAATCCCAGCTCTTGCATTATATCCTTGCCTGCATCCGTTGGTACAAGGATGAGATCAAACACGAATTGAGCCTTGCAACTTTTGGCGTAATTTTGCACAGCTTTAAAATCATTGACATTTTGTTTCATAATAGGCATTTTTATTGTGAGCGATATGCCATTTTTTACGCAGGCTTCTATTGCGCCAAGAGTTTTCTTTTGAGCTCCTGCCACGCCAACTATTTTATCATGAATAGAGCTTTCCATTGAAAAAAGAGTAATATCAATACTTATCACATTAAATCTTTTTATAATTTTTATCATTGCTTCCGTAAGTAATGTGCCGTTTGTCATAAGATGTATGGCAAATTTTTCCTTTGAAGCTATTTCAAAAATATCAAAGATATCTTCTCTTAAAAAAATTTCGCCACCAGTAAATGTCAGGAAAAGTGATCCCATTTTTCTTAAATCGGAAAGGAGCACTTTTATTTCACTTAGTGTTAGCTCATCTCCCTTTTTTATTTCATCTTTCAATACATAGCAATGGGCGCAGTTTAAGTTGCATCGTCTGGTTAATTCAATATATGGGAAGAAGGGGATATTTTGCTCAAAGCATTTTTTTATAATGTTTTGATAATAATTCATCGGTTAAAGCAAGTTAGTGACTTAGCCTTCCTTGGTGGTAATAAGTCCAAGATTTAAAAGCTCGTTGAGAAAAGTAGAGACATCACTTTTAATTTGTTCTGGTTGCTCATATATGGTTTTTGAAGCAAGCATCTGGGTAATCTCGTCAAGAGAGTGAGCTTCTTTGAGGAAGTCCCATATTATTGCTCCGGTGCTATTTAGCACATTGATATAACCATCGCTTGTATTAACCAGCACAGCTTCTCCATCAATTATTCTACTTGCAATTTTTTCTGCCTGGATAAATAGAGTCATTCTTTATCAAATGCAATTGGTTCAATATGAGTTTCTTTTTAGAGTTGCAAATATCTTCCGATTTTACAAGAATTTTATTTAGTTCTTCTCTGTACCCACATTGGTTTCTTATAAACTCTATGTGCGGATAGAACTCACCAACTTCATAGAGATTATGAGCATCGCTGCCAAAGGCTATTTTAATTCCACACTCAATGCAATGTTGATAAAATTCAGCTGGTGGTGGGGGAAAGTTTCTGTGGAAGTTGAGTTCAACGGCGACATTGTTTTCTGCCAGAACTGCACAACGTTCTTCAAAAAAGCTGCTATTGAGTGTTATCCCTTTATTCTTTTAGTATCTGGACAGGAGTTTTATAGTGTTTAACAGGAGTTTTTTCTAAAGAAGTTGAAGTTGATGATATTAGCAGTGGTTTTATTGATGAAATTTTGCTTTGAAAAGAAAGTTTCTCTTGAATAGAGCTCATCTTCTATTAGTCTATTGAATTGCTTCCACATCAGAATTGGCATTGGGATAGCGTGGTGGGATATATCTTACTTTAGGGCCTAAAGCCTCAATTTCCTTTTTAAATCCCCTATTATGATGTATTCTAATTCCACTAAATTCTGCTATTCTCTACATGGATGGTTATATCTTTTAATATAATGTTATTTTCCAGATTTTCTGGTAATTTATTTGGTATAGTTTTAGGAGTTCTTTTTCGGTCTGACAATCCTGCCAGGCCATATAATTGGTATCTTTTAACCTATTTTGATATAGTTTTGAAGTTTACATTGAACATTTGAGCGGTTTTGCGTAGTGA
>CAZBHO010000016.1:49568-54280 GCA_964491945.1 uncultured Verrucomicrobiota bacterium | reverse complement strand
CACTCTTCCAAAATTATTTTCAAACAACATCAAATAACTATAATAACCTGTACCACCATGTCCCAGATCCTCACGCCAGGAACAATATGATTTTTTATTGACATTCAGATGAAATAAATGGTAGTGTATAACTAGAAAAACGGGGTATGTAAAAAAATTACTAGTTGTGGAGCAAAGTATGCATAAGTTGACAGGATATTATAACATACAAATAAAAAAAATAGTATTTCTTGTTTTCTTATTTATTGCGCTTATAAATCAAAATAACGCCCAAACTAATATTAGCATTCTTTATCCACAAAAACCTATGGCCTTCCCTGAAGCAGATGAGTTTGCAAGCATTGTTGCTGGCAAAGCATGGGATATGAAAGAGCTCTATGATATAACATATAGATATGGCTTTTTTGAGCCATTTACTGAACCTCAAAATGGGGTGTGGACAGGTATAACCTATTCCACAACCTTGCCTGCTTATCTGGTGCCGCTATTTCGTGGAATTATTTCTACCCCGGGATATTTGCAATACTTTGGATATTTTAAACCGGGCACACCTTATGGACCACTTAACCCTATAGATGCAAGCTACTACACACGTCTTTCTATAAAACATTATTTGCCCGCTACTCAGAGAACTCTTTTACAAATTAACTGGTATAAAACGCTTTTAAATACCGAAACTAATACTATACTTTTCTGGGATGGTGATTTTTCAAAAGGGACCTATAGCAATACTTTTGTTCCTTATAGTGGCTTCAAAATATACGATGTTGATATGACAGGTCAGGATATTCAAGCAGAACGATATCCGAACTTTTCTGGCGGCATTTTAACCTATGGCACATGGGAGGGAACTCTTTATGGGCTTGATTTTGTGCCATCAATAAACTCAAGGGCTGGTGTAAGTTATAAGCTGGATTGGATAAGGCTTTATCATACAAGTCCAGAAACGCAACTACAATTGCAATGGTATTTTAATTATACTGGTGGTGGAGATTCAGCAAGAGTTTCTTTACAGCTCTTTGTTACAACCAATGCTTCTCAAGAAGGTTACCTCTTCCTTTCTGGGATAACCAATGATGGTTCATTGTTGTTTCATACGGGGGCACTCCCGCCCGGAGAGTATTATCTTTATTTGAAAGCGGTTTATGATACAGGGTCAGGTTTCACTGAAATAGGGCGGAGCGAGCTCACCCCACCTATCACAATAAATGCGCGCCCTACATTTGAGTTTACTTCGCCATCATTCACCAGCGGTGTTGATTATGCAACAGCTGATAGAGGAAATCCTTGGGATATGAATGATGCTTCTGATATAGACGTTGAACGGACAATTAACATAACATCTGCAAGTATAACAAGTGGCAAATTGGTTGCTGTTAACACAAGCACGGATCCACAAATTTCGCTCAGTCTGTTAAATTCGCAAGGCGTAAAAGTTCCGATTAATACAAAGAAATATCGTTACCTCACATTCAAGATGTTTTACGATGATTCACCTTATCCTTCCACTGCCTTCTCATCAATAGAGCAACGCGATAATGATATTGGCTGGGTGGCACGCTTGCAGTGGGCTTACACATATTTTGAAGTTGATGGCTCATATACAAAGGACATTATACTTCACCAGAAGTGGAACGATTATACCGTTGACCTCTGGGATAACTCGCTTCTTGAAACACGTGGTTATGATGGACCAAATGCTGGCTGGACGAATATCCCTGCCGCTAACTATTTTATCTTCCATCCTATGGAACCTTCCGTGCCCATAACCTTCTATTTGGACTATGTAAAATTATGTGCGGAAAATAAGCCGGCAAATAACGCCTTCCCGATAAGATGGGTATGCAATGATGCTGAAAATGATCCGCTTACCATAACTTTGATGTATGGCAACGGGCGTGGAGCAACTTTTTCAGGCACCACGATTGCAGTACTCACCAATCAAACCAATACAACAGGAGAATACATCTGGAATACCACAGATGTGCCTTATGGCTCATACACCATTAGAGCAATAGTCTTTGATGGAACAAATACACTAATTAGAGATTCTCTTGTTCCAGTAATAGTTGAAGGCACTCCAAAATTGCCTACTCCCACAATTGAAGCGAATGGCGAGACAAATTTTGTAAGCATATCCAACGGTACACCTGTTACCATAAGCATTGCGCTGGATGCTGGTAGCTACGCTGGGATTGATGCAGATTGGTGGGCTGCAGCTTTTGATCAAAACAATACTCAGTGGTACTATCTGGATAATTCTTTAAGCTGGCTTCCCTTCAGCGGAAATTTTGCAGAATGCTTCCCCGCCTATCAAGGAGCTCTCTTTAATTTGGATTATTTTGCCATATTGCAAGATTATACGCTGCCTGTGGGTGTTTATACGTTTTACTTTGCGGTTGACCAGATGGATGGGATGTTGAACTATCCAGCAGGGCCGATTGTGTATAGTTTTGTCGCCATCAATGTAGAAGAATAGCGCTATAAATTGGTAACAACTTTATTGCATAAGTCAAAAAAAATAGAAGTATATTTTTTCTTTCTTGCCGTACTATTAGTTCTAATATTATCATCTCTTCATCTTCACTGCTTTGCTTTCTCAAAATGGCATGAAATAATTGATGGCTCCAGGCAAACTGAAATTATTTTTGGTAAAGCGCCAGCCTTCCATTCAGATGACTGGCTGGTGAATATCCCACACTGCATCTCACAATCAAAAGATAATCCACCATTCCAAAAATACAACAGCTTGATTGGAGATGGCCGCTACAATATGATCATAACCGGTGCAGCGCCAGTGATGGATATCACAACTCTGTTTCGCCCGCATATATGGGGATATTTTATTTCTCCAGATTTTGGTATGGCTTTTGAATGGTGGGTAAAAGTTATTAGCTTGATATTTTCTATGTGGATTTTAGTGCATCGCTTGACGGAGAATTGGAAAATCGCCTGCCTTGCGACAATTACCATTGCATTTTCACCGTTCCTGCAGGCGTGGTCATTTAATTGTTCAATCTCGGTTGCTTTTGCCACAGGCACCTTGCTTGCCTTTATGCAGATACGTTCAGCCGGAACAATATGGATGTTAATGTTATCTTCCGCTTGCTTTATCTGGTTTTTAACGGCTTTTTTACTGACGTTTTATTATACACCATATCTTATCACGCTTATGTATCTAATTTTGTTTTTGGCAATAGGGATTTGCCTGGATAAAAAAGGGGCGGGAAAGATGTCACTATCAAACGTTATAACACTTGTTATATCACTTATGGTTGTTGCGGGCATTATGTGTTATGTGGTGATAGATAATTGTGAAACGATAGCCATTATAAAAAACAGCGAATACCCCGGCAAACGTATATCACTGGGAAGTGAATACCCTATAGAAGCCATACAAGGTATTTTTAGGGGAAATATCTTAAGCTACAAGCCACCACATAACTGGACACCACTAAACCGTTGTGAGGGGGCTGGCTTTATTTTGTTCTTCCCACTAACTATAGCAGCAATTGTTTTTGAAGTTATAAAAAGGAAAAAGGTTCCTAACAAAATTGCAATTTGCCTCATCCTGTATCTTCTGTTTATTATATTTTCCAGCCTGTTTGGATTACCGGAAAAAATTGCAAAAATAACTTTAATGGAACGTGTGCCGCCGGGCAGGACATTGCTGGTAATAGGTATTGTGGATTTATTGCTTTTTGCAATTTATGCTGCAGAAAGAAAACAGAATTTTTCGTTAAAATATGCCACATTCTCCTCTATAGCTATCGTGCTATGGGGATTATTCCTGCTAATTCTGGCAAAAAAGGCGTCTAATTTCTTTTATCATTATGATTTCAAATATCCACTCTACGGAGCTCTTTTAATTTTTGTGCCATCTATTTTATTGTTCTTTTATCCAAAAATTGCGTTGCTGATTGTGGCTCTATTTTCTTGCTATTTTACGTATAACACAAATCCAGTAGCTAATGGAGGATTTAAGTTTATTGAAGAAAATCCGCTCAGTAAAAAAATTTGTGAGCTTTCAATAGCAGAAGAAAAGCTGTCTGGCAAAAAACCTATCTGGCTTGTTTATGACACAATAGAGATGCCAACTCTTTTAAGAATGCTTAGGGTAAGAGCTTTGAATGGACTGCATGCATATCCTCAAACCAATTTATGGAACAAGATTGATCCTGATCATTCCTATAATCCAATTTACAATCGTTACTCACATATTGTTTTCTTTTTACCACCAAATAGCAACTACATAAATATCTATCTCAAGCAGCAGGATATAGTTATTGCAGAACTTCATCCAGAGCATCCTGCTTTTGCAAAGCTAAATGTGGATTTTATAATGTGTTTAAAACAGACCGCAGAAAAGCTTAATCAAATAGATAAGCTAACAAACGTATTTGATTATGCAGAGCATTTCATTTACAAGGTAAAGCGCTAGTGTGTTGTTAGCTCTTTTTTATTAGCTTTGCATAAATCTTTTGTGTCATATCGTAATAACTTTCTATACTATATGGCAAAACATTTTGAATATTGTTATTTGAAGTAAACGGAATTTTTTCAATAATTTTTATAATAGCTTCCTGAAGAGCAGGGATGCTTCCACCTTTGCATCGTATAATAAAATCTCTATTCGGCAAAAACTCTGCAGCACCAATATGATCGGAAATTATTATTGCTTTGCCTACAGCAAGCGCTTCAAGAGCAATTAG
>CAZBHO010000016.1:0-49519 GCA_964491945.1 uncultured Verrucomicrobiota bacterium | reverse complement strand
ACTACATCTATCTCTTGAATTTTTTCTATTACCTCATCTGGCATAAGTTCATCTTTAATAATTATTTCTGGAACGTTATGAAGAGGAAGCAGTTTCTTTAGATGCTCAAGATGATACCCATAAATATGTAAACGCGCTTTTTGTCTTATGGAAATTGGTAATCTTGAAAAGGCATCTAACAACACAAATAAGCCTTTATGTGCATGGAAACCACTAAAGAAGCCAAAAGTTATAATGCCTGTTTGATGAGCACAACTATGCGCAGCAGTGTTGTTATTCATAAGCGATATCAGTATTTTTGAAATTGGGGGCACAATAGAAATTTTTTCTGATGATATCCCAAATGCTTCGTATCTACGTTTTACCAAAGAACTTACGGCAATAAATTGTGAAACATACTTGTTTAGCTTCTCTTTAAAAACAATAGCACGCCTCTTAAGATGAGTTTCAATATCCGGCTGACCAGGCATATAATTGCACATCACCTGGCAGTTTGGATAATTATCCGGTAAGATACCTTTACAATTTTTTAGCGTTTTTAAATAAAAACACATCTGTAATGGGCAAAGCAACCAATAGTTATGTAGCCATAAAATTGTTGGTGCAAATTCTCTGGCAATTTCCAGGGCTTTGATTCCTATTTTTTCTAGCGAGTGAAAAACAATGATATCAGGTGTAAATTCTTTTAACACATGGTTAAAGGAAATGTTAAAAAGATGATTTTCAAAATGATCAGCTATTGGATTTGTTGCCGTTGGAATATCATACAAATTAAGGCAATATAAAAATCGGCAATTATCCCGAACATAGGGCTGCATATATGGATAAGGATTGTCTGCATTTAGCAATCCAGCCGCCAGAATTAGTACAGAATTTTTAGCTTTTGCTTCAAGAAAAGCCATAGCTTCCATGTGATTGATTGCCCCGCCAATTACGAAAGGTAAAGCACCATAATTGATATGCATTATTTTCATATGCTTGAGAGCAAGTTATGCAAAGATAAGCACGTTAATTATCTGACTATTCTTGGTAATTTTTGTGTGGTAGGACGTGATAACTCCTTTTGCACGGCCTGACTTAACTTCTCTGCTGTGACAGGCTTTCTCAAAAAAGCTCCTGCCCCTAGCGCCATAGCCCTATCAACTTTATCCGATTCAGCATAGCCTGAAATCACAATAGCTTTTTGAGCTGGATTGAATTGCTTTATATGCTCGTAAATTTGCGCGCCATCCATATCGTTGTTTAGAATCATATCCAAAATCACCAGATCCGGGAAAGCATTCTTCTGCTGGCATTCTTTAAAAATCTGAAATGCTTGTCCGCTGGAATTTGCCGTAAGCACGGTGTAGCCCAGTTTTTCTAAAATGCGCCCGGCAACTTCTGTCTGCAAGGCATCATCATCAATGATCATAACAGTTCCTTCGCCTCTTGCGAGCTCTTTTTGATAGGTGCGCAACTCACCTTCGTAACATACTGGGAAATAAATGTAGAAAATTGTGCCTTTTCCTACTTCAGAATAGAAATCAATGTAGCCTTTGTGATCTTTAACGATGCCGTGTACCACGCTTAATCCCAGCCCTGAACCGCGTTGTTTGGTGGCTTTCTTTGTGGTAAAAAATGGATCAAAAATTTTATCCCATATTTCTTTTGGAATGCCACATCCTGTATCAGAAACAGTCAGTTTCACATATTCACCCGGCTCCATATCCTCGTAATGTTGTAGCGGCCTATCCAGATACACTCTTTCTGTTTTTATGGTAAGAGTGCCTTTATCTCCCATAGCGTCTATAGCATTTTGACAAAGGTTTTGCACCACTCTCAAAAGCTGTTCTGGGGAACCACGGATATTCGGTATGTCAGAAGAAAGTTGAGTTATAATTTCAATATTCTGTGAAACACCAGCTCGCTTTATAAGCTCCACTAAATCTTCTATTACTGTATTAAGGTTCATCGGTTGCTGCTCATAATAAGCTCTACGAGAAAGCGAAAGCAATTGCTGGTTAATATCTGCCATCTGCTGTGCGGTTTTCTGTATCAGTTCAAGGTCTTTATAAGCCTGTGAGTTCGGGTCTAATGATTCTTTAATCAAATCAGGATAAGCCAGAAGCGGTGTAAGCAAATTATTAAAGTCATGCGCAATATGTCCAGCAATGCTGCCAGCAGTCTCAAGCTTTTCTGCGCGCGCCAGTTTGGCGCGAGTTTGCTTCAATATGGCTTCATCTTCTTTTCTCTTTGTAATATCGCGGATAAAGAACAGGAAATGGCTTATATTTTTAAGATGAATTATGCTGCTGGCAATTTCAGCGGGAAATGTGGTGCCATCACGCCTTAATCCGTAAGCCTCTATTAAAGTAAAACGGTCATTCTCAAGATTGCTTCTTACCATCGCCATCACCTCCTTGGTGAAGCCACGTATGGCATCGAAGATTGTAAGTTGCAAAAGCTCAGTTAACTCGGCTCTAAAAAATTCTTCAGCTCTCACATTTGCATCAATAATTGAACCATTTATATCCGTCACTATTAGAGCATCGTAAATACTTTGAATGAACTCTTCGTAAAGCTTATATTCATTTTCGTTGAGTAGATCAGCAACAGTAGTCCGTCCTTTACTGACTGTTGAGGCTTTGCCAGCCGAGCTTTTTTCTTCTGACTTGTATTCCGGCGGAATCTCTATCCGCATTGTCTGAGCATATTTATTGATGTTTGTTGACATAAGGAATTTTTATCCCCGAGCTCTTATCCTATATCCACTAAACCTGCAAAACCTGTCATAATGAATTTTCTCTCATTCTTTAAACGGCTACTATAATACAATGTAGAATTCTTATGGCAAGTTTAAAATAAGAGAGAACAGATGTTTGGTTCAGCTCTTGACAATATCTATTGAAATAGTAGAATAAACCGTCAAAAAAACAATTATGGAAAATAACATAAAAAAAACTAATATCACGGCTATTGCCCTACTTTCGGGAGGACTTGATAGCAGACTTGCAGCCACACTCCTTAAAAAACAAGGCATAAACGTTGTAGGGCTTGTTTTTAAAAGTATGTTTTTTGCATGGCAAAAGGCAGTTGATGCCGCAAAGTCGCTAAACATTCAGTACCGCATAGAAGATTTCAATGACATAATACTTCAAAAACTTGAGCATCCCACTTTTGGCTTTGGTGCTGGAATGAATCCTTGTGTGGATTGCCATATTGCTATGATTAAAAAAGCATGGGAAATTGTTAAACAGGAAGGGTGGCACTTTGTGGCAACTGGTGAGGTGTTAAATCAGAGACCAATGTCACAAAACAAAAAGGCGCTCCAAAGAGTGGAAGAAGGTTCTGGCGCAACAGGATTTCTGTTGCGTCCGCTATCAGCTTTGCTATTGCCGGAAACGGAGCCAGAAAAAAGAGGATGGGTGAAACGCTCGGAATTGCTTGATATTGCTGGCAAGAGCCGAAAAAGGCAAATTGCTCTGGCAAAGGAACTTGGCATAACAGATTATCCACAACCTGCTGGTGGCTGCATATTGACCGACCCGGGCTTCGGCAGAAAGATGCGCGATTTAAGAAAAAACGAAGGGCTAAAAAACATTGCTTTAATTGAGCTTTTGAAAATTGGCAGACATTTTAGAATCAATAATTTGAAATTGATTATAGGCAGAGACGAAGAAGAAAACAACAAACTTTGCGCTTATGAAAAAGAAGGATTTTTGCTGCTTGTTCCACACAATGTGAAAGGCGCCATTGGCATTCTGGATGAAAGGGCAGATGCAGCCACAATTAAAAGCGCCGTTTCAGTGCTTGCAAGATATTGTGACAAAGCTTCGGAAGAGCCCGTTAACATTCTGGTGCAAAAAGGCGATAAATCTGAACTTCTATCTACCAATATAGTAGCTGATGAGACAACTATTTCCGCCTGCCGAATTTAATTCAATCTTCTTTTCCTATAGTGTCGGCTTTTTATGTGGATGTCATAAAGGCGTGGTGGGCCGTACAGGATTTGAACCTGTGACTTCTACCGTGTGAGGATAGCACTCTCCCGCTGAGTTAACGGCCCTTAAATAAAGAACATCTACTTTTTAGTTTCATAAGCAGGTGCTGTCAAGTTTTTAATAAAAGTCATCAAGCGCTTTTCTGAAACAACTTTTATTTTGTATTTAATTGGTGGCAGTTCTGCGCCTTTTAAACATAGCGCCAGGTGAAATTTCTTTTTCCATTTAAAAGTCAGCAGTGAGTGTTTTAGCAATTTTTTTCCATTTCTTTTTGCGATAAATTTGTTTGCGCCAATTTTTTCTTTCTGGATATTTCGTAAAACGTCAAATATACTCTTGCCTTCAGCTTTTGCAAAACTTTCCTTAAGCGTCCAGAGAGTAAAGAAAGAATTTTTTATTTCTTTTGAAGAACAAGTTGTTTTGAGCAAAAGGCTATTTTCTTCTTTTGAGAAGTACTTTTTGAATATATCTTTTTTAAGAGGTCGTTCTTTTTCTATATCAATGCCAACTGGCAAGCTTGCAACAGCGCATAGCACCCACGGAGCAGAATGAGAGATGCTAAAGTGGATAGGATGTTTAATGCCTGAAACAAAAGGTTTACCTTTAGGAGTTCTCTTAATGGTTACATTGCAGGCAAGTTCTGCAGGAAGAGTTTGATGAAGCGCAAAGTTTAACAAGATATCCGCAAGCAACGAAAGCTTTGCGTTTTTATCTGGTGCCTTACGGAGCAAAAATTTTTGCTTATGAGGCGAGATAATTTGTGCAAAAGAAAGCAAAGATGATGTAAAACCTTGCTTTGTAAGTTTACATGCAAAAATAGAGAGCTTCATTTTAAAGGAAAAGTTTAATTTGTTTTCAATAGGTTGATCAATCGCTTTTTTAGTCCAGTGCGTCTCAAAAGAGTTTCGTTGTTCTTTATTGCAATATACATTGCCTTACGTGAACCGATGATGCATACGAGCTTTTTCCCGCGTGTGATGGCGGTATAAACAAGATTGCGTTGCAGCAATTTAAAGTGCTGCGTGGCAAGCACTATCACAACAGCTGGATGTTCACAGCCCTGAGATTTATGGATGGTTGAAGCGTAAGCAAGAGAAAGCTCATCAAGCTCTGTAATATCATATTCAACGAACTCCCCATCGAAGTTAACGGTAAGCTTTTCATCTTCTAAATTCACTGAGTTGACTATTCCGATATCACCGTTAAAAACTTCCTTATCGTAGTTGTTGCGTAGTTGCATAACCTTATCGCCTTCACGGAAGGTTTGTCCGAACCGTGTTAATCCCTGGTTAGAAGGGTTCAGCTTTTCTTGCAATAACAAATTTAGGTTATCAGCACCAAGCTGGAAGCGCCGCATCGGAGTAAGCAGCTGCAGATCAGTTATTGGATTTAGTTTGAAGCGTTGAGGAATTCGCCTGGTTATTAGCTCAACAGCGCTTTTTATGACATCATCTGGCGAGTTGCTTTCTATAAAGAAGAAATCGGTTGATTCGTTTTGATTTTTAGGCAAATGAGGCATCTGCCCTTCATTTATTCTGTGAGCATTATACACAATCCAGCTTTTTTCGTTCTGACGGAAAATTGTTTTAAGCTTTGTGAAAGGAATTGTGCCAGATTCCAATAAATCTTTTAACAAGTTGCCCGGTCCAATGCTTGGCAACTGATCTGGGTCACCAACCAGAATGAGTATTGCATAGGCAGGTAAGGCTTTTAGAAGAGCGTTAAATAAAACTATATCAATCATAGAGACTTCATCTACGATAAACACTTCATCATCCAGCTTTTTACCTGATTGTTTTGATGGGGCTTCAAATAAAGGTTTGAGTTCCAGCAATCTATGAAGTGTTTGTGCGGGTCTACCGGTGGCTTCTTCCATTCTTTTTGCGGCTCTACCTGTTGGTGCTGCAAGTTTTACTTTCAATTTTTTGGCTGAGAAAATTTCAACCAGCGCTTTGATAATTGTTGTTTTGCCAACGCCTGGTCCACCTGTAATCATAGAAACCTTGTTCGTGAGAGCCATATGTAGAGCATTTTTTTGATCTTCTGAAAAACGTATCTTCATTCGTTGTTCTGCCCATTGAATTGCGATTTCATTTTTGATTGGCTCTGAGAGCGCCGATTGTGAAAGTTTGAGTTCAGCAAGTCTTTTTGCCACATTTTGTTCAGCATAAAATAGTGGGGCAGGATATATTGCTTCTTCTTCTCTACATAGATTTGCTTCTGCAATTTCAAGCTGGATTGCTTCTTTAAGGATGGCATCTTCAATTTCCAGCGCTTTTGATGCCTCTTGCAGCAGAAGCTGTTCTGGAGCAAAGCAATGTCCATCTTCTGTCATAGTGTAAAGTATGTAATTTATTCCGGCACGTGCTCTGATAAGCGAATTTTTTTCTATTCCAAGCTGGGATGCTATCTTATCTGCCGTTTTAAAACCTATGCCCCACACTTCTGTGGCAAGGCGATATGGGTTGCTTTTTACTACGGCAATAGCGTCATCTCCATAAGTTTTATAAATGCGGTTTGCCTGTGCTGTGCTGACGCAATGTGAGTGCAAGAAAAGCATAATGTTGCGTACAGCCTTTTGAGCGTTCCACGAAGCTTTGATTATCTCCCGCCTTTTCCTGCCTATACCTTCCACCTGTTCCAGTTTGGCAGATTCTTGATCTATTATGCGCAGTGTATCTGCTCCAAATTTTTTTACCAGCCGCTCTGCCAGGACATCCTTTATCCCTTTTATCATTCCACTGGCGAGGTATTTTAGTATGCCTTCTATTGATTCTGGCTCGTAGCAAACTATGCGCTCGGCATTAAATTGCAGTCCGTGTTCCGGATGCTTTTTCCAGAAGCCTGTTGCTTCAATAGATTCACCTGCCCAAATAGTTGCACAGTTGCCAACCACAGTTATGGGAGGAGCATTTTTGACGTTGAGAGTACACACAGTGTATCCTGTCTCTTCAGAATGGTATATTACTTTTTCAACCAGACCGGATATTGTTTCGTGTTTAATTTCTTCTGGTTCTTTTTTAGCCATTATTCTTTAGGTTTCAAAGATTTTGCCGCAATAACAAAAAGCCTCTTACCTAAACCTTTAAGATCAGGATCGCTAAGGGCGTGGTTGATCAAGTTATCATCAAGTTTAAAAGCTTGTTTTAGAAGTTGGCAAGCCTTCTGTTTTTTAGAGAGCAGTGCGTAGTAGCAAGCAAGGTTATAAAATATCACTGCGCATTTTGGAAATTTTAAGGCAGCCTCTTCCAGAATGCTTATAGATTTTTCCAGTGAGCCAGCTCTCCTTTCGGCGGAAGCAAGAATAATCCAGTATTCGGAAGAGTTAGCGTCTTTTTTTAGAAGTTCGGTAGCTAGCTCCCTCACGTTTTGCCAGTTGCCTTCAGCAATTTTTATTCGGCATTCCATCAGTAAAGCCATTTTATCCTGCTTATAGATGGCAGGTAATTCATCAAACACCGCTCTTGCCTTGTGCACCATCTTTAGCTCAAGATAGCCTTCGCATTCCATCAGACGCTTCTTGACGCCAATAGGCAAAACAACCTTATTTGCATCATCATAAAATTTCTGGTTCATCTTGCTGGTGGCAATTGTAATGGGATCCTCATCGTGGCAGGTGAATTGGTAAGTTTTAGCGTCAAATAATTTCGTTTCTTCACATTAACATGGTGCTCCGGCATTTCTTGTTTAGAATCATCAGCCAGCTTTTCTGGCTCTTTCTTCAAAATAGAATCCTTTTGCAAGGGAGCTAGCTCTGCTTCCTCTTTTGTTATTTTTTGATTTGCTATCTTTTGCAGTTCAGCCATTTGTGCATAAAGTTGGTTGAGTTCTTCCTGCTGCCTTGCAATCAGCCTCTTTGTTTCATTATCCATTTTTCCTTGATTAATCGTTTCTGCAATTTTTCTTGTTCTTTCTTCAACATCAGAAATATCAGGAACCATCATCTTTTTGCCGCTAATTTCATAAGTGATTTTTCCTTGCTTTTCTTGCTCCAGCATTGCCCTTTCGTAGCGCAGGTTGTTGAATAGTTGATTTGCAAACCATATTCCCGTGCCTAGCAAACCAAAAAGCAGCAGCACAACTACTACTGCAAGCTGTAGATATTGATTACGAACTCTCTGCCGATCGTTTTCTATCATACGTTCAAGCAGGCGCTTTAGCGCCTCTGTTTCTGGTGAAGCATTTGGTAGTGCTGGTAAGCCGGAACTGCCAGCATTGTCTTCTTTTCTAAACTCATTTTGAGATGTGCTATCTTCTTTCATAATATGCCACATGCTTTTATAGAGGTGCTATATACAACAAAATAAACTTTAATTCCAGAAAAATGTCTTGACTTATGAAAAAATGTCTGTAGTTTCCAGTCGGTTTTGTATTGGATAAGAGCAAAACAAAAAAACAAGGAGCAAAACACAATTATGGCATTTCCAAAAAATTTTATATGGGGTGCAGCAACCGCTGCTTATCAGATAGAAGGTGGAGCTTATGAAGATGGCAAAGGGCTTTCTGTCTGGGATATGTATTGCAAAAAAGAAAATGCAATTTTGAAAGGACACACTGGAGATATCGCCTGCGATCATTACCACAGGTGGCAAGAGGATGTGGGGCTTATGAAGAAAATTGGAATCAAAGGCTATCGCTTTTCACTTGCATGGACACGCATCCTGCCTGAAGGAATAGGCAAAATTAATCAAAAGGGAGTGGATTTCTATGACAGACTTATTGATGCTTTGCTAAAAGCAGGCATAAAGCCTTTTATCACGCTGTTCCACTGGGATTATCCATTAGAACTTTTTTATCGCGGTGGCTGGCTAAATAAAGATAGTTCCAATTGGTTTGCTGAATATGCAAAAGTTGTGATGGAAAAATTTTCTGATCGCGTTCAATACTGGATGACATTGAACGAGCCGCAGTGCTTCGTTTTGCTGGGACATGCCACTTATGGACAGTATGCTCATGCGCCCGGTATTGTTTTGCCATTTAAAGAGCAACTGCTTATTATACACAATGTTTTGCTGGCACATGGGAAAGCGGCAAAGGTAATCAAAACCGAAGCAAAGCTTAAGCCAGAAATAGGGTTTGCTCCTGTTGGGCTGGTTAAAGCTCCTGTAACGGAGAAGAAAGCGGATATAGAAGCTGCCAGAAAGGCGATGTTTGCTGTGCCAGATAACAATTTATGGAATAACAGTTGGTGGCTTGATCCGATATTTTTTGGAAGATACCCAGCAGATGGCCTGAAATTATTTGAGAAAGATATGCCGAAGATCGGAGCCGATGATATGAAAGTTATTTCAGAGCCAATTACGTTTTTCGGAGTGAATATCTATCAAGGTGTAAATATCCGGGCTGGCAAAGATGGTAAGCCTGAAGAGGTACAAGAATCTGTTGGGGAGCCACTAACAATGCTTAACTGGCGGGTGATGCCTCAAACTCTTTATTGGGGACCAAAATTCTATTATGAACGGTATAAATTGCCTGTTTATATTACAGAAAATGGAATGTCTGCACACGATTGGGTTGGACTTGATGGCAAGGTTCACGATTACCACAGAATAGATTTTACGCATCGATACTTGCTGGCATTAAAGAAAGCCATTCAAGATGGTGTGGATGTGCGGGGCTATTTCCACTGGTCGCTTATGGATAATTTTGAATGGGCTCAAGGCTATAGAGAACGGTTTGGCTTAATATATGTTGATTATCCTACAGGAAAAAGAACTTTAAAAGATTCTGCATTCTGGTATAGTAAAGTCATTAAGACAAACGGCAAGATACTGTAGCAGGCAGTTCTTAAATAAAAATTATAAGAAGAGGGCAAAGAAATATGAAGGCAGCCATTGCGGCCGGGGCTGAGCGATTTTTTAAACTTTCTGAAAATGGCACAAATATCCGAATTGAAGTGGCAGCAGGGATAACCACTTTTCTTACTATGGCTTATATTTTATTCGTCCAACCGCTGGTGCTTTCTGGGATAATGTTTGACACTCCAACAGGAATGGATTTCAATACAATAATAACATCCACCTGCCTTGCTTCCGCTTTTGCAACGCTGGTAATGGGACTTTATGGACGCTATCCTATAGCGCTTGCACCGGGGATGGGCGAGAATTTCTTTTTTGTGCTTTCCATTATTCCTGCCGCCGCTGCACTTGGAACAGGTGAGCCGTGACGAATAGCGCTTGGTGCTGTGCTGATTTCTGCTGTTCTATTCTTTATAGTCTATCTGGCTGGGGTTCGTGAAAAGTTGTTCGATGCGTTAAGCCCAAGCATCAAGAATGCAATTGCTGCAGGAATAGGGTTCTTTATCGCTTTCATAGGATTACAAAATGCATCAATAATTATGAAATCGCCGGGCACGGCAGTGGCGCTCAATCCACACTTTGCCTCACCTGATATCATTATTTTTATGGCAGGGTTACTTTTTACGGCTACTCTGCAGGGTAGAAAGGTGCGTGGCGCTATTTTGCTTGGCATACTCTTTTCGGCTTTGCTGGCTATACTGCTGCATACACTCTTCAGCTTGTTCCCTGCATTCTTTGACTCAACTGCCATAAAAAAATCTATGTTAATGGATAGTAAGCATTTTGAGTTTTCAAAAAGCATAGTTTCTCTGCCAGCATCTCCATTACCGTTGCTTTTTAAAGCTGATATTTTGGGAGCGCTAAATTTAACAATTTTGCCTTTTATTATCGTGCTGCTTTTTATGGATGTGTTTGATACTATCGGCACTTTAATAGGTGTTGGGGAACAGGCTGGGTTGATGAAAGATAATAAATTGCCACGTGCTCGTCAGGCAATGCTTGCCGATCAGCTTGGCACGCTCATAGGCGCTGGGATTGGTAATAGCACTGTGACAAGTTATATAGAAAGCGCTGCCGGTGTTGAAGTTGGCGGCAGAACAGGGCTTACAGCAATTGTGGTTGCAGTATGCTTTTTGCTTGCAACTTTCTTTACGCCTCTTATAGCAATGGTAGGCAAATATCCACCAATAACTGCGCCAGCGCTTGTAATTGTTGGTGCTCTTATGATGCGTAATGTTAACAAAATTAAATGGGAAGATTACACCGAAAGCATCCCCGCCTTTTTGATGATCGTTGGCATCCCCTTGAGTTATTCCATAGCCGATGGACTTGCGCTGGGGTTCATTGCTTATCCTATTATAAAATTTTTAAGTGGACGCTTTCGTGAATGCACGTTGCTTTTGTATATAATGGCTTTTGTTTTGCTTTTTTATATGTTATTTGTTAGAAGTCAGATGGTGCACTAATGAGACAGCCTTTACATCCTACTGTCAGCAAAATGCTTTTCTTTTGCTGGTTAATTTTTTCTTTTAGTGCCGTTTATTTCAGTGAAAGCTTATTTAGAAATACGTCCTGTAAATACTACGGCATATTAACAGCGTTGCCAGGTGCAACCAACTCTATAGCGCGCTTCTTGATAGAACGTAAGCTCTATGAAGAGCCACCTCATAATCCCTTAGCCGGACTGCGAATCTATGACCCTTCATCAAACGAAATTTTTTATGCCATAAGAGAAAGCAGTGTCTTTGCAACTAATGTTTTCAACGAAAAGGATTTCTTTCAGAGGGAGGTGAGTAAAAAGGTAGAAACTATATTCAAAACTGCGCCATATCCTATGAAAAAATTGGCCCTTCGTATAAGCCATACCAAGAGACTACCACTTAACTATGAACTTTATGGTAGAAGCATATTCAGTGAAGGTTGGAAGCCAGTTTCGCAAGGCAAAATGCTGCCTGTTTCGGCTTCAACTCAAAAGGAAGATGAATGCTGGTATGAGATAGAAGGAGATTTGGGCAAGAGGTTCCCGCATTATCGCTTAATGCTGCATACCACCAATAAACTATCTTTCAAAGTTTCACAAATTGTGCTTAAGTTTATGGATTATGAAGTGCTCTTCCCCCACAAAGGGAACACTTCCTGTATAGCGTTCTTCTGCGGAGCAACAAGCATTGCTCCTTCGTATCAGACTATTCAGGAAATAGCGGCAACACATCCAACAAAAATTGATACATGGCTACTTTCTGGCATTCAGCCAAATAAAGAATTTCTTGAAACGATAAAAGATAAACCGCTGTGGCAATCGCCAGAACGATTGTTCAGACTTGGCATCGCCTTTACAGCTTTTATCATTGTGTGGACAATTATTAGAACGAAGCGCTCTGTGGCTAAGATGGAAAGGGATCTTCGCTAAACTTCTTTCCAGAATTTTTCCACTTTAAGGATGAGGAAGAAAGTTCCAATGCCAAGTAGCAACATAACTATTGTGAAAATGGTGTATGTCATTATAGATGGCTTATCGCCAAAAAACGCTGTAAATTCTGACATTCCACCAACACTGGCTAAAAATGTTGGCAGCGCCACTGCAATGGCAAGAGCGTTGAGTTTCTTCATCATCACATTCAAATTATTGTTAATGATGGAAGCCCATGCATCCATTAGCCCAGAAATAACATGCGAATAAATCTGTGCCATCTCGTAACATTGTGAGTTTTCGATTGCAATATCATCCAAAAGTTCCGCATTAAGTTGATTAAGTCCAATACGGCCTTGTGCCATCTTTAATTTTTCTATTACTCTTCCATTTGAACTTATGGCCTCAAGATAGAAAACAATGCTCTTTTCCAATTTAAACATATTAAGGAGCTGCCTGTTATTCACAGAAGAAGTGATTCTCCGCTCAATATCATCACTACACATACTGATAACTCTTATATGCTCCTCAAAATGTATGGTAGAGCGATATATAACTTTTAGCACCACCTCCGTTAAAGAAGAAACCTTTCCAAAAACCTTACCTTCAAAAATCGGAATATCTTCAGAAAGCACCACTATAAGACGGTCTGTAAAAAGAAACATCCCTATTGATTCAACACGAAACATAAAATGGTCAGTAGCACTATATCGTTTTGGTCTTTTTGTAATTAAGGCTATGTGGTCTGGCTCAAATTCAACACGAGCAAGCTCGTTAGGATCAAGCGATGAATTTAATGTGTGCTCATCTATTTTTAGTGTTGCGGTAAGATATTTTTTTTCATTTTCATCAGGGGCAATATAGAGTTCAATAGGCGCTTGCCCTTCAAGACTTTCCACTAACTTGTTTTCCTGCAGTATATATCCTTTACGCATCAGGAACCTCTTTGTAATAGAAAAGCTGCAACGAGCCCTCATAATCTATAAATGCTAAAAACAATCAATAAGTTTTTTTAAAAAAATAACATATCTTAGTGAAGAATCTAATAACAGGTTCCATACACAAGACTTCAAAGTGATGATTACCGTAAGAAAATGAAATAATACTCAGTTATCTTTTTAGTGATTACACGATGCTCTGCCAGAAAGCAACCAACTCTTTTTCTTCTTTTTCTGGTGTGTGTGGTGCAACAGTTTCTAATGCATTTTGGCGAAGCTTTTCTATAATTGGATTATTTGGTTCTTCCAATGATTTTAAGTAAGGTTCAAAATGCATTGCAAGTGTTGCCAATTCCATGGTTGGAGCCAGTATGCAATTCTGCCTTTCTCCAATAGGAATCAATCTATCATCAGGGCAACCGCCATTGAAGCCGACAACGATTGTTCCTGAAGCCATAGCTTCCAGAGAACTATTTGGCAATCCTTCTGATGTTGATAGGGTAAGAAACACTTTAGCTTTTCTGATTTGTGCGGCATATTCGTTAAGACTAATATCCTGAAGCGCCTGCCATTTAAATTTTGAAGCAAGCGTGTGGTTCCGAGAGAATAGTATTTTTTTGAACGCTGGAATATATTGAGATTTGTTGCCAAGAAAAACGATTGTATTTTCTTTTTCTTTGCCAGCATCATAATAGTAAAGCTTGTTATCAATACTGAATGGCAATAAGTGAGCAGGTATATCCATTGACCAGCTAATGAATTTTCCAATAAAAGGGGATACAACAAGCACTCTTTCAATGGCGAGTGTTTTATAATTTTCATTTTCTGGTAAGAAATTGAAAACGTTTAGAATGTTAAGCGCTATTACAAACTTGCGTAATGGCAAATTTTTGACTGCCAACATTAGCTGCGGCAAAACTTCAGGAATAACGAGTATATCTTGTTTTTGAAATGCAATTTGATCGTTTAGATAGCGTATTGGCACATCAGGTGTGTCGGGAACTTTGAAAGGTTTATTGCCGTGCAGGATGGCTGCTGATATGCCGTTTCTATTCAGAATATCAACGTGTCTATAAAGGCGCCTTTTTCCACCGCTCTTAACAGTTGAATCTGGGCAAATATAGTATATCATTTTTTAGCTTTACTTTATGGTGTTAAGAGGCAAAATTATGCACTAAAAAATGTTGTTGTAAAGGCAAATACATTGGACAATAAAATTTCTACAGTTTCTATCATCATACCAACCTTTAATAGAGTCCATACTTTGAAACGTAACTTGCTGTGCCTTGAAAAACAAACCTATCCATCCGATTTAATTGAAGTGGTGGTGGTGGATGATTGGTCAACCGATACAACATGGCAGATGCTTGAAAGGTATGAGAGCAAATTGAAATTAAAGAAAACACGGAATCCCAAAGGAGAGGCAAAAAAATATGGTTATATATCCTGCCAGCAAACAGGGCTTGAGCTGGCAGAAAATGAGTTATTAATTTTTTTAGATGATGACCTTCTTGCAGAGGAGCATCTGGTAGAAGAGCATGTTAAGACTCATAATTTTTGGTTAAGCAAAGGGGAAGAAATAATATGCCGGGGCTGGCGCACAGAACAATTTACGATAGATGAGTTAGCAAAATATGATATAGAAGAAGATAAGCTTTATAATTCGAAGCTACGCTATTACATAGATAATTCAGATGATATTCATCCGGGAATGTGTATAGGAAATAATTTTTCCATCTTGCGTAAAAATGCGCTGGCAGTTGGTGGTTTCGGCATAGATGAATATCGTTATGGACAGGATGGGCGTATTCCTTATAAATGCAAGAGCATTTTAAAAATGAGGATAGTGGCAAACGTCAAAGCATTTGGTTCGCATATTCCATTGCCTGAAGATGCTGATGGAGTAAGAGCAGGGAAAAAGTATGAGGTTATAGAAAGAACCCCCATAAACAGAATTAAATGTTTGTTGGAGTTGATGGAAAGATATGCTATGTATGGGAATCACAATAAAATTTCACCACTCATTAAGGAAGCCGAACAGGTTATAGATACATATTTTGCCGGGAATCACAACTTAAAAAATAATGTTCTAGCTGTTGCTTCGTTATTAATGAAAAAATGAGTTTGTATGCACTTTTTAAGTAGAATTGAAACGTTAAAATATGTGTTGGATAGGGACGCATCTATTATACGCTATGGTGATGGTGAAATGATGTTTGCATTATCGGGGCTGCATCCAGCATTCAAAGGCATACCATTTCAAAAGCCAGCGCCTTTGCTAGCAAAAAAATTAATGGATTTATGGAAAGTAGAGGATGAAAAACTTTTACTATGTTATAATCACAATTTTATGTTCCAAAGCAAAGTGCCTGTGATACTCAATTTTGAAAATTCCAAAAAAGAATATGCTAACTTTGAAACAGTAAGAGAACCTAACGATGTTGGCATACTTGAACGTAGCGACTGGCAAAAACTTTATCAACTGTGGTATTATGTGGCTTCTCAAGCCCACAAAAAAAATGTTATAGGAGAAGCCAACCTGCTTTTGGCTAGGATATTTTATTGAAGAATATAGGGCAAATGAACTTTTAAAGGTATGCGAGCTGTATAGAAACTTTTTCATAAATAGACGTATACTCTTTGTGGCACCAGAAAAACCCAATAGAGGTAAATCTTTTAAAGAATTATTAGAAGAAGGTGCAATAAGTAGTTTAAAAGAATCTTCTTTTATTACAATCCCTGCTTCTAATGCATTCCAGATTTATGAAGAGTTGCTTCAAGAAATTTTAGGAAGAAAAAATTTTGACGTCGTTTTTATACAAGCTGGACCAACAGCCACAGCTTTAGCAGGTGAATTATCTTTAAAACATAACATTAAAGCGTATGATGTTGGCACATTTAATGTTTCTATTGAGAAAGCCTTTCATTATTTAAAGTTTCAATTTTAAGGGGAAAAATATGGATATAAAGCACGTTAATGAAATGATAAGTCAGGCTGAGTTATACGAAAAAGCAGGGAAGCTTGCAGAAGCAGAAGCCATATATGATAGAGCGATATTTTTATCTTCAGAGGATCCTGCTCTTAAACGACAGCTTTATGAAAAGGCTGGTGAGCTTTATTTTAAACAACATATCAGAATGGAGATAAAGCAGTATCCTAGTTTGTGGGATAAAATCAAACTCACTGCTGAATTCTGGATCCCAGATGAACCAAAACCGCTCTGCCTCTTCTTTCACGGCTGGCATATGACTGCAGAAGATTCAAGAAAGGCAGGAAGTGTGTATCCTTTGGCTAAAGATTTTTTTGTAATCAATGTCAATATGCGTGGAAGAGGTGGCAGTGAAGGCGCTCCTGATGCTTCTGGATTTGAATTGCTTGATGGAATTGATGCAATGCACTATGCTTTAAAAGAGTGGCAGGAGAAAATTGATTTATACAGTGGACCTTATGTGGTTGGTGGTTCAGGTGGTGGTGGAAACACTATGGCTCTTATTGGAAAAGCGCCAGATGTTTTTGCCGCAGCAGTAGAATCTGCTGGGATGAGTGATTATGCTCTCTGGTTCAAAGGAGATAGAAAAGGTTGCTATATAGACGAAATGACAAAATGGATAGCACCTTCTCCTGAGGAAGATGCAGCCTCATACAAAAGCAGGGGTGGACTGTTCTTGCTTGAAAATGTTATTACTCCTTTATTGGTATTTCACGGTGAAAATGACGAAGCAGTTCCTGTAATCCATGCAAAAGAATATGAAAGGCGAGCGACATCATTGAATAAGAAACAAATCAAGTTTATATGGAATATGCTAGGACATTCATCAATGGAGTGGGATAAAGCTTTGGCTTTTTTGAATGAGCATAGAATGCGGCCAGAACTACCACAAAAAGGGAAAATGATAATTGCAAGTTTCCTATATTGCAAAAAGTTTTCGGTAAGACTCTCAAGCCCTGATTGTATAGGAACTTTGGAATATGAATTAAATGCAAAAGGTTATCCCCTTTATTTAAAATTTACGCAGGATATATCTGCGATATATTCTGAATATGCGCAAGTGCGGTTGCATCTTTCCAGAACTGATGTTGAACCTAAATGGAAAACTAATGCTACAATAGAAAAAACAAGTAGCACAGTTTACACAGGATTTGAGCTCCTGATCAGAGAAAAAGGAAACTGGCTTATTCAGTTTGATTATTGAGCCAGATTAGCAATTGAATTTGTGGAGGCAGGATCAAAGAAATGCAATTTTGTTGGCAGAGCAGCCAAAACTATTTGATCGCCCATTTTGCATGTTCTATGCGGGTCAACCCTTGCCACAAAATTGTTTTTGCCTGTGGTGAGATTAAGATAGGTTTCAGATCCCATTGGTTCAACAACTTCTATGGTGGCAGGCAGTTTTAAAGCCGCTGGATGTGCCTCTGCGGCAGGAGAGCCAACATTTTCAGGGCGTATTCCCATAATTATTTCTTTATCTACATAAGCAGCTATTCGTTCGTGATATTCTTTTGGAACATTGATGGTGAATGTGCCTTCGTCAAAAATCAGCGTATCTTTTTTAATAAGTTTCCCATTAAAGAAGTTCATAGAAGGAGTGCCAATAAAACCTGCTACAAAAAGATTAGCAGGGTGATCGTATAGTTCTATTGGAGTTGCCACCTGCTGAATTACACCATCTTTCATAACCACAATACGATCTGCCATAGTCATGGCTTCTATTTGGTCGTGTGTAACATAAATCATTGTGGATTCAAGTCTTGCATGCAACTTGCTAATTTCAACACGCATCTGAACCCTCATCTTGGCATCAAGGTTGGATAGTGGTTCATCAAATAAGAATGCGGCTGGTTTGCGCACAATTGCGCGCCCAACTGCCACACGTTGCCTTTGTCCGCCAGATAGCGCTTTTGGTCTGCGATCAAGAAATTGGGTAATGCCAAGTATCTCTGCCGCTTCCTTCACGCGTTTATCTATTTCGTTTTTGGGAACTTTCCTTAATTTTAGTCCAAAAGCTAAGTTGTCATAAACAGTCATATGAGGATAAAGAGCGTAATTTTGGAATACCATAGCGATATCCCTATCTTTTGGTGGAATATCGTTAACTACTCTATTACCTATAACAATTTTACCCCTGCTTATTTCTTCAAGCCCAGCAATCATGCGCAACGTTGTGGATTTGCCGCAGCCGGAAGGTCCAACAAAAACAATAAATTCTTTATCTTCTATCTTAAGATTAAAATCTTTAACAGCCACCACGTTGCCCGGATATATTTTCCATACATTTTCCAATAAAACCGAAGCCATACTTTTCTCCTGCTTTTAAAAATTATGGTTCTTGTTAAAAGCTTTAATATAAAAAGTTTTGTATAACAAGCAAGTAAAAGCTTGCATAAAAAATGGGTTTATTTTATGATTATTCTTGTTTAAGTGGATGTTGTGAATAATAAGATGTATAGAATACTTGTTATAGATGATGAAGAATCTATACTGAATCTCATCAATGCTATGCTTTTAAAGGCATTGAAAGATGTTGAGGTCATAACCGCTACACAAGCTGCCAAAGGATTAGATCTTGCCTACGAAAAGAATCCGCACCTAATAATTCTTGATTGCATTTTGCAGGATAAAAGCGGATTGGAAGTTTGCAGTATATTAAAAAAAGATCAGCGCACTTCCTTGATTCCCATTCTGATGATTTCCGGCGATAAGCGTGTTAAAGATGAATTAAAAATTAGTTTTCAACAAGGTGCCGAAAGTTATCTTTATAAGCCATTTACGATGGAAGCGCTTGTTTCGCAAGTTAAGCTGCTTTTACATCTTGCAGAAGCGCAAAAGCGACTCATCAGTGAGAAGGAAGCTCTGGAAAAAGATATCATTGCCAGAAATCAGGAGCTGGAAAATGCCAGAAACATTCTTCAAAATAAGGTCAAAGAGCTTGAAACTATAATGGAGCTTCAAACTAAAGAACTGGTGCGTGCTGATAGGTTAGCTAATTTAGGCATAATGGCGGCTGGCATTGCGCACGAGGTTAATAATCCTGCTACATTTATTGGCTCAAATTTGCAAACATTTAAAATGTTTTGGGGATATATTGAGGAGTTGTTAAAATCTGTTTTAATGAATAACTCTGATGCTGAACAGATGGAAAAAATCAATTATATCCTCACCGAAATGCCTTCTTTGATTTCAGGGATGGAAAATGGCGTAAAAAGGATTTCAGAAATAGTCAAGGGAATGAAAAGCTATGCTTCCGGTGGCAGTGAAAAGGGGCGTGTTGTTGATATAGAAGAGACAATTGAATCTGCGTTGCAACTAGTATGGAATCAGATCAAACACGATATCACTCTGGTCAAGGAGATAGCTAAAAATCTTCCTAAAGTGCTTGGAAGCGAAACTTCGCTCTGTCAGGTTTTTGTGAACCTAATTTTGAATGCAACCCATGCAATGAAAGAATATCGCGGTGAAGGAAAACTCACTATTAAAGCTTATGCCAATGCTGAGGGCATGATCAAAATATGTTTTATGGATAATGGTCCTGGCATAAAGCCAGAGCATCTACAAACACTTTTTAATCCATTCTTCACAACTCGTCGTGATAGAGGTGGAACAGGACTTGGACTGTTTATCAGTTATGGTATAATTAAAGGACATAATGGCAGTATAGATGTTATCTCTGACCCGGGCAAGGGCGCAACCTTCATCATCACATTGCCAGCAATAGATAAGAATCAAACTCTAGCTGCAACGGTAGAAAACGAAGGCAACGAAGCAAACAAACAAAAGCCACTGGAGGCAGCACAAAAAATATGAAAGCAAATAGAACAACCATATTTGCAGCACTTGAACGCTCTTCTGATTTGCCCACTTTGCCTGCTGTAATGAATAGACTTATCTCTGCAGTCAATGCAGCAAACACCAATGCTGAGCAGGTTGCAAGAATAATTCAGGATGATCCGGCCATGATGGCGCGTTTGCTCAAACTTGTTAATTCTGCCGCCTATTCCACAGGCACAGAAAAAATTATTTCTGTGCAACAGGCAGTCACAAGGCTAGGCTTTGCTACAGTAAAAAACCTTGCGATGACCACTTCTGTTTTTAGCTCCTATACAAGTGGCGAAGAAATGGAATTCAATCGTCAGGAATTCTGGCGGCACTCCATATGCGTAGGAATAGCCACAGAAGTGGTCTTCCACAAAACAAAAAATGAAACAACACCGCATTTTCAAAAAGATCAACTGCATCTATGTGGATTGCTGCACGATATAGGTAAAATTTTGCTTGAAAAGTATTTTCATAAAGAATTTATGGAAGCCGTGCAACGAGCAAAGGAAGAAGATGTGTCTCTAATTCTGACAGAACGCCAGATATACGAAACTGACCATGCAGAAGTTGGCGCATGGCTTGCGCAAAGGTGGAATATGTCCAGCGAAATAGTGGAAACCATCCTTAAACATCACGAACCGGAAACAGCAAGCGAGGAATGGCGGCATCTGGTGAGATTGTGTCACACAGCCAATCATATTTGCAATCTGGAACATCTTGGCGATGGTGGTGATACTGCTGTTTCCCATTTTCATATAGAAGTCTGGAAAAGGCTCGGTTTGAAGGTAAAAGATATAGAGACCATAGTTTCGGAAGTTAACGAGAGATCAAAAGAATCCGAAATACTAATGGCTTTTGTAAGCTAAAAAACTTTTGAACAATATGGAGCACTTATTATGAAAGCACAACTTCTTATCGTTGATGATGAACAGGAAATAAGAGATGCTTTAGCCAGACACTTCCGCTTTTTAGGCTACGATGTCGCCACAGCATCAAATGGAGAAGAGGCTCTCCAGAAACTTAATGAGATAAAAGTTGATGTGATGATTTCTGATATTGTTATGCCTGTTATGACAGGAGTGGAGCTCTTACGAATAATGCGTAAAGAATTCCCTATGGTTAGAGTGATAATGATTACAGGCTATGTGACACAAGAAAATGTAATGGCTTGTATGCGGCATGGCGCAGAAACATGCATATTTAAACCATGGGTTGATATGCAGGAGCTGGAAAAAGCCGTAAAAGATGCTGTTGAAAAAAATGCTATCTGGAAAAAGAAAATGAAGCAACTGATTGATATGAAACCTTCTACTAATGGTTAAGTGAAGTTTTTATGCCAAAACAACTTTCAGATGACGAGAAGGCTATACTGGCAGAATTCGTTGAGGAAACCGAACAAGCTTTAGGCGAGATAACTTCGCAACTTGAAAATATCTCTCCTCAAGAAATTACGCCAGAGTTCATCAACATTATATTTAGACCCATCCATTCCGTAAAAGGCAACTCTGCATTTTTAGGACTTTTAAATACTCGCAAACTTTCGCACGAAATGGAGTCTTTGTTGGATGATATGAGAAAAGGCAAGGTTCCCCCTACAAAAGAAGCCATTGCTGCTTTTATGGATGGTGTCAAACTTTTACATTCCATGATGCTTGCTATACGCTCATATGGTGATGAGTTAGAAAATGTTACATCTTTTGGACAAGTTCTGATAACATTAAACAAGGCTAGGGGCAGAGCGCCGCAAGAACAAAAAGCTACGATAACTGAAAGAGCTCCACAGCCTCTTAAAAAAGAAGCACCTGCAACACAAAAATCTGCTGATGTGGCGGCTCAGAAACCACTTTTACCACGGATGCTCCGCCTACCAGAAAACAGTATTAAGGAGATAGCCGATCTCTTTAATCAAGTTTATCAATCAATTTATGAAAGTAAATCTTCAAATACCACTATAGAGCAAACAACACTTGGGCTTTTGGAAACAATCAACCAGAAAATTAAGCTCCTATTTGCGGCTCCTCTAAAAGAGCTATTCAATAGAGCGCCACTCATAGCCAGAGAAACCGCTGAAAGGCTTGGCAAACGGGTTGAATTGCGGATTACTGGTGACGATATTATTGTGCCGCGCGCTCTTATAGAAATTATGGAAGCCCCTCTAATGCATATCATCAGAAACTCTATAGATCACGGAATAGAAGTGCCTGCCTTACGTAAACAACGTGGAAAGCCAGAAGCTGGCACCATAAAAATAGAAGCCACTATTGAACAGAATATGCTAAAAATCACGATAAGTGATGATGGAGCAGGCATTGATTTTAAAGCTCTCCTTACAAAAGCAATTCAAATGGGAATTAAACCAAAGCAGGGGCAATGGACACCTGAAGAAATCAAAAATCTAATTTTTGTTTCAGGGTTGTCTTCGGCAAAACAAATAACCGATGTTTCAGGACGCGGTGTTGGAATGGATGTTGTCAAACACAACGTGGAAAAAGCTGGGGGCAAGATACTTGTCTACAGCAGACCTACCGCCGGCACTGACGTCATAATCAAATTGCCGTTAGAGGAATGATCTTATCTGGTATATTATTAGATTACCATTTTTGCTGCGGAACAGCAACACTACAACCTATATACTTTTCAAGGGCTTCTTTAACAGGCAGCATTATGTGTCCTGGAGCCACACTCACATGGTGCCTGTGCCCTTTTAGCCCAACATGCAGCAAAACATTCTGTAAATCCGGGATTTCGGCAACGCCTGCGCATCCAAAAAATTCTTCAGGTATAGGATCGTTTGTAAACATACCTTCACCAAGATAGAATTCCATTTTACCAGCCTCTGTGCGCATGCTGCCAAAAGTGAAATCCTGTGGTGCAATGCGACCAACATTGCAACCAAATCCCTTGCCTTTTCCTATTGAGTGTGCAATTATCAGGTGATCTTCAATCATACCACAACCACTCATCAACGATGCTGGCACCGGTCCGCAATGGAAAAGAATGCATTTATCATCATCATCGCCATAATTGTTGTTCCAATCAAGGCAAGCAGCCGGTCCATCAGAAGCTTGTTGTAACGCAAACATTGCAACGGCATTACCCACATCCACTTCACACGCACAAGGGATGCCTCTATCATTCATCTCGCCCATAACAACGCAAGGTGAAAAACCAAGTTGTTCTTGCATCTCAGTCCAGCATCTTATCGCCAGAGCATCAAGCTGATACTCTTCTACCATTCTATCAAGCACAACGCCGAGTTTAACAAGTTTTTCAAAAGTGGCTTTTGGCGCCTTTTTCCACGAACTATATTTTGCAAGCTTCTGTGCCTTTGCCTTATAAGCTTGTTCCGAAGTTTTAACCTTCGCTATCCAGTTAAAAACTTGCGAAAGATCAAAAGTTTCAACGGTGATATTGTACTTTTGTAAGGCAAGTTCATCAAAGCGTACAGTTTTGAAAGGTGTGGTTCTTGCGCCAACTGCACCAATAACCATTCCTCGCATGCCGTTGACAACGCGACAAACCCTATCAAAGAAATCTATATTGCTTTCAAATGCCGGACTTAATGGATGGACCGTATGAGGCTTTAACACTGTAAATGGTAAATTATTCTGGCAAAACACATCCATAACGGATATTTTGCCGCAAAATGCGTCACGCCTCTTTTCGGGATCCATTTTATTTAGTTCATCAGGATATGCTTGAATAAGCATTGGCACTCCGCAATCTTTAAGCGCTGCTATTGCGCCAGTTTCATCACCAAAGTTTGGCAGCGAAACAATAACTCCCCCAAATTTTCCACGATTGCGTCTCAAAAATTCAGCAAATATCTCACCTTCTGCTGGCGTTTCAACAGCCCCAGCCCTTGTTGCTTTCTCATCAAGCATGATACATTTGTGGCCTAATTTTTTTAGAACTTCAGGGATTTCTTTTCTCGCGCCAGCAATAAGTGATGAAGGGAAAAAGCCTCTATTCCCAAAGAACAAAGCAAACGTAGTTTTGTTGATCATAATAAACCTCACTATCTTATTTTGTTCCTACAATGACAAATAAAATAGTCATTTATAATTCTATTATCAAGCGAAAAATTTGTTCATCTATTATTATGTTAGCATCCCAATCTACGGTAGGATCATGAACATGATGGTGCAGGTTATTATAGCTGTTAGAGGTGTAATGCTCCCATAAAACCGGGCAACAGAAGATGGGAGATAAGGAAGAAATTTCATACGATGTTGTGAAATCCTTTTTTTGGAGATTGTGTTTCAAAATCTGTTGGGCTAATGTGCCCTAACGAGTAATGGGGGTAAGCCTTATTATGTTAATTATGCATTTCTCGTTTATATTCAAAACTTTTTAACATTAAATCATAGGTCTAAATAAGGCAAGTTAATGCAATCAGCTTCATCAGCAAAAAAAAGGAGCTTGACCGTGTTATATTAAAACTCTACCCTATTTTTCATCCTTTGTGGTTCGGATTCCAGTAGATTGATGCATTGATAGGAGCAATTATGGCTGAAAAAGAGGCAAAAGCGCGCATCAAAATTAACAAGTTATTGGAGCAAAGTGGATGGCGTTTGTTTGATGATGAACGCCGTAAAGCGAATGTATTGTTGGAGCAAAACGTAAAAGTTACGATTGAGAAGCTGAATGAGTTTGGTGAGAATTTTGAAAATACTGCCAACGGTTATGTTGATTTTCTGCTATTGGATGAGGCTGGCTATCCACTTGTTGTGCTTGAAGCCAAGGCAGAGGATAAAAATCCACTTTTTGGCAAAGAACAGGCCCGCAAATATGCTCTCTCGCTAAATTGTCGATTTGTCATTCTATCCAACGGAAATATCCACTACTTCTGGGACTTAGAGCGAGGTAATCCTCACATCATTAGCCGATTTCCCTCACCCGGAACTATCGAAGGATACAAAAAATTCAAGCCTGATAAAAACAGGCTTATCAACGAAACTGTAGATAAAGATTACATTGTCCTTACCCAAAAACCCGATTATCAAAAAGATCCTTCTTACATCAATGAACAAACTCGAAAAGATTTTATAGAACGAAACAAGCTTCGATTTCTTCGGGATTATCAGGTGCAAGCGGTAAAATCTATTAAACAGGCGGCAAAAATAACATTGCAGGATTTTGCATACAAGCGGATATTGTAATTAAACAAGGAGATTAAAATAAATGGCAAAGAAAAATAATCAACAAACAGAACCCCTTGAAACACAACTATGGAAAGCAGCGGATAAACTCAGAAAGAATATTGACGCCGCTGAGTATAAACATGTGGTTTTAGGACTTATTTTCCTTAAATACATTTCCGATTCATTCGAAAGTTTACACGAAAAATTGCAGAAAGGCGAAGGAGAGTATGCCGGAGCTGATCCTGAGGACAGAGACGAATATAAAGCTGAAAATGTCTTTTTTGTTCCGCCTGTAGCCCGATGGTCATATCTGCAATCAAGAGCAAAACAGCCAGCTATTGGAAAAATTATTGATGACGCAATGGATGCAATTGAGAGAGAAAATCCTTCCCTTAAAGGAGTTTTGCCAAAAGTTTATGCACGGGGCAATCTCGATCCAACAAGTCTTGGTGGTTTAATAGATTTAATTGGCAATATTGCCCTTGGAGATGCAAAGGCAAGAAGCGCAGATATTCTGGGGCATGTGTTTGAGTATTTTCTTGGTCAATTTGCCCTTGCCGAAGGCAAAAAGGGTGGTCAGTTCTATACGCCAAAAAGTGTTGTTGAACTTCTGGTAGAGATGCTTGAACCCTTTAGCGGCAGAGTCTTTGACCCATGCTGTGGCTCTGGTGGAATGTTTGTCCAGTCGGAAAAGTTTGTTACGAGTCATCAGGGTAAAATTAACGATATTTCTATTTATGGTCAGGAGAGCAACCAGACCACCTGGCGACTTTGCAAAATGAATCTTGCCATTCGTGGTATTGATAGTTCGCAGGTCTTATGGAACAGCGAAGGTTCTTTTTTGAATGACGCCCATAAAGACCTGAAGGCAGATTTTGTCATCGCTAATCCGCCGTTCAACGACAGCGACTGGGGCGGCGACCTCTTAAGAAAGGATGCAAGATGGCAATATGGGGTTCCTCCAACCGGGAATGCAAACTATGCCTGGATACAACACTTCATTTATCACCTTTCCCCAAGTGGTGTTGCTGGCTTTGTTCTGGCCAAAGGGTCGCTTACCTCTAAATCTTCCGGCGAAGGAGAAATAAGAAAGGCACTCATAGAAGCCCACCTGGTTGATTGCATCGTTAACCTACCACCAAAACTATTCTTGAACACACAGATACCAGCCTGCCTCTGGTTTGTAAGCAGGAATAAGGCAAACGGAAAGTTCAGAAGCAGAAGGGATGAGATATTGTTTATTGATGCCCGAAACCTGGGACATCTTATAAATCGCAGAACCCGAGAATTTTCAAAAGAAGACATAGAAAAGATTGCTTCTACCTACCACAACTGGCGCAACCCAAATGGGAAATACCAGGATATCAAAGGCTTTTGCTGTTCTGCCAGCATTGAACGGGTGCGTGAACTGGATTATGTGCTTACCCCCGGGCGCTATGTGGGACTTCCGGATGATGAAGATGACTTTGACTTTAAAGAGCGATTCACCAAGCTAAAAGCAGAGTTTGAAGAGCAGTTAAAAGAAGAGGCAAGGCTGAATGAGCTTATTCTTGAAAACTTAAAACGAGTGAAACTGGAATGAAAGTAAAATATGGATTTTCTTATTTTACTTTAGAGCGAGAAAGTAAAATAAGGAAGAAATATGAGTGAGAATGAATTGATGCTCATCGAGGATATTCAAAACCGTATACACAATTCGAGGAGTTCAGGTCATGCTGGATACCGATCTTGCGATGTGTTATGGTGTAGAGGTTAGACGTCTTAACGAACAGGTGAAGCGCAACAAGGAACCTTTTCCAGAGTCATTCTGTTTCCAGCTTACAGATGAGGAATGGGAAATCTTGAAATCGCAACATGCTACAGCAAGTAGCTCTTTAATCTTGAGATCACAATTTGTGACCTCAAGCTGGAGTGGTCGGTATTAAGACAATATGGTTATCCTCCCGATATGCAGGAACTGGCTACTGAAACGGTGATTAAACAGGCTGAAATGATTGCTGAAGAATTAACAAAGAAAAGAGAAAGGTAAAAAACTTTAAACTTGTAATTGGTATATTTCAAGATTTTTTATTTAACTTAATTGACAGCAGGCTTTTATAAGTATTAGAAAACATAGACTTTTGCTGGTAGATGATAAAGATTTACGAGGAGAAGATCAAGCGGGTTATTGATAGGGTGTGAGGGGGAACCAGAAAAAATATAGTTGAATAATTTTAAATAAAACGTTAAGTTTAAGGGGCTTTTTGAATAGCAGTTTAAAGTTGGAATAAAAAAATATGGCAATAAATGAAGATTTTGGAAGCTTAACTGCACCTCAACGGAATGGTAACTGGCAAAAGTGGCTCTGGCTGGTCATAATTGTTATAGCAGTGGGTTTTGCTATAACAATAGGATACCAGAAAGTCTCAAGGCATATAGAGGAAAAACGCCTGCAAGAAGCAGAGCTTCAGGCAAAGATTGCTGCTCAAATTGCAGAGAGCAATAAATGGGCAGAGCTGGAAAGACTTGTCAAGGAAGAGCCGCTAAAGGCTCGTGAAAGGTGCTACGAGTTGTTGGAAAAATACACAAATGAAACGGCACGGGCAAGGCTTGAAGGAATGCTTGGCAAACTAAATGTGGCGCTTTTCCTTTCGCCGGAAGCATTGCCGGAAAAAGTTGAATATTTGGTGCAGCCGGGTGATTCGCTTGATAAAATAGCAAAAAAATTTAACACGACAATTGAGCTGGTGCAGAAAGCCAATGCAATTAAAGGAGCGGTAATTCATGTTGGCGATCGTTTGCGTGTGCCTAATGGAACTTTCACGTTGCACATAAGCAAAACGCGTAATGAGCTTGAAGTGCGTTTCAACGATAAGTTCTTTAAGCGCTATAGAGTTGGCACAGGTAAATTTGGGAAAACGCCGGTTGGTACATTTGTTGTTAGCGAAAGGATTGTTAATCCAGTTTGGTGGCGACCTGACGGGAAGATGATTCCATTTGGTGATAAAGAGAATTTGCTTGGCACAAGGTGGCTGGCTTTAACTGCCACAGAGGGCACGGAGCCTGTGAAAGGTTATGGCATTCATGGCACGTGGGAGCCAGAAACGATTGGCACACAGGCTAGTATGGGCTGCGTAAGATTGCTAAATGAGGATGTTGAAGAGTTATTTCAGTTCGTTCCAATAGGTTGTAAGGTATTCATAACGGAGTAAATTATGCCACCATCTTACACATTGCCTTTTGAAAAGCCACTTGTAGATTTGGAAAATAAGTTGAAGGATTTGAAGCAATTTAGCGAATCGCAAAACATAGATGTCTCTGCTGAAATAATGGCGCTTGAGAAAAAAATAGAAGAGACGAAACGTGAAATATACAAGAATTTAACGGCGTGGGATAAAGTTCAGCTTGCCAGGCATCCCCTCAGACCTTACACACTTGATTACGTTGATATGATATTTACCGATTTTATTGAGCTGCATGGTGATAGGCACTTTGCTGATGATCTTGCTATAGTTGGCGGTTTTGCCAGATTAGAAGGTGAGCCTGTGATGGTTGTTGGGACGCAGAAGGGTAGAGATGTGAAAAGCAATATGGAGCGGAATTTTGGTATGGCTTTTCCTGAAGGCTACCGCAAAGCTTTACGCATTATGAAGGTTGGCGCAAAGTTTTCATTGCCGATTTTCATTTTTATAGATACAGCTGGAGCCTATCCGGGGATGGCAGGGGAAGAGCGGCATGTGGCAGAGGCTATAGCATACAATATGCGTGAACTTTTTACTTTGCCTGTGCCCATAGTTGTTACGGTGATAGGGGAAGGTGGCAGTGGCGGTGCAATAGGAATAGGTGTTGGTGATAGGATCTTGATTCTTGAGCATGCCTATTATTCTGTTATTTCACCAGAAGGGTGTGCTGCGATTTTGTGGAAAGATCGCTCTCATGCTCCACGCGCAGCAGAAGCGCTTAAACTTACAGCAAAGGATTTGCTTGGACTGGGCATTGTTGATGAAATTGTTCCTGAACCGCTTGGCGGAGCACATTCAGATCCAAAAAGAATGGCTGAAACTTTGAAAGGATATTTAATTAAAAACCTGATAGAACTTAAACAACTTACAACTCCAACATTGTTAAACAGGCGTTACGATAAATTTAGGAATATGGGGCGCTTTGAAGTTGCAGATACAACAAGCGCATCCCAGAATTCGGGGTCTACAGTTTCATAAAATGAAGGAGATATTTTTAGCGTATGCATCCATTTAGAACGCACAACTGCAATCAATTAAGGAAAGAACATATAGGGCAAATAGTAAGACTTTCTGGCTGGGTATTCAGAAAGCGGGATCATGGCCAATTACTTTTTATTGATTTAAGGGACCACTATGGGATTACACAGCTGGTTTTTCAGCCTTCTTATCCATTCTTTGAGGAAACCACTCATCTTAAGCTTGAAAGCGTGATTACTATCACGGGCAAGGTTCTTGCCAGAAGCCCTGAAACGGTTAATGCCGCTATTCCTACTGGTGAAATTGAAGTGATGGTGGAAGATCTTAAAGTGGAATCCATTTGCGAGAAGTTGCCACTTCAGATAGATACTGAAGAAGATGGTCCTGAAGAGACGAGGCTGCGATATCGCTTTCTGGACTTGCGCAGGGAGAGAATGCATAAGAATATCCTTCTGCGCAGTCAGGTAATTTCTTTTATACGTCAGCGTATGATAGAACTTGGTTTTAACGAGTTCCAAACACCTATTTTAACAAGCAGTTCACCTGAAGGGGCAAGGGATTATCTTGTGCCAAGTCGTGTGCATCCGGGCAAATTTTATGCCCTGCCGCAGGCTCCGCAGCAATTTAAGCAGCTACTGATGGTGGCTGGGTTTGATAGATATTTTCAGATAGCGCCGTGTTTCCGCGATGAAGATGCAAGGGCAGATAGGTCGCCGGGCGAATTTTATCAGCTTGATCTTGAAATGTCGTTTGTTACACAGGATGATATTTTTGCGGTTGTTGAGGATGTGCTTTCAAAAACTTTTGCAAGGTTTTCCAACAAATCCTTTAATCAGCCGCCGTGGCAAAGGATCCCTTATGAAGAGGCAATGCTTAAATATGGTTCTGATAAACCGGATTTGCGTAATCCTATAGAAATGTTTGATGCGACAGAAATTTTTAGGAAGAGCGCCTTTAATGCATTCAGGCTGCCTGTGGAGCAAGGTGGAGTTGTGCGCGCCATCCCAGTAAAAGGCATTGCCGCTCAGCCGCGCAGCTTCTTTGATAAACTTGTGGAATACGCAAAAAGTATTGGCTCAAAAGGGCTGGCTTATCTGGTCTGGGAAGGCGGCGTAATTAAAGGGCCTATTGTTAAATTTTTATCTCAAGAGGAGCTAAATGCCATTGCAGAAAAGGCGAAAGCGCAAGAAGGGGATGTTGTGTTTTTTGTGTGCGATGAAAAAGTTAAAGCAGAAAGCATTGCTGGTGAAATCAGGACTAAACTTGGAATGGAGCTAAATCTGATAGATGAGAATATCTTCCGCTTTTGCTGGATAGTTGATTTTCCGATGTATGAGAAAGATGCGGAAACTGGGCAGATCGTTTTTTCTCACAATCCTTTCTCAATGCCACAGGGCGGATTAGAAGCGCTAAACACCAAGCATCCTTTAGAAATCAAGGCATATCAATACGATATAGTGTGCAACGGTGTTGAGCTTTCAAGTGGAGCAATAAGGAACCACAAGCCAGAAATTATGTATAGAGCATTCGAAATTGCAGGTTACACTGCAAAGGATGTTGATGAAAAATTCTCTGGAATGATCAACGCTTTTAGACACGGCGCCCCGCCACACGGCGGAATAGCACCCGGCATAGATAGAATAGTTATGTTGCTTGCTAATGAGAAAAACATTAGAGAGGTCATATGTTTCCCGATGAATCAAAAAGCACAGGATTTAATGATGGGAGCGCCTGCGCCCGTTTCAGAAAAGCAACTGAGAGAACTGCATATAAGGCTTGCTTTGCCTAAAGAAAAAGAGAAACAATAGTCAAAAAATCATATCTTTTCTTGCGTGTTTTATGGAAAGGCTCATCTTAATTTCAAATGATGATGGGATATATGCGCCGGGAATAAAGGCTCTTTATGAAGTGGTTTCTTCCTTTGGCGAGGTAAGCGTTGTGGCGCCAGCAACCGAGCAAAGCGCTGTGGGGCATGCCATAACAATTTCTGATCCAATCAAGCTAAAAAAAATTGAGCGCAACAATTTGTTTTCTGGCTATGCAATTTCAGGCACGCCAGCCGATTGCATTAAGCTTGCCGTAAAAGTGTTATTAAACCGCAAACCTGATATTGTTATAAGCGGTATAAATTTAGGTCCAAATGTTGGAATAAGCGTTATATATTCAGGTACTGTTTCCGCAGCAACGGAAGGCACAATTTTAGGGATACCTTCAATAGCAATTTCTTTAGGCTCTTTTGTTGAGCCAAAGTGGGAAACAGCTCAATATGCCGCCAGGCTTGTGATAGAAAAAACCATTAAGGAGCCCTTGCCTGATGGCATATTGCTAAATGTGAACGTACCAAATGTAGCCATATCCGAACTTAAAGGCATAAAAATAACCAGAATGGGTAAATCCCGCTTTGAAGAAATTTTTCATCAGAGGTCTAATCCTGCTGGAGATATATATTACTGGCTGGATGGCGATTTGAAAGTTATAGGCGATAGCTCTGGCACTGATATTGAAGCCATACAAGAAGGCTACATTTCCATTACACCTATCTCTTACGATCTGACCAATTATGTTGTTATGGAAGAGATCACAAAGCGCTTCTTGTAAAGAGCCTGTTTATGCAAAAATTGCCCACTCTCTCTGTAGTTGTTATAACGAAAGGTAGACGCAATCTGCTCTTAAATGCTATAAGTTCAATTTTGGAGGCTGATTATCCTGCAAATTTAAGGGAAATAATTGTGCTTGAAGAAACCAATTCACCAGAGCCTATCCCAAATGTGCGGTACGAAACTATCCCACTCCTCAATAAAGGCTTTGCTTATGCAAGAAATTATGCCTTAAATTTTGTCTCAAACGAAATAGTCGTTTTTATTGATGATGATTGCATAGCAGAAAAAAACTGGCTCATGGAGCTAGTTAAACCATTTGCCACTCAACAGGATGCTGCAGCAGTTGCAGGAGCAGTGCTTATCCCTAAATGTGGCATACTTGGGAAATGTGAAAATATACTTGGCTTTCCGGGCGGAGGATTAAATAGAATTCATCAAAGCAAAGGTCAAATAGTTGAAATTGATACGTTCTCCACCTGTAACTGCGCAATAAAAAAAGAAGCATTAAAGCAATCTGGCGGCTTTAACGAAGGGCTTAAATATGGCGGAGAAGATGAGCTATTAAGCAATAAAATTAGAAAGTTCGCAAAAATCTTTTTTACACCTGGCGCAAAAGTTTATCACCAGCCACGCGATGGCTGGCTAAAAATATGGCAGTGGTTCATAAGAAGAGGTAAAGCAAAGTGGTGGTCATTGCAAAATCAATCAAACTCAAAAGGAACATCACTTATTATCTTTTTAAGCACATCTCCTTACCTGCGCTTGCTGTTTGTTTTTTTTATAGCGCTGCTCACAAAGCTATGGCTGCTACCCTGCATATTAGGGATTTATTACTTGTTTTTACTATTACGCTATTTTTGGATCTATGACTATGGACACTCAATCACGACGCATATTCTTTTGCCGATAGTAAGGACTTTTATGGATATGGCATATCACACAGGCTTCATTATTGAAGCCACAAAAAATATCCTCAAACGCACCACAGATGGTACTTAATAGAACACAAAGATAACGAAGAAAGTAATGAGAATGCTATTTTTTTTCTAATGCTTATTGATTAGTTCCTTAATATTAATCCTGCCTATCTCTTCTTCTCTATGGCCATCTGTAAACTATGTTGTGAGTTTATTGTCCTCTGACTTTTTAAATTTTTTTCGATTTAATTTGGCTTACGATTTTCAACCACAGAGTTCGCAGAGAACACAGAGAGGAAGAGGGGATATTAGAATGCTAATTTTTTAGCATAATACCTATGAGTGTGCTTTAGCTTTAACTTTTTCTCGGTGTTCTTCTCTCAAACCCTCTGTGGAGAAGTTTTTTCTGGAGTTCCAGAAATTCACCTACGCAACCGCCTCAAGCGGTACAGTGCTCTTTCGTATTCTTTTGCCACAAAATTGAAAAGAGCAGTATTATTTTTTATCTTTAGGAATCACAGGAAGGCTTGCTGCAGCTATTGATTGACCTACTCTTCTACTTGCTTCATCTGGCACAACGATTTTTATTTTTCCATAATACTCAGGGAACTCTTTTGCCAGAACCTCATTGGCTTTTTCCACTACAATATCGCCACCTTTACCAGAGGTAACTCTGCCAAGCAAAAGAATGTTTTCTAGATCATAAAAATCAGCATAATGCGCAACTGTGTAGCCAAAATAGACGCCAATAGTTTCATAAATTTTTCGCGCTCTTGGATCATCTTCTTTCATCAAGGATTGCACATCTTTCAGCCTTTCTGCAAGCGTCTTCTTTTCATCCAGCTTTATGCCAGCAAGAGGAGCAAGCCTATTTACCGCCATTTGTGAAAAATACATTGAACCAACGCCAATGTCACCAGACCATTCATCTGTTGGAGCTTTTGGATTATAATCCACAGGGGCAAATGCAAGCTCATCAAGCCAACCAACAATATTGCCATCCTTATCAACATAGCCACCAGCAAGACTTGAACCCATCGCTATTCCAAGAACTCTGTTTACATTTAAAGACATAGAACCTGCCAGAGCCGTAACCTCACCATCATTTATAACATCAAAAGGTATATTATTCCATGCAGCGCGCAACTCATGGAACAAACCACGCACCCTCTTCTCAAATAGATCTCTTGGCACACCTCTAAAAAGCGATGCCACCCGCACACTATTATTCACATATATTCCTGCGGAAGAGCCACCAATAGCATCAACTCTGGGCATATAAGAAGCCGCCTTTTTAAGTGCAGACATTATTTCGTCATAGTGATATTGCGGATCAGAATGCCCACGTGGATCCCAAACCACTTCTTCACTAAAAACGGCTTTTCCATCTATAACTGCCGAAACTTTTCTATCGCTGGCACCAAGATCAAATCCTATCCTGCATCCATCCAGATGCCTGCCAAGCGGTCTGGCTGCCTTGCGGTCTGGTGGCAGCTTATCAAGCGGCACACTTTCCACGACAAAATCTTTTCCATAAACCTCCTTCATAAGCTCCCCATCAAATTTCCGTGCTCCTTGAGGTGAATACATTTGTTTTACATAATCAGCAATAGCCTTTGGTCCTGCAATAAAAATGCGCCAACCACCTCTTTGCCAAAGCAAAAATTTAACTATTCTTTCAACGTATGCAAAATTGGCTTCAAACGAAGAAGATTTTTCAGAAAAAACCTTCGTCTTAAAACTGCTAACTATGCCATCTTCTGCTTCCACTGCTATAGCAAGCGGCACCGCATCTTTGCTTGCTGCAACATCTTTTAAAAAAGCTCTATTTGCCAAGACTGGTGGAACAAAAGCATCATCAAGTGTTGGAATAATGTTGCCTTTAACTCTATATTTTTCCGCAATAATAGCCATCCGATTACCTCCATCATTTGTAAATAAGAAACTCAAAAAAACTAAAGTTTATAAAAAACATACCCCCACTACTCTTCTCTGTCAATAAAGAAAAGCAATCAACTTGGAAAAGTTTACGCACTTGATGGTACAGTAGGAATTGAATTAGAAAGAGAATTAAGCAAGCTAACCTAATACTCTGCTATCACACCTCTCTGAAACGAGGCATAACCAATGTGACCCATAAGTTATTAGCAAATAATAAGTTAAAATACAAATCTATTTTGTACGATTTAACTAATGCAATTTCTGACGTAGAGGCAATTCAATAGACTAATAGAAGATGAGCTCTATTCAAGAGAAACTTTCTTTTCAAAGCAAAATTTCATCAATAAAACCACTGCTAATATCATCAACTTCAACTTCTTTAGAAAAAACTCCTGTTAAACACTATAAAACTCCTGTCCAGATACTAGAAGAACACAACATTCCAAAAGAGATTGCTTTCATTTGCCCTATCATCATCGATCCACTCTTCCAAAATTATTTTCAAACAACATTAAATAACTATAATAAATTGTACCACCATGTCCCAGATCCTCCCGTGAAATTTTTGTTGATTGATTTCTTATAATGGCAATGATAATATAAGACACAGAAAACTTATTTAGGAGAGTCTTCTTATGGAAAATTGTATAATCTGGTTCTTTAAGAATATCAATCTAGTGCTGTTCTTGCTCGGGCTTTTAGTTGGAATAGTTGCGGGGATTAAGGGAATGCTTTTTGAAAGAATGTTTCGTTGGACGATACTTATTGGAGCAGGCATAACTTCTATTTATGCTGGAATTGGACATATATTTCTTGCAAAGCAGGTGGCAGCTAATATCGGCTGGGCAACATCTCCATTCCAATTTGAAGTTGGTATTGCAAATATGGCCTTTGGTGTGCTTTGTATTCTTTCTTTTAGGGCTTCGTATCAGTTCCGGCTTGCCTCTGTTATTGCTTTAACTTGCTGGTTGTGGGGCGCTGCTATTGGGCACATAAGAGAGATAGTGATTGTTCATAATTTTGCACCGGGAAATGCCGGATCGTGGCTTTGGACTGACCTATTGGTTCCGCTCTCGCTAATAATATTACTTTTTCTTAGTAGAAAAGTTGATTGATTTTTTACTAAAAAATCATCAAAAAAAGTTGCATATCCAAAAAAAAATGTTAATTTTTAGCCCCCTATATCAAACAAACAAGTGAAAGGGAAATGCTGTTTTATGTCACTAAAAAATGATAAAGAGAGAAATAGAGTATATAACATAGCTGTTATAGGTGGGGATGGCACTGGTCCTGAGGTTGTAAGAGAAGGTGTAAAGGTGCTTAAAGCTGCTGCATCTAAATTTGAATTTAAATTGAAATTAACGGATTATGACTGGGGTGGAGATCGCTATTTAAAAACAGGCGAAGTGTTGCCAGAAGGCGCTATAGAAGAACTTAAACAATATGATGCAATATATCTTGGTGCAATAGGGCATCCTGATGTTAAGCCTGGGATTCTGGAGAAGGGCATTCTTCTAAAGATACGGTTTGAGCTTGATCAATACATTAATTTGCGTCCAGTAAAATTATATCCCGGTGTGGATTGCCCGCTAAAGAATAAGGGGCCTGAGCACATTGATTATGTTGTTGTGCGTGAAAATAGTGGTGGGATGTACACAGGGACAGGTGGAATTGCTATGAAGGGCACACCTAATGAAGTTGCGATACAAAACATGATATATACCAGGTTTCAGGTTGAGCGATGTTTGCGATATGCTTTTGAGTTTTGTCGGAAGCGCAACAAGCGCAAGACACTGGCATTATGTGGCAAGACGAATGTGCTAACGTATGTTTTTGATTTATGGGAAAGAGTTTTTCACGAGATTGGTGAAAAAGACTATCCTGATATTAAGCGAGAGTATTATCATGTTGATGCCACAACAATGTGGATGGTGAAAAATCCAGAATGGTTTGATGTGATTGTGACTGAAAATATGTTTGGTGATATTATCACTGATCTTGGCGCTATTACACAAGGCGGTATGGGGATTGCCGCTGGTGGCAATATAAACCCAGAAGGCGTAAGTATGTTTGAACCGATAGGAGGCTCTGCGCCGAAATATACTGGCAAAAATGTAATTAATCCTTTAGCTGCGATATGCGCAGGCGCTATGATGTTAGATACACTAGGTGAAACTCAGGCAGCAGATGCAATAGAGCAAGCCGTTATGTATGTTACAGGCAACAAGCTCAAGAGCCTTGCTGCTGGCAAGATGGGCTATTCAACAACCGAAGTTGGCGATATGATTGCTGAATATGTGGCATCTGGTAAAATCTAACAAGTATAGTGGAATAACACGTAAACTATTAGATAAAAAAGCAGAAGGAGTGAATTAATGAAAAAATATCGTGTAGGAGTGGTTGGTATAGGAGCAGTTGGCGCTGAAATGGTTAGAGTTTTACGTCAGCGTAATTTCCCTGCTTCTGAGATAAGAATTCTGGCGCGCTCGGAACGTGATGAAATTATTGATGGTGAGACTTATCACGTTGTTCCTGCAAGTGTTGGCGCTTTTGATGGATTGGATTTTGCATTTTTTGCAGGAACTGAAGGTGCAAAAGGCGCTTCTCAAACTTACGGCTGGGAAGCTGTAAAAAAAGGCGTTGTGGTTATTGATAATGGTGATGATTTTAGAATGGATAACAGGGTGCCGCTTGTGGTTCCTGAAATCAATGCGCACGCATTAAAGAACCATCAGGGCTTTATTGCAAATCCGAATTGCAGCACCATCATAGCACTTGTGGCTCTTGCACCACTTCATCGAGTTGCAAAAATCAAAAGGTTCGTTGCTGCAACTTACCAAGCAGTTTCAGGAACCGGCAAACCTGCCATTATTGAGCTTGAGGAGCAGGTGCATGCATGGGCAAAAAACGAACCTCTTAAAAACTCTGCTTATCCATATCAGATTGCTTTCAATCTTATTCCAAAAATTGGTGGAGGCAAACCTGATGTGCCCGGTTTCACCAGCGAAGAGCTCAAAATGCTGCGTGAAACTCACAAAATACTGGAAGATAATTCCATAAAAGTGAGTGCCACCTGCGTTAGAGTGCCTGTTCTTAATGGGCATAGCGAAGCTCTGCATGTTGAATTTGAGCGCCCCATTTCTCCAGAAGAAGCACGTGATGTCCTAGCAAAAGCGCCTGGCGTCACTTTGTGTGATGACCTTGCTGCTGATAAATACCCAATGCCAATTATGGTGTCCGGGCAGGACAATGTTTTCGTTGGCAGAATTCGTAAGGACTTAATTTTTGAAAATGGGCTGGCGCTGTTTGTGGCTGGGGACAACATACGTAAAGGCGCAGCCACCAATGCCATTCAAATAGCGGAGTGCTTAATTTCATAAAGGCTGGCTTATTACAAACAATATAAGGGGGTAAAGTTTATGTCCGTTTTAGGATTTATTGTAATGGGCATATACTTATTCCTGACGCTGGTCTTTTCTATTTATACGTTCCACGCTTGTTTGATGTTGTATCTCCATAAAAAGTACAAATCGAACGCGAAACTTTCAACTAAAACCTTTCAAGAGCAAAATTCTCCTTTTGTAACGATTCAATTGCCAATCTACAATGAGAAGTATGTTGTAGAGCGCCTGATTTATACATGTGCCGAATTGGATTACCCAAAGGATAAGATGGAAATTCAGGTGCTTGATGATTCAACAGATGAAACCCAACAAATAGCCGCCGAGCTTTGCAAAAAACTGCAAGCTAAAGGCATCAATATCCATTACATTCATCGTAAAGAACGAAAAGGCTTTAAAGCAGGCGCGCTGCGCAATGGTCTTGCTACCGCAAAAGGTGATTTTATTGCTATTTTTGATGCAGATTTTGTTCCACCAAAAGATTTTTTAAAAAAGATGCTACCACATTTTTCTGCTCCAAACATAGGGCTTGTTCAGGCTCGCTGGGGGCATATTAATGATAACTATTCTTTCTTTACGTTAAGCCAGAGTCTGGGGTTAGACGCACATTTTGTACTGGAGCAAGGACCAAGAAATTCTGCAAGTTGTTTTATTACCTTTAATGGCACAGGAGGCATCTGGCGAAAAGAAACTATTTTGGATGCTGGCAATTGGGCAGATGACACACTAACTGAAGATATGGATTTATCTTATAGGGCGCAATTGAAAGGGTGGCGCTTTGTTTATGTGAATGAAGTGGTGTGTCCAGCGGAACTGCCTGCTGAAATCTTCGGCTTCAAAAACCAACAATATCGCTGGGCGAAGGGAGCAATTCAAACTGCAAAAAAGATTCTACCTGTTTTGTGGAAAAGAAAAAATATTTCACTTCTTGCAAAGTTTGAAGGCACAATTCATCTGACGAATCATCTGGTTTTTCCTGCTCTTTTATTTGCCTCTTTGCTCTTGTTGCCTATGCTTTTTGTAAAATCACATCATAGAGAAGCTTCTTTATTTTTTGCCATTATATCTATTTTCACATTGAACATTTTTATCTATCCCATCTTCTATATCTATGCCCAAAAGCAAATTCATCCTCATGATTGGAAAAAACGCATTTTTGCCGTTCCGCTAGTTATCATAGGCGCAATAGGGCTTTCGGTAGTAAATTCACGAGCAGTATTTAGTGCTCTTTTTGGAAGAACAGGAGAATTTAAACGCACCCCAAAATATAACATCAGTAAACCCACAAAGGACGTGTGGTACAATAAATCTTACTTTTCAAAAGCTGATACGAATTGTTTTATAGAATTAACAGTTGCGTGTTATCTGGCTGTGACCCTTTTTTATTCTTTGAACAAAGATGAGTTGCTTGCCATACCTTTTGTGCTTTTGTATTTTCTTGCCTTCTTTTATATAAGTTTGCTTTCAATTACTCATACGTTAAGGAAGGGATAATAATTACCAAAACATTCTTTTAGCGCCATAATAGATTGCGCAAAAGCAATGGTGCAATAGCCTCTATCTTGGTGGTAGTGATTGTGGCAGAAAGAAGTTTTCAAGAAAAGGCAAGCGCACAAAAAGCAGAATAAAACCGAGACATAGTATTAACCCTAATATCAACATAAGTTTATATTCTTTAACCAGATATTCGGGGTATTGCACGGCGCTCATCGGTTTGTAACCAAGATGCACATAATAAGCCATAGTCCATGCTACAAGCGGTGCTGCCAGAATTATCTCTATGCAATACCTTGCAATAAACACGCCAGAAAACATTCCAAAAGAAGCCGCATAAAAAATCACACTTAGCATAAGCTTTTCAGTATTATAAGTTTTAAACGAAGCTCTATATGCGGCAGCTTGCCCGGCATTATTTATCATACGGTATTCTGCAAAACGCTTCATCGCCATAAGGAAACCGCCGAACATCCAATATGCCATAATTGCTGATAAAGTGGGTGAATATTCTACTCCAACTGAAAACCAACCTATGCAGAGCCGTATCGGATTATTCGCAGATTCCGTGAATACATCCAAATAAGCTTTATCTTTAAAGCGTAATGGCTTAACGTTATATATTATCCCCATTATCCAAAGCAGCAGCACCATAAAGAATGTACGCATATTCACAAAATAGGCACAGGCAAAACCACACAATGCAAGAATAAACCACATTAGCCAGGCAGTCAGCATATTCACTTTTCCAGAAGGAATAGGTCTATTCCTTTTAATGGGATGAAACTTATCCGTTGGTGCATCAAGTATTTCATTTATAACATAGTTGCTGGAAGCAGTTAAGCAACAGGCTAGTAAAGCCATAAACACAGGCAAAATAACATTCTGTGTTCTCGTGGCTGGTTCAAAATAAAAGGCAAGAAATATACCGGGCAAAACAAATACGTTCTTTGTCCAATGATCTGGTCGGGCTATTGATATGTAATCTCGTAACATATATAAGGTATGTAACTAAAGTGTTTGCGTAAATTGCCCTTTTAACAAAAATTCTTGCATTTGCAATCAAAAGGTTTATATTCTAAATAGATTTTTTTTAAGGAGGTCCATATGAGGTGTCTTAATTCAATGAAGTGGCTCTATCTCTTGTGTTTACTTGGAGGTTTTATTCTCTTCTCTCCGCTTTTGGAGGCAAAAGGTAGTAAAGAAGAAGTTTTAATTATCACACCCGCTCGTGAGCGAATGATAAAACTCGCAATTGACCTTGCCGCAATGCGCAAAAACATATCTGTAGTGAGTTTCAGATTGCCTGTTAAAACGAAGGGTGATCCAGTGTTCTTCCTTTGGGATAAAGGCAACTGGCAGCCAGTGATGTATGATGATTTTTGTGAAATGAGATGTCTTACCAAAGTGCCCGGCAAGATCATAATAATTGGCGATAATGAGGCCATCCCAAATTCTGTAATGAACGCTATGCCCTGGGCAGAAAAAACTATCCGTATTACCACTATGATTGTATCCGACATAATAAATCAACTTGATCCACATCTTACGTTCACAGAAAAAGAATGGAAAAAACTTGCGGCAAATCATGGACTTGTTCTTGAAGACCTAAATGCTGAAAAAAGAAAGTTTAATCCATATGATATCCCCCGCTCAAAATTGCCAATTCAAATAATTCCGAAAACCAAAGCAGGAAGAACAGCTGACTTGCCTGACTATACAACAGAGAAAGAAGAGGAACTTAAAATGCCAGTAATTGAAGAAACAGATTTTCCTGTGCCTTTAGACAATACCAAAAAAATGGAAAAGAAAAATGAGATGCCACCTAAATAATTTACCGCAAGTTTTATTTGTGGGATTATTCCTATTGGCCATTCTTTTCTCAAATGGCTGCGATTTTAATTTTGCGATTGGTAGCCCATCTATATCCATTAAAAAAGAGCTGTTTGGCAGATGGCAAATTGCATCTAGCGAAACTGGCGAAAAGGAAATTTTGTTAGTTCTGCCTTTATCGGATAAGGAGTATCTGATAAATTATCCTGCAAACAAAGCAAATAAGCTTTATGGTAAAGCATGGCTAATTGAGATAGATGGCAATACCTTTGCGCAAGTAGAGTGGCTAGGCGATGCTTCTGGCAAAACATTTGATGAAAACAAAAACGAAAAAAGATACCAGCTTGTCTCCTATGCATCAAAAGACAAAGAGCTGGCTATTAAACTTGTAAATCCAGAATTCATAGGAAATAAGGCAAAGACTTCTGAAGAGCTTTCTGCCTTTATTAAAGCAAATATCACAAACAAATCGCTTTATCGAGATCCCGTTCTATTCCGCAAAATAAGCGATTAACTCAATATCTTATTTTTACAATCGGCATTTTTTGCCCCACCTTGTATTAGCTACTGGCATTCATAGTGCTATATCCTCTGTGCAAAAATTTTTTATGGAGATAAAACTATGTGGAAAGAAGTTAATGAACAGCTGGAAGTTTGTTTAAAGCAAGGTAGATACGAAGAAGCCGAAAGAGCCGCATTAGAAGCCCTGAAAATTGCCAGACGTGAGTTCAGCAACAACGATGTGCGAATTGCTACAGCCTTGAACAACCTGGCTGTTGTATTTTTCACTCAAGGTAGATACGAAGAAGCAGAACCTCTTGTGCGTGAGGCTCTGGCTATCAATGCAAAAGCACGTGGCGTTGAACATCCAGAAACAGCCAACTGCTTACATAACCTTGCCATGCTTAATTATAAAAGAGAACACTTCAAGGAAGCAGAAGCGCTATTCCGCTGGGCTCTTGAAATAAGAGAGGGAGTTTATGGAAAAGAGGATAAGAGCCTTGCCACAAATTTGCGGAATCTGGCTGACTTGTGCTTCTATACAGGCAAATTAGAGGAAGCCAAAAAACTTCACGCAAGAGCACGCAGAATAGAAGCTAAAGCCATAGGACTTGGCAAAGAAATAACAGTCTCTTGCGAAAATGTAGCCTTACAGGAAGAAAGCGTTACTCATTAAAAAGAGATTTCGGGAGGATCTGGGAGATGATGGTACAGGTTATTATAGTGATTTGATGTTATATGGCAATAACTTTGGAAGAGGGGGGATCGATGATGATAGTTTCTCTTGAATAAAACTTATCTTCTATTAGTCTTTTGAATTGCTTCCTCATCAAAATTGGCATTAGGGTAGCGTGGTGGGATGTATCTTACTTTAGGGATGAGGAGATCTTTTTAGATCTGAAAAAGCGAGGTAGTCAATAGGATTGATATTTTTTTTAACCTATTTTTGATAATCCCCTTGCTCTAACAACTTCTACCGTACCATCCAGTGCGTAAACTTTTCCATCTAGTGTTAAAAAAAATGTTGACAGTTTAATATGTAACATTAGATTTACGTTCCAGATGTATTATTTATTGGAAGAAGAGTGTTTCTTCAAAAGAGAGGAGTGCTGATCAGTTTGAAGAAGCCTATTAAGGTAGCGTTAATTTATACCTCTAAAGAGAAGGCTATAGAAATTATAAGCGCCAGTGGCGCTAAAGAAGGGATGGTGGATGAAGAGGAGCCACCTGACCTATTGGCTGAATATGACACTGATGAGACTGTGGGAGCTGTCGTATCAGCCTTACGTAAGAGGTATGAGGTTGTTGCTTTTGAGGCGGATGAAACGGTTTTTTCCAGATTGCAGCGCTGCAAGCCTGATTTGGTTTTTAATATCTCGGAAGGATTTGGCGGAAAGAATCGTGAATCCTATATTCCTATAATTTGCGAAATGTTGAATATCCCATATACAGGGAGTGATGGCATAACTTTAGGGATTTGTCTGGATAAAGCACGGACAAAAGAGATACTTGCTTTTTATAAGATTCCTACTCCGCATTTTGCGTTAGTCAATTCTCGCAATAGCGGGAAAATTCTTTCTGCTTTTCCGCTACCTGCGATTGTAAAGCCTGTGGGGGAGGGCTCTTCAAAAGGGATAAACAATAAGAGTCTTGCTAAGACTCGTAAGGAGCTAAAGGAGAATGTGGAGCGTATAAATTCTCTATATAGGCAGGCTGCCATAGTTGAGCAGTTCCTTTATGGGCGAGAGTTTACGGTTGGTGTGCTTGGGAATTTTCCTGAATGTGAAGTATTGCCACCTGCCGAGATAGACCACAGCGTTTTGCCAGAAGGGGCTAATCCTATTTATGGATATGAGGCAAAATGGGTGTGGGATACTACTGATAATCCACTTCCTATACTTGTTGCGCCAGCAAAAATTTCGAAAACTCTTAAAGAGAAAATAAGAGAAATTGTGATCAGGGTTGTAGAGGCACTGGATATTAAAGATTGGTGTCGAATTGATCTCAGGCTTGATGATAAAGGCATCCCAAATATTCTTGAGATAAACCCGTTGCCCGGCATTTTGCCAGATCCTAAAGAAAATTCGGCATTGCCGGCTTGTGCCAGAGCGGCTGGATATAATTATGATGAGCTAATTTTGAAGGTGGTTGATATTGCTATAGAAAGGTATGGCATAAACAGAAGGCATAAATGAAAGAAAAGCAACCACCATTAGTAGGTATTCTCTATAACGTGTATGTGCCGCGAAAGGAGCATATTGAAGAAGCTGCTGCTGAAGAAGCAACCGAACTATGTGCAAGAGAGGTGGCAGAAGCGCTTTTATGTTGTGGCTTCCAGATCAAGCTTTTTCCAGTGAGAGAGAACATAGTTGATATAATAAAAACAATAATGGAAGAAGAGCCTGCCATAATAGTTAATCTATGCGAGAGCTACAGTGGCAATTCTCAGCTTGAAGGCAATATAGCAGCACTACTTGAATTGTTAGGCTTGCCATTCACAGGAAACCGTTTCAGAACGCTTATGATGGCGCAGGATAAATATCTTGCAAAAAGTTTGATGCAAAATTCTGGACTTCCTGTTCCTGCAGGTTGGCTAATTAAAAAGCCATCCAGTATTCCAGAAAAAATCCGTTTTCCTTTGTTTTTAAAGCCTAATTATGAAGATGGAAGCATCGGCATAAGAGAGGAAAATTTTGTAAATAATCGTTCTAACCTGAAACCAAGAGTGCGCGAGCTTATCAGTTTATATAAAGAGGCTGTGCTGGCTGAAGAATATATTGAAGGAAGGGAATTCAATGTTTCCATCATTGAGACTCAAACAGGTCTTAAAGCTCTTCCGCCAGCGGAAATTAAGTTTCTCGATTGGCCAAAATCAACCAGCAAGATCCTTTCTTACGAGGCGAAGTGGAATACTAGCCATCGTGCTTATAGATGCACTGTGCCGGTTTGTCCTGCTGAGATCCCGGAGAAAACTGCTGATTTAATGCAAACTATGGCTATTAAGGTGGCTCATCTTTTTGATATTAAAGGCTATGCAAGAGTTGATATGCGGATGAAGGAAGATGATAACGCTATTTATATTCTTGAGATAAATCCTAATCCTGATGCATCAAGAGAAGCAGGTTTATCTCGAGCGCTGGAAGCAGCTGGAATAACTTATAACGATTTTTGGAAAATGCAGATAGCTGTTGCAATGAAAAATCACAATAAGGTTTTATGACCATACGCTTGCTTAAGAATACCGATAGAGATGCTGTAGAAAAAATTATATATGCCATAAAAATTTTTTCGGAAGAGGAAAAGAAAGTGGCAATGGAGCTTATAGATATCTTCCTTACTCAACCACTGCAAAAGGATTATATTGTGGAAGTTATCTGTGGTGATTCCGACGAAAAAGAGATATTTGGTTATGTATGTTATGGGCCAACACCTATGACAGAAGCCACTTACGATCTATATTGGATAGTGGTTTCTAATGCACATCAAAATAAAGGCTATGGGAAAAAACTTGTTGAGCATGTTGAACAGAGTTGCCGTGAAAAAGGTGGTAAGCTTTTGGTTGTTGAAACATCATCACGCCCTGATTATCTGCCAACTCGTAGTTTCTATGAAAGAATGAGCTATCACATAGAGGCGAGAATTAAAGATTTTTATAAAACAGGTGATGATAAAATCATTTATACAAAAAAGTTATAAAAGGAGAATAAAATGAAAGGCCACTGGCAAACAATGCTGAAACAAAGTCTTACTACAGCAGAAGAAGTTGCTGAAGTTTTTGGACTTGAGCTGAATGAAATAAGAAAGGTGGCAAAAAAGTTTAAGATCAGGATAAGCCCACACTATTTGAAGCTTATTAAACAGAAAGGCGATCCGCTCTATAAGCAAATGGTGCCAGATGTTCGGGAACTGGAGAACTCGCCTTGCAACGAAGATCCTCTCGCAGAAGATAAAAGTTCACCTGTGCCAGGAATAGTTCATCGCTATCCTGATAGAGTGCTATTCCTCGTCTCTCATGAGTGCGCTTCCTATTGCCGCTTTTGCACTCGCAAGAGGATGGTGGGAGATATTAGTAAGATACATCCAGATTTTATTCAGAAAGGATTGCAATATATAGCTGAACACAAAGAGATAAGAGATGTTGTGGTTTCTGGCGGCGATCCTCTCATGCTTTCTGATAAAAAATTGGAAGAAATTCTAAAAGCATTACGCGCGATTCCTCACGTGGAAATAATAAGAATAGGAACAAGAATCCCTTGTGTGCTACCTCAAAGAATAACGAAAAAACTCGTCAATATGCTAAAAAAATATCATCCCCTATTCGTTAACGTGCACTTCAACCACCCTGATGAAATATGCGAAGAATCTGCCGCCGCCTTAAATAGACTGGCTGATGCTGGCATCCAGCTTGGCAATCAGACTGTGCTACTTAAAGGTGTTAATGATGACCCTGCCACAATGAAACTTTTGATGCAAAAATTACTCAAATGTAGAGTGCGCCCATACTATATCTATCAGGCAGATATGATTTCAGGCATAGAACATTTGCGCACTACCGTACAAAAAGGACTTGAGATAATCAAGGCATTACGCGGATGGACTTCAGGGCTGGCTGTGCCGCATTTCGTTATAGATAGTCCGGGTGGCGGCGGAAAAATTCCACTATTGCCTTCCTATGTAGAGAGTATAAATGATGAAGAAGTTGTGATGCGCAATTATAAGGGAGAAAGATACACCTATAGGCAGGTAAAAGAAAAAAGTTTAGAACAAGCTAAAGTAAAAGAACCTGTGTTGACTGTAAAATCTGAAAATGCTAAACAACTTGCATCAACTCTTTTTGTTAATAAAAAATGAGCTCATCAAAGAAAGTTAAATTGGTTGTCGTTGGTTCTATAGCGCTGGACACTATAGAGACGCCTTTTGCTAAACAGAGCGAAATACTTGGCGGCTCTGTTTCGTTTGCCTGCGCGGCAGCTTCACGTTTTGCAAAAACAGGAATGATAGGAATAATAGGAGATGATTTCCCGCAAGAACACACAAGACTTTTATCATCTTTAGGTATAGATTTACAGGGACTGGAAAAAGCGCAGGGCAAAACCTTTAGATGGTCTGGCATCTACGAAAATGATATGAATAACCGCAGAACATTATCTACAGAATTAAATGTGTTTGCTGATTTCAATCCAAAAGTGCCGCAAAGTTATGCTACTGCGCCTTATGTTTTACTGGCAAATATTGCGCCAGCTCTACAACTTTCGGTTTTAAATCAAATGAAAAGACCGAAATTTGTTGCTGCAGATACTATGGATCTATGGATTAATACAACCAAAGAAGATTTATTGACGCTTCTCAAACGAATTGATTTGCTTTTTCTAAATGAATCGGAAGCTCGCCATCTTACGGAAGAAAATTTTTTAGTAAAGGCAGCAAAAGAATTGCTTGCTATGGGACCAAAATTTATTGTCATAAAAAAAGGCGAGCATGGTAGTATGATGTTTTCTTCTAATCATATCTTTATCCTGCCAGCTCTTCCGCTGGAAGAAGTTTATGATCCAACAGGTGCTGGCGATTCTTTCGCTGGCGCATTTATGGGCTGGCTGGCTAAACGTGGTAAAATAAATACTGCCATTATGCGCAAAGCAATGTTGTTTGGAACTGTTGCCGCCTCTTTTGCAGTAGAAAAATTCGGGATAGAAGCTTTAGCTAAAGCAACACAAGTGGATTTCCAAAAGAGAGCTGCTCTTCTACGAAACATGGTGCACATCTAACAATATGGAAACCTTTAAAAATTTAGAAGGCATTTTGCCATGGACATATTCCTGCTTCGTTTGCGGCGAAAAGAATACGCGCGGATTGCATCTTAAGTCTTTTCTTAAAGATGGAAAGGTTTCTATCAGATTTACTCCGGATGAGACGCTTCTTGGCTACCGCCATATAATCCATGGCGGAATTGCAATGACCCTTTTAGATGAAGTTATGACGTGGGCAGCAATTGCTTACACAAGGAAAGCTTGTGTTTCGGCTGAGATAACCTGCCGGTTCAAGATGCCAATTTCTCAAGGAACAAAGCTTTTGATAGAAGGCAATGTCCTGGGAGAAAGAAGGAAAATCCTCATCACAGAAGGCAGAATAGTTGCAGAGGAAGATGAAAAGAAGTGTTTTTTAACTGCTTCTGGCAAATATATGCCTATGTCAGATTCCGATATGATTCTTTGCGAAAAAGATTTCGTGCTTGCCAAGGAATCCATTCATCCAGCACAGATATTTGGCAAATAGTTGTAATGCGCAATAAGAGCTATCTATTTGACTGCTAATGGTTCTATATTTTCTTAATGCTCTTTTGTGGACGCAAAAATCATAATATCTCAGCGAGCTATTCTCCTCTGCCTAATTGCTACTACAAAGCATTTTGACTTGATAATTCTTGAATGGCTTTCAATAAAGCTAACATACCTACGGTATTTACAAAAAAATTATTTTTATGTTTGGCAAGTTAAGCTTCTATATATCCTTTGCGTGGTAAACATCTTCCTTAAAAATTATTTTTAACATAGCCAGCAATTTATTGATGCTAGAAACACCTTTTCTACGGGATGTGCCCATATCGTATAAAGCTTGAACTGTTACGTTTGAATATCCTAGTTTGTCATATAATTTGCGCCGTTTCTTACAATAAAACTGTAAAATGTTCTTTAAAACGCTCTTTTGACCAGGCATTTTTTTAAATGCTGAATAAGATATATCCAGCACCTTCCAGAATGCTATAAATTCAGTGTATTGAATTTTATCCATCGAGATTAGGATTTGATATATTTCGTCTAGAATCTTTTCTGCTGAATTTTTTTCCTTTTTAACTATCACTGGGCAATTATTAATTCACGTAATCTTTAAACTTTACGAATAAAATTTTTATCATTAACGATAATCTTGTCGTATATATAAAAATTATCAGTCATTGGTTCAGGATGTTTTAAAGAAAGCTACCAATAGTAGATATTATCTTTTATGTTGATAATGTTAACTCTATTTTTTGTTGGAAAAGTTTACGCACTTGATGGTACATTAGGAGTTGTTAGAGCAAGGGAATTATCAAAATGGGTTAAAAGATATCAATTCTATTGACTACCTCGCTTTTTCATATCTAAAAAGAACTATTAAGACCTAAAATGTATACTCCGACGCCAATTCCGACGTAGAAGCAATTCAAAAGATTGATGGAAGACGAGTTCTATTTAAGAGAAACTTTCTTTTCAAAGCAAAATTTCATCAATAAAGCCACTACTAATATCAACAACTTCAACTTCTTTAGAAAAAACTCCTGTTAAACACTATAAAACTCCTGTCCAGATACTAGAAGAACACAATATCCCAAAAGAGATTGCTTTCATTTACCCTATCATCATTGATCCACTCTTCCAAAATTATTCCCAAACAACATCCAATAACTATAATAAATTGTACCACCATGTCCCAGATCCTCCCGCTGTTTTTGGGATTATGTTTCAAAATCTTGTGGGCTGATATACGTATAAGAGGAATGGGTGTAAGCCT
>CAZBHO010000015.1:35267-54315 GCA_964491945.1 uncultured Verrucomicrobiota bacterium | reverse complement strand
CAAAGGATTTTACTTTTATGCGCATTAAACTTTGGATAGCCTGCCATCATTGATTTTGTTTAGTCCATTCCAGCACTTTTGCATACTCAATTTTACCACCAAATATATCCAGAGCGCTACCAATTGTAAAATCAATCATTCCTTTCCCTACTTCCCTAATAATAGCCAATTCATTTATAGAACTTATACCGCCAGCATAAGTAATAGGAATAACGGCAGCTTCTGATAAAATTTTTAGGAGTTCAACATCCATTCCACCTTTTTTGCCTTCCACATCGGCAGCGTGCACAAGGAACTCATCACAGAATGCAGAAAGTTGTTTCAAAGTTTCTGAAGTTACTTCCACATTAGTAAAGCTTTGCCATTTATTCATCACCACAAAGTAGGTGTCTCCTTTTTTTCTGCAGCTCAGATCAAGAACCAATCTTTTTTTCCCGACAATTTTTATTAGTTCTTTTATTCTCTCATAGGAAAATTTTGAATTAGGAAAAACGAAGGATGTTATGATTACATGACTTGCCCCCATATCAAGGTATTTTTTTGCATTTTCGGATGTCACCCCACCGCCATACTGAAAACCACCAGTCCAAAATGCAAGACACTCTTTAACCACATCAACATTACCTTCACCCAGTGAAATTATGTGACCGCCAGATAGTTCATCTTTTTTATAAAGCTCTGCATACCACAAAGCAGTTCTTTCAGAAACATAATTTGTAATGACCGACTTATCTTCGGTATTAAGAGTTGAACCTACTATTTGAACAACTTTCCCATTAAGAATATCTATGCAAGGTCTAAAACGCATAGCTAAAATTTCTGTATTAAGGCGTTTTGTTTTAACCGCTCAATCCAATTTGTATATAGTTGATCAGCCATTTCGCGTTTTAATTTTTCGGTAATTGCAGAAGAGACTTCTTCAAATGGAATTGTGCTGGCATTTTTACGATCTTCCGCTTTGAAGATATAAATGGCATCATCTGTTTCTATCACGGGGCTTATTTGGTTTATTGCTATATTTTCTAATGTCTTCGCTATTGCTTCTTTTCGCGAAGCTGGCTCTATCCAGCCCCAGTCGCCACCAGCATCTGCCTTATAACCTTCGGAAACTTTAGTGGCGAGTTCGGCAAAATCTTCACCTGAAATCAATTTTTTACGTATGGCTTCTGCCTCCTTCCTTTTGGCAGCTTTCTCTTCATCGGTGCCTCCTATATTTATTACTATAGCACGCACCTTAACCTTTAATGGCGTTTGGTAGTCAGCAAGATGAGCTTGATAGTATTCACGCACCTGCTGCGGAGATATTACTATTTTTTTATCAACCTCCCTATCACGCAAAAGAGAGATGACGATCGATGTTCTCAACATTTTCTTCCACTCGTCAAATGTCATTCCCTCACTATCAAGAGCCTTTCTAAAAGCAGCATAGTCATTTTTAAACCTATTCCGAATTATTTCATCCGCCCTGCTATTAACGGCTGTATCTGGCAGGACAAATTCCTTCTGATTATCAAAATAATCCATAATAAGCTCTCGCTCAATTAGCGAATTAAGCGCATTTTCATAAGCCTCTTCCATCTTTTTTTCTAGTTCTGCGCCGGTATAGAGCTGCTTGAATTTTTCCTCATAAGGACGCATAGCAGATAAAACTTCTTTTACCGTTATAATGCGGTTATTCACCATTGCAGCATAGCCATCCACAGGAATAGGCTTGCCATCAATATCAAAGTTAAGCATAAATAGAGATACTAGAACAAAACACATTTGTACTTTTGAATGAATGAGCAACGCTAAAAAATTTAGACTTGCGCTTTTATTTTGCATCTATATTCCTTCCTTCTGGACTACATTGTTCTGTTATAATAGCGAATAATTGTGCTTCATCTATAGGCTTCTGCAAAAAGGCAAAATACTGTGTTCTCTTAATACGTTCATCATCCAATGCATCCGTATTGCCTGAAAGATAAACTATTTTTGCCCCGCATATATTGTAAATAGAGCTTGCTGCATCAATTCCATCCAGTTTTTCCCCCAATGTTAGATCCATAAGAACAAAGTCAGGCTTACATTTTGCAGCCAGCTCAATTGCCTCTTCAGCAGAAGATGCAAGCTCAATGTTCTGGAAACCTGCTTTGTTTAACCTAAGCCTAATATCATAAGCAATTATCAGTTCGTCTTCTACGATTAAGATTTTATTTTCCATCGGCATGTTTGAAATCAGACAGGAAATCTTATTGTGACTTTTAAACCATTATCATTTTCCCTTACGACTTCTCCTTTAAGTTGTTTGCATAATAAATCAACCAATGTCAAGCCAAGAGATTGTTGATTTTCCTGTTTTGGCTGTATGCCTGGTCCATTATCTCCAACCATCAGATGGAAATTTTTGTCCTTTTTATAGAACTCAACTGTCAATTTGCCCTGTCGTAGTTTTGCAAAAGCGTGCTTAAACGCATTAGTAATCAGTTCATTAAGAATTAGCCCACAGGGTATTGCCTTGTATAATTCAAGATGAAGCTGTTCAATCCTGCAATCTAATATAACCTGATCTTTAGACATAGCAAAAGAGGTCATAATGTTTTCTATAAGTTCATTCACATACAAATCAAAATTCACTTTAGAAAGGTCTTTATTGCCATAAAGTTGTTCGTGCGTGATAGCCATAGAGCGCAATCTATTTAAAGTTCCCTTCAAAACTTCCTGCAGCTCTGGTTTTTCTATTAAATTAGCTTGTAATTGCAAAAGACTTTGCATGAGTTGAAGATTGTTTTTCACTCTATGGTGCATTTCTTTAAGAAGCAATTTGTTTTCTGCAAGCAGCTTTTCTAGCTGGGCAGAACTTAAGGATGCAGCATCAAGCGCCTGTTTTAAGCGGGATATAATAAAATACACAAGTATTGCAATAGCGGAAATTCCAGCAACGTTTATGATAACTCTGTTATAAAAAAATTGTTCACCACCCCTTAAAACTTTGATCATACCAATATGATGAAGAAAACTTATTCCAGAATGCGCCAAAAGCACTATTAGTAAAACAATAATCCATCTTCTGCCATCAAAAAGAATGCTAACCAGTATTACAGTTAAGGCGTATAACAGGTTGGCAGGCGCATCAATGCCGGCTATCCAGTTTCCATATATGGCGGTAGAGCCAACAAGAAACGGCGGGATAGCCCTTGCCATTTTCCAGCAACCAATATCACAAAGTTTCAAAGCTAATCCCAGCGCTATCGTTATAAAAAAAAGTATCAGAGGAGTGTCATAAGGTATAACGCCATAGAAGGAAAACAATAGAGCTATAATTCCAAATAAAGGGGAAATGAGATGCGTTACAAGCAGCACCACCCTCACCACATATTCCTGCATTCGTTCTTCAATGTGAGTAGAACGTGGCCTGGTCCACCTATTCCAAAGTTTCAATATTCTCTTAAGCCAGATATTCATTGCTTCTTCATAAAAACCTCATATCAAAAAAAGATGAATGATAAAATCTTTTTTTAGACTATTGATATTTTCGCGTTTTCCGTTATTTTATGGTTCAAGAAAGGATTTGAGAAAAAAATGAAGCTTACCGAATGGATAGATAATAATCTCAACAAAATAGTAAAACAAATGGCATCCAATCTGGATTGTTCTTCATTCAGAGATCCTAACAAAAAATTTATCCTTGCTGGCCAAAAGGCAATCCACAAAATCGTTGATGAGTTAATTGGTATACTTTTCCCTGGCTGCCACGGAATTGGTCCTTTGCCAGAAGGACAACTGGAGAATGCCATTAATATAAAATTAAGAGCAGTGAGTATTGAGCTTGCTGAACAGGCAGAAAACGCTTTGCGATACCAATGCGAATTTGATAAATGCAATGATGATTGCAATGCTTGCAAGGATAAGGCAGAAAATGCGGTTGCTGTCCTTTTAAGTGAATTGCCAAACATAAAGGCAATTTTGCAAAGAGATATTCAAGCTGCATACGATGGGGATCCTGCGGCAAAATCGCTGATGGAGATAGTGATGAGCTATCCCGGACTCTATGCAATAGCAGTCCATAGAATTGCCCATATTCTTTATAGAGAAAACATCCCTTTAGTTCCACGTGTAATGTCTGAGCTGGCTCATTCAAAGACGGGCATAGATATTCATCCCGGCGCAAAAATTGGCGCTGGCTTTTTCATAGATCATGGCACAGGTGTTGTAATTGGTGAAACCTGTGTAATAGGAGAGAACGTTAAGATATATCAGGGCGTTACTCTAGGAGCATTGAGTTTTCCTAAAGACGAAAAAGGCAATCCTATTAAAGGCATTAAGAGACATCCCGAAGTTCGTGATAACGTCACAATATATGCCGGTGCAACTATACTTGGTGGAGACACCATTATTGGCGAAGGTGCTGTGATAGGAGGAAATGTGTGGTTAACACACTCTGTTCCTCCGGGAGCAACTGTATATAACGCTCAACCCAAACCACATATCCACACAAAAGATAAATAGCCAGATTTACCAGCGTGTCTTCCATCAACACATTATTGCAAAATGATAGAGATAAAAAGAGCAAAGCCAGAGCCATTGCTATAAGCAAAATCATTTTTAAGGGAATGCTCTTACTGCTTATGGCTCTACTTATCCTATTAAGCACACGCAGCAGTTACTTTAAAAGTCTCTCACAGGAAAATTTCATAGCTTTCCAACAATTTGTCAGAGATAGCGGCAATTTTGCCGCTACTATTTTTTTCTGTATAACAGCAGCGCTGGTGGCAATAGGATTTCCGCGTCTTATACTATGCGCATCAGCAGGAGCTATTTTTGGTTTTTGGTATGGATTACTTCTTGTGCAGATTGCCACTTTGCTTGGAGCGTTCGTACCATTTATGATGGCACGCTTTATAAGAACAAGCATTATGGCGAAGTATGGTAAAAAACTCAAAGCCATTATGGAACTTATAGAAAAAGGTGGCACAATGGCTGTAATGCTGGCTCGCCAATTGCCTATTACAGGTGGCATAATGAACTTGTTATTAGGCTTAACCCCCATAAAGAAGAGAGATTTCACATTTGGCACATTGCTTGGCACTCTGCCTGAAGCTGTGCCAGCAGTTGTATTAGGAAACAGTTTCTCCTATACAAATTTCAAAACTAGTATTTTGAGCATACTACTCAGCATAGCGCTGTTAATAATTGTCTGGCTCTTTAGCGGATTTTTAACATTACGATTTAAGAAAACAGAAACAACCCTAAACACATAAACAAAGGAAAAGTTAAAATATAATATGCAAAAGCCATTTAATATTGCAATAATAGGTTGCGGTAGAATATCAGAAAAGCATCTCGTTGCGATAACTTCAGGGCAATTACCAGCCCGTCTGGTTGCTGTATGCGATATAGATGAAGAAAAAGCAAAGGCTAAAGCACAAAAATATAATGTGCCCTATTATCTTAGCTTTAATCAAATGATGGAGAGGCACAAAGAAATAGATATCATCAATGTGCTTACACCCACAGGCTATCACGCAAAACACGTTATTGAGCTTGCTCAATATAAAAAACATATAATCGTAGAAAAGCCTATGGCACTTTCCCTGGCAGATTGCGATGCTATGATAGAAAACTGCAAAAAGAATGGCTGCAGACTCTTTGTGGTAAAACAAAATAGATTTAATCGCGCAGTGGTTGCTGCAAGAACCGCCCTTGAACGCGGCAGATTCGGCAAATTGGTTATGGGCACTGTAAGAGTAAGGTGGTGCAGAGATCAACACTATTACGAACAAGCCGATTGGCGTGGCACATGGGAACTGGATGGTGGAGTTATGTCTCAACAGGCAAGTCACCATATAGATCTATTGCAATGGTTTATGGGGGATGTTGAGTTTGTTCAATGCCAGATTGCCACAAGACTTATGAATATAGAAGTTGAAGATACTGCACTTGCAATCTTTAAGTTTACTTCTCAAGCACTCGGAGCTTTTGAGGCAACAGTATGCGCAAGACCTAAAGATATGGAAGGCTCTTTAAGCATTCTCGGCGAAAAAGGAAGCGTGGTTATAGGTGGACACGCAGTAAACCATATCTCTCACTGGAATTTTGTCAAAGAAGAACCAATCGATGCAGATATTCAGAAACATTATTCTCAAGATGTGCCAAATGTTTATGGACACGGGCACGGACCTTACCTTGCAGATGTTATGGAAGCTATCATTAAAGATAGACCTGCCCTAGTGGAAGGCGAAGAAGGCAGAAAAAACATCGCCATTCTTACAGCCCTCTATGAATCAGCGGCAAATAATGGCGCTCCAATTAAGCCCGGAAGCCCTTGCATAAAATCGCGACTTGCTCAGAAATCCTAAAATTACAATGGATTTTCAAATTGCAAGGTAGCCATTTTTATTAAGTCAGTTAATTACAAAATCACAACCATTATTAAACTGTCAACTTAAATCTAGCTCTATCTTTACATCTCAGTGGCAAGCATACAACACCACGCTTTACCCTGATTGCTGTAAATGACCATTATTATCTCATTGCTGCCTTTTTTAAATAAAACTGATTTCGAGTATTTATTCTTTACACAGGGATTAGCCTCTTTCGGATAAAAACCTATAAGCTTGCCATTTAGCCACACTTTAAATGGGCCATCCGCATGATAATAAAGTTTGCCTTTCTGATTACTCAAACAGCCCACACATGCTCTAACATAAACTATACCATCTTTGCCTTTATGAAATGGCCTAATATCAATAAAATCAGGTTCTTCAGTTAAAGAAAATGCTCTACTAAACTTTAACTTACTTCCAGGCAAGCCAACACTCTTTATCCCCTGAACAGGAAGTTGTTGAAGTTGACTGACTTCAGCTATCCTAACAAGTGCGTAAGTATGGGCTTTCGTTGGAGCTTTAAACTGTTCCCTTAAGTCAGCTATTTCTTTCTTGAGTTCTTCTAACGCATAAGGCTTCAACACATCCTTCTCGCATCCTTTTTCTAGCATCTCCCTTAAAACTCTGGCACCATCGCTTTCCGAATAAGCATCTGCTATTTTCCGTGCCATCTTATAAGTTGCAAGCAAGTTAGGAAACTCCTGAATCAGCTTTTTGCCAGCCATAATAATCTGGTTAGGATCAGCAGCTTGATTTATAACCTTTCTCCAATCTATATACTGACGATACATCGTCACATACTTATACATATCAGCCATTGTCTTTGTAAAATGCTGCGTAATTTCATAATTTGCCGAAACAGGGAATACCTTCTTAACATCATAAGCCTCCTGACGCCAATCATCATCACGAACCTTATCACGATCTTCTTTCTTCCTAAAATCCGGCACCTCATAAGCCTTGCCACCTTCCAGCGCAGAACGTAATGCAAGAATGCCGGGTATCGTAACATCGCTTGCCGAATAAATATCAAAAGGCGCTGGATCTCCTGTCAAAATCTGCCGTGCAAAATAGTATAACACCCAGAAGTCCCCACCACCGTGCCCGGTGGAAGCAGCCATCTTATCAAGCTCATCCATATCTGGCTTTACTGCCATTTTCAACGCTCCACCGCTACCACCCAGCCTTAGCAAAACTCCCCTATCCCCAATCTCACACGAACCAAGCGTGCCCCAGAGCCTCTGATGATGCGTATCATTAGTGCCAGCACCCATAAGATTCCTTACAAGTCCTCCATTGTTCATCCTGATTAACGAAGGAGCCATACGCCCCATACCGGGCTGCTTCTGCATAATGTAACCGTGCAGCTTAACATCCGATGGCAACGCAACAACATCTGTTGGACGTGTACCTGTGATTATCATTACCGGGCCAAGTGAGTGCGTGCAATAGTAGTGATAATCCATCCAGCTTCGCCAATTGTGCACAGTGTTCCCTGGCTGCACAGGAACACCATCTATGTATGTGTAAGCCAAAGAAAGCACTTCATGTACATATTCGTATTCTCCATACATAAGTTCACCAAAAAGCCCTTCTTTCCATTTTCTAGCCAGAAATCTATTCGCAGGAGTAAACGGATAATTTTCAGCAAGATTATAAACTAATTTCCTCTTTTCCACCTCTTCAACCAATTTGACACCTTCTGCCAGCGTAAAGAAGGAAATTACTTCAGAAAGGACGTGTTTGCCTGCCTGCAGGCACATCAAAGCATCTTTTGCATGATTAGGACAAAATGTTGCCAAAAGCACCGCATCTATATCAGAAGCTAAAAACTTTTCTGCATCATCGGTTGCAAAGGCGCCAGGATTGGCTTCAAGAAATCTTTTTCTCATATGTTCATTATAATCGCAACCTGCCACCACATCCATATTTAAAGCCCTGCAGGTTTTGTAGAAACTCATTCCTCGTCCCAATCCCCATATACCTAGCTTAATTCTTTTATCCGTTTTAAAGATAGATGAAGCGTTTGCTATCTGATCCTTTTTCATATCTTTCTCCCTTTGAAAAAAAAGTTAGTTATTTGTGAAGCTTTTTACCATTATTAAAACATTTGTCAATGCTAAAAAAAGCTAGAAGATGTAAAAAAAACTTCTAAATGCTTGCTCCTGCTTAAAAAAAAATAGACAAAAGCCCTATGTTAAAAAGCCATAAAAAATCAGCAAAATATTTCAATACCTCCGTCATCCCAACAAGCCAACTATTACCCCCATAGTTTTTTAGGATATTCACCTGCTTCTATTAGCTTCATTATACTGGCAGCCACCTGTGGCTTATCTTCCTTGTAAGTTACGCCAAACCATGTTGAATTGGTTTTTAGCACACGCATAGTAATTTTGCCTTCTTTAATAAGTTCATCGGCAATAGAGGGCATAAGAAACTCCGCCTTTGGATTGTTCACTGCTTTTTCAAGGAATTTTGGAAACTTTTCTTCAAGCATCTTGAACAAAGCAGGAGTAAACCCAAACATATTCATTGAAGCGGTTTCTTCTCCTGTTAATCTTCCCCATTTGCCTTCACCCTCTTCAAATCTTGCACCATCAGCGGTTTTCTCTATTTTCAACCTTTCAACAACCGATTTTAGCATTCCGCTTTCATCAACTTCGCAGATGCCACGTGCTACGTGCCCATGCGGAGAAAGCGTATTGCCAAGTTTATAGCCCACAAGACAAAAGTCAGTTGAGGTATTAGAAAGTTTTGTAAGATAATCATACAAAATCTTGTAAGATTCTCTGCCATAAAAATCATCCGCATTTATAACGGCAAATGGTTCATTAACAATTTCCTTGCAGCAAAGGATTGCGTGACCTGTACCCCAGGGTTTCTTGCGATCTGCAGGCACAGAAAAACCTTGTGGTAATTTTGAAGAAAGCTCCTGAAACACATAGTCCACCTTTATTCTATCCACAAAGTGCGAACCAATAATTGCTTTGAAATCCTTCTCAATATCATGCCTTATTATAAACACTACTCTTTCAAAACCAGCCCGCATAGCATCGAACACAGAATAATCCAACATTATTTCGCCAGAAGGTCCAACTGGATCTATTTGTTTTAAACCACCATATCTGCTCCCTACGCCTGCTGCCATAACTACAAGTGCTGGTTTCATAATTTTCCTTTCCACAAAATAAATGTTGCTAATAACAATAGAAAACCTATAGTTTGTGTTTGCTTTTTATTTAAATATAAACCAACAAAACTTTTTTTCAAGGATAAAGAGAATATTTATGAATAAAGACATTGCTTGCTCATATAAAATGCCTTCAAAGGCAGTGCAAGAGATATGCAAGAAAATTAAACTGATAGTTTCTGACTTTGATGGCGTAATGACGGACAATAAGGTATGGATAAACTCAAAAGGCGAGGAAAGCGTGCTGTGCTCAAGAGCCGATGGCTGGGCTGTTAAAATTATGGAAAGGATGAATCTAAAAGTTGCATGTCTTACCACCGATCCATCAAACGTGGTTGCTGCCAGATGCCACAAAATTGGGATAAGATACTATTATTCCGATGAGAAAGGAATGTTTTTAAAAAAGATCATAACGAAGGAATTCAGAGTTCCGCTTAATGAAATTGCCTTTGTTGGAAATGATACAAATGATCTACCAGCGATGCAGATAGCAGCACTTTCCATAGCTCCTCAGGATGCCGCGCCAGAAATCCTTGAAATAGCGATGTGGCGCACCGTATCAAGGGGGGGTGAAGGTGTTTTAAGGGAGATCGCATGGGCTTTATCAAAAATTCTATAATACAAAAATTAGACTAAGCTGCACACCTTTATAGTACAAAAGAAATATTAGATATCAGTCACGCAGTTTGCATTTTTTAAAAAAGAATAGTCTTTTTTTATCCTGTAAACGATTGTTTTTGAAGTAAACACCTTCTGCTGCAAGCAAAGATAGCTTCTTTTGAAGTGCTTTACCTTTTCTTTTGCCCTGATAACCTCCCGGCGTAAGGTCCGATGATATCACTCTATGGCACGGCACTTCTGGAGCAAACGGATTCTTTTTAAGAGCCTGACCAATTGCTCTATAGCTTTTACAGTGAAGAAGACTGGCAAGGATTTTATAAGTTGTTACCCTGCCTTCAGGAATCAATTTGCAAAGTTTATAAACTTTTTCTTGAAAAAGAGTTGGCATTTGGTTCAAATATAACCATATTGATTTTTAAGGCAAGAATTGAATGAAGAACTATTCTATATGTATATACGGCAATCCAGTGCTCAGAATAAAGGCTAAACCTGTGTCTTATGTTGATAAAGGGATCAGGAAACTTGCCGATGAGATGGTTAAAGTTATGTTTGAAAAGAAAGGAGTTGGACTTGCCGCTCAGCAAATAGGTGAGCTTGCACGAATTTTTGTTATGCACGTGCCGCCAGAATACGATGTTTTGGAAAAAGGTGGTGAACGGCTGAATCCTGAAATCAAAACCCCTCTTGCAATGATCAATCACGTTATCGTTGAACATTCAGGCAGTTATATCGATACAGAAGAATGTTTGAGCGTGCCAGAAATATGGGCTGAAGTCAAGCGAGCCTTTGAAATAAAAGTCAATTTTCTTGATCTTGATGGCAAAAAACAGCAAGTGACTTTGAAGGGATTGATGGCAAGAGTTGTTCAGCACGAATTAGATCATCTTGATGGTGTTCTGTTTGTTGATAGGTTGCCCACAATAAAGAAGATGTTGCTTAAAGAAAAGTTGATAGAACTGCAAGAGAAGGTAAGTCAGGCAAAAAAGTAGAACCTGCAAATGAAAAGCTCTTATAAATCAGAAAATGTAACCTTATATATTCCTTATTACAATGCCGAAAAAACCATCTATGAATGCTTAAAGGGAGCTTTCTCGCAGAAGGTTCTCCCCGCAGAAATTTTGATAATAGATGATGGTTCAAAAGAGCCGCTCATGCTTAAAGAAGAATTTGCTAAAGAATGCAGAGTAATAAGGCATGCTGTCAACAAAGGACTTGCTGCTGCAAGAAACACTGCTATAGGAAATGCTAAAACAGAACTGATTGCCGCCCTTGATTCAGATGTTGTGCCAGAAGATAGCTGGCTGGAAAATATGCTAGAAGGATTAAATTCTTATGGCAATGTGGTCGGCGCTGGTGGAGCAATGTACGAAAAATTTTCCACTGAGCTTCCAGACAGGTGGCGCTCTATTCATATGGCACAAAATTGGGGAGATGAAGAAATTTTAAATCCACGTTTTCTTTTTGGATGCAACACTATTTTTAAAAAGGATGTGCTGTTAAAGCTGGGTGGATATGATGAAGAATATAGAACAAACAACGAAGATAGGACCATAAGTGAAAAAATTTATTCTTCAGGATACAACCTTTTATATACACCAAAGGCAAAAGCGTGGCACCTGCGGCAGGATACTTATAAAACAATTTTAAAAGGCTACTGGCAATGGCATCACACCAAAGGTTTGATGCGAGGAGATTTTAACTCTGTTGAAGGAATTTTGAAAAGAATAGAAGAAGTTAATTTTGGTATATTCAAATATAGATTTGATCTTGATCTAAAAAATGCGAGATTTGATTTATTAAAAATTGATTTTGCAATCCCGTTTGTTTTCTGCGCGCTGGATTTAGAACTTTTTGTAAATCTCAATAAAAAAGAAAAAATTATGTTTTCTAATCTGCTTCTTAATTTTGGAGCCATTGGAAAAAGCAAAAAAGTCAAACATATACTTAACTTCATACAAGAGATGATGCCTTCTGATATGTCAGCCCAAATAGAGAACGAGCCTGAATGGTTTATTGAGTATAAAAAATTATTTTTTGCTTGTATAAAAAAATATAATTGGGTAAATCTTTGCGATAAGAGTGAACAAATTGACCATTGATAAATTAAATAAAATAGAAGGGGGGATAATATGATCCTTAAAAAATTAACATTAGCAGGAATAACGCTGTTATTTTTGAAAAATCCTTTTATAGGACAAAATGTGCCAGTTGATATGCCTCCTCCGCCACCAGGTTTTGAGATTGAAGAGTTTTATATGCAGAAAGATCCCGGTGCTTTCTCGCTTAATGAAATTATGGCAAAAGCAGAAGAATATCGGCAGAGGGGCGATTCTAATCTTGTGGCACAAACGCTACGAATGGGGCTTGACCTCTTGCGACGAAACGAAGAAGCCCTATATGACAATCTGCTTAATCTAATGCTTGAGATGAATGATGTAGATGGCGCAACTCAACTGATGATGGATTCTAAAGGAAGAGCTGAATTTCCTGTACGTCTTTATTTCTCAAAGATGCTAGATTACTATAAGAACAAAAATGACTATGCTGCGATGGGAAGCTGGTTAAAATCCTTTAGTGAAACAGGCGGACTACCATCCGACCTCAACAAAGAAATTGCTCTCTGGCAATTAAAGGTGCTTAAACGAACGGCCACATTGAAAGATGTGCTTGCTTCTCTGGATGAAGTTTTGAAAAAATATCCGGCTCCAGAATCTATAGGAATGGTCGATAATTTAATTAGCGATTATAAAGAGACATCGGATTTTGCTGGAGCAGATGCTGTTCTAAACAGAGTTAAGCCCTTTGCAAAAACGAATGCGGATATTAAAAGTTTTGTGGCTGGCAGAAGTTTTCAGCTTGCTGTAATGCGGGGAGAATGGAAAGAATGTTTAAGTGAGTTTAAGAAGCTTTCACCTGATATGACAGATTCGATGCTCTCTGAAAGCTTAAATACCCTTACCTCCTATGCGAAGAAGGATGGAAAATTGGATGTGGCTGATATGGTTTTAGAACAAGTAGTTAAATCTTTTAAGAATAAAAACAGTGCGTGGAAGACAGCCTCACATAATTGGCTTGAGCTGGCAAAAGAGAAGAAATCGGCAAAAGAGATGAATGATAGACTTGAGGAGATATATAAGGTTGCCAGCAAAGATAATCTTTCTTATGTGCTATATCTCTACAATTGGTATTCTTATCCTATAATGGCAAATGCCAAAAAAGATGAATTATTACAAATGATTCGTTTTGGAGAAGAGCTGAAGAAAAAACTATCTGCTGAACGGGATAAATCTCAAATTTCTTCAATTGCAATGCAGGCTTATTTTATGGCAGGGGATTATGATAAGTCCCTGGAAATTTTAAAACAGCAGTTGCCAACAATGGAAGAAGAAGATGGCAAAACTTCTTTAATAAAAGTGCAAGCACATGTTGATATGGAACATGGAAGATATCAAGAAGCTCTGGATGGCTTCACAAAATTTATGGAAATTGTAAAAAAGTGGGAAAAACCAGAAATTGATCCGTTAACAGGCATGACTTTTACAAAAGAAATGTGTCTTGGACTTAACACCAAGCGACTTGGCGATATATACACCAAAATGAATAAACCTGAGGAAGCTCAAAAGGCCTATCGTGAGGCACTTTCCTTATATGAAAAAGCTGAAAAGGATGTAAAACCAAACAGCGATGAGGCAAATTATATTAAAGAGAAAAAAGCTGAATTAGCCAAATTGCTGAAAAAATAACTTTAAAAGTTTTTAGAATGACGTTTTTAAATGTCTCAGAATCCTTTGTCGGGTAAGACAGCTACCCGCATTATAGCGGTTGGAGGAGGCAAAGGAGGCGTTGGTAAGAGTTCTTTTGCAGTAAACCTTGCAGCGGCGCTAGCGCAGCTAGGCAAGGATACTATAATCATAGATCTTGATCTTGGCGGAGCCAACTTACACACCTTGCTTGGCATTAAAACCACGCAATACGGCATAGGAGATTATATCTATAATCAAACGTTGCCTGATTTAAAGGATTATACCATTCCTACCGATATTCCACATTTACAACTCGTTTCAGGAAATGGCTTTATTCCCGGAATAGCCAATATAGAACACCACCGTAAAATCAAAATACTTAAGGCACTAACTCGGCTGCAAGCTGATTTTGTAGTTTTAGATTTAGGAGCAGGTACAAGCTATAACGTCATAGATTTTTTTTCCATTACTTCTTCTGGCATTATAGTCACACTGCCAGAGCCAACAGCTGTATTAAATGCTTATGAATTTCTTAAAAACGTTGTGTATAGAATGTTTACGCACCAGTTCAAAAAGAAGCCGGCGGTTATAGAAATAATTGATTCTTTTAAAACAACAGGCGAAACTGTCGGGGGCTATATCAATGCTTTAGTTCAGCATGTAAAAAAAGTTGATACCGATGCCGCAGCAAAAATAGAAAAAATTTGCAGAGAGTTTCATCCAGCACTTGTTTTAAATATGAGCCAGCAAAATAACGATATGCTGGGCAAGAGTCTGGCCGAGATTTGTAAAACATATCTTGATATAACGATAGGATATCTTGGCAGCATTCCAGTGGATGATGCTGTGCGCAATAGCACGCTCATGATGAAGCCTTTTGCTGTGGCATTTCCTCAGAGCGCTCCCGCTCAGGCAATTCGTGAGATAGCGCACAAATGCCTTACTCATAGCTGGGTGGATTTTGCAATTCATTTGCCTGAATTTGAGGAAAGTACTGGTGAAACAAGTCCAGCAACATTAAAGAATGCTATTTCGCTTAAAGCAATAGAGACAAAAAGTGAGCGCGAGCTTGCTACGCTGGTTGGCAACTTTTTTGCTATGAGCTGGGGAAAAATATCGGCAAGAGGCATTTATAAAAGCAAAGGTCTCCTGCCAGATATTCAAATAGATATTCCTTTTGAATTAAGAATAGATCGCAGATTTAAAATTCCACGCTTTGTACCAAGAGTGGCTTCACAGCGTCCTATAACAACCACTTCGTCATCGCTGTTGGAACGTATAGCGCAATTTTTAAGAATAGGCAGAAAAGCAGATGTTAATCTCACCACTGCCATAACGCAAATTTTGAAACTTGCTGAATCGGATTTTCCAGAAATGTTTATAGAAATGGTTGCAAAACGTTCCCCACCTCTTCCCGATGTGGCATGGGCATGGAACGAGCTTGGACTAAGATTTGTGGAAAAAGGTAATATCTCTTTAGCACAAAAAGCATTTGGATTTGGCTTTTCTATTTTGCCTAAAAGCGGCATACTTGCCAATAACCGCGCAGCAAGCCTTATAGCAGCAGGTTTTATAGAGACGGCTAAAGATGTCATAACAACAGGACTTATCAATGAACCCCAGTTGCCTTATCTACATTTCAATCTGGGAATAATCCTCCTTACTCAAAAACAGTTTAGAGAAGCTATCCATCATTTTAAAATTGTCGTGGAGTGCAGTGAAAAATCTCTTGCGCCACGCTTTCTTCTCGGTGTTTGTTTGTATGAAACAGGCAGTTTTAATGAAGCAGCCGAGATTTTTAGCAAAATTTTTGCTGATAACACAGCTGAAATCAATGCGTTGTTTAATGCTGCAATGTCAGAATTAAAGGCTGGCAAAAGCTCTAAAGCCATTAATAGCTTGACTGCCATCCTGGCATTATTACCAGAAGATGCTGAAGTCCTTGCTTTGCGTGGAGTTGCTTATTGGATGGAGAAGAAGCCAGATGATGCTATCAAAGATCTTACCCGTGCAATAGAACTTGAACCAGCCGTAATAGCACTCCGAACCCTACGAGGAATTATATGCAATGCTGCAGGTTATTTTGATCTGGCAATAGAAGATATCCAATCTATTACGAAACTTGTGCCTAAAAACGAAGATTTTAAAGCCTACCTTGCCAACATACATCGCCATTTTAAAACTTCTGCACCCATATAAAAAGGTTTTATCGACATACTTATAGGTCTAGTCTTCCCGTATAATATCTGCACCAAGCTGCTGAAGCTTTTCATCTATTTTCTCATAGCCCCTATCTATAACCTGCGCATTATTAATGATTGTGGTCCCTCGCGCACACAAGGCAGCTATCACCATTGCCATGCCTGCCCTGATATCTGGACTTGAAAGAGGCACCGCGTGAAGCTTTGCTGGGCCATTCACAACAATTCTATGCGGATCGCACTGCACTATCCTTGCGCCCATATCAATAAGCCTATCAACAAAATACATTCTGCTCTCAAACATCTTTTCAAAAAATAGAACCGATCCATAAGCTTGTGTTGCCGCAACAATACTAACGCTCATTAAATCCGATGGGAAGTTAGGCCATGGCCCATCTTCTATCTTTAACATTGCATTGCCAAAATCATTAACAATCCTCATCTTCTTATTTTGTGCAATCAGTATTTTATCCTGCGATGATATTATATTCATCCCTATTCGACGGAAAACTTTAATGATAGGTATAAAATCTTTCCCAGATACATCCAATTCAAGTTCACCATAGGTTGATGCAGCTGCGGCAATGAAGCTACCTGCTTCAATATGATCTGGCATAATTTCGCAAGTTGCGCCGTGCAATTCCTTTACGCCACGGATAAAGATTTTATTTGTGCCAAGTCCTGTAATATCTGCCCCCATCTTAATGAGCAGCTCACCAAGATTGCGTATATGCGGTTCGCAGGCTGCATTAACAACGGTCGTTTCACCTTCAGCAAGTGTTGCTGCCATTATTATGTTTTCTGTGGCAGTAACACTGGCTTCATCAAGCCATATCTCACAACCTTTTAAAGGGCTCTTTCTATAAAAAACATAATTATTGCCGCAACTAAAGTGAATTCCCAATGCCGCTAGCCCTTCAATATGTGTATCTATTCTACGCCTGCCTATAACATCGCCACCGGGAGGGAATAGCCGCACCTTGCCAAACTTTGCAGCCATAGGTCCTGCAAGCAGAATTGAACCACGCAGCTTATCACAAAGAGCTCTACTTACTTCACGCTTCTTTATCTTGCCCGCCCTTATTGAAACAGTCCTGTCTTCAATTTGCACATCAGCACCAAGTTCCTCAAGAATTTTAAGCATATTAAGACAATCATCTATCAACGGCAAATTGTGCAAAACTACAGTCTGATCGGTCAACAAACTTGCAGCCAGCATAGGCAATGCCGCATTCTTATTGCCAGCAGGCACTATATTGCCCTTAAGTTTCTTTTGTCCTTTAATAATAAATTTCGCCATCTTTATTTAGCCATCATAAAGTTTTAAAACTGGTTTATCGCACTTCTTATTAGATTTGCAAAGATTACGCCATATCTTTTCTTCGTTGCTTTTGGAAATTATTACTACCACTTTATCTTCAACCTCACCATCCACAAAAGCTTTTTTCAGCAATTCATCATTAAACAGAAAATCTGCCGATTCCTTCTCGCCAAGTAATGTCCACTTCTCTCCACTTTCCACAAGCGTTTTTAACTTCTTTTTTAGAGCATCTCTGCGAGCCTGTTGTCTGCTATTTACAAAATCTCCCCATACCTTGCACACTTCCCCAAAAGCAATATTCAACTCATCTGCAGAAAGGGAGGGCGTGCTAATTACTGCTTCTTCAGAACCAAGAAAGCGATTCCAATCTTTTGTTATAAGCCAATTGTTTTTTAAACATTCCTCGTAAAAGGAAGTCCCCGGAAAAGGTGTGCATAAAGAAAATTGCGCTGTCTCTGGCGCAATCTTCATAGCAAAATCTAATGTCTGTTTGATAGTCTCTTTTGTCTCGCCAGGCAAACCAAGCGTAAAAGTAAGGTGTATCTTTATTCCACACTCTTTAGTGTATTGAATTGCTTCTTCCAATTTTCTCATATTTATGTTCTTGCCACATCTTTCAAGAAGCTCTGGCACAGCACTTTCCACACCATATTTGATGGAATAAAGTCCTGCATCGGCAAGCTCAAAAATTGCTTTCTTAGTCATACAATCCGCCCTTGCCATCATTGACCATGGGATTATGTTTAATTTCCTTTCTCGAATTTTAGATGCCAGCTGCAACATTCTTGCTTCACCAATGTTTGTTGTGTCATCATCAAAATAATACGATTGACAACCATAGTGCTCAATCAGATAACACACCTCATCTAGTGCCTTACCAATATCCCTTACCCTATATTTTCTATCAAAATAGACCACCTGTGGCCACACACAAAATGTGCAACCAAAAGGACAGCCCCGCGAAAGCCAAGAAACAGCCGAAGGCGATGGCAGCCCGCAAACTGGATCAGAATAATTCGCAATAGGCAATTGTTCATATAAAGGCATTGGTAAAGAATTAAGGTCTTTAACCTTTGCATAAGTTTTTGCTTTTTTCCCTAATTCCATAACTCCATCCACTTCTATATGATTTCTATAATATCCCAATGCATCAATAAGTTCATTTAAAGCAACGTCATACTCGCCCATTACCCAGTAATCAATTGCTCGCGTTTTAAGTAGCAGCTCTTCCGCAAGCACTGGTGCAATGCAGCCACTAGCTATTATCTTTGCAGCAGGAGCAATCATTTTGAGTTTTTTTATTATCTCCAAATCCCAGATAACACTTGGAGTGGATGTCTCAATAAAAATAATATCTGGCTCAAATCTTTGAACTCTCTCCATCAATATATCAACAGTAATTCCCTCAGCAACACCATCAATCAGCAACACTTTCTTCCCGCTATTAACAAGAATTTTGGCAGCTATTGCCATAAAGAAAGGAAATGGTATATAGCGCGGAAGATTGTTCCCCTGCTGTTTTTTCTGGAAATGTGGCCAGCGTGAGCCAGCCCTGACCCCCCAGAGCTCATGCCTTTTAGGATCGTACCACGGTGGATTTATCAACG
>CAZBHO010000015.1:34752-35257 GCA_964491945.1 uncultured Verrucomicrobiota bacterium | reverse complement strand
CAATTTTCATAAGAAGTTATTCTATGCTTCAACCAATTCAAGGCAAGCAAATAAAAAAATCAGGAAAGACAGGAATTTGTAAGACCATAGGAAAATTATGGCTGGATGAATCAAAATTGATTTTTTTTACAGCATATCTGCAGCAACCGCGGCAAGAGAGCTACGTTCGCTTTTAATTAATGTGATGTGTCCATGTAGAGAATTGCTCTTTAATCTTTCAACTGTATAGGAAAGCCCATTGCTATTGCTATCAAGGTATGGATTATCTATCTGCGATGGGTCGCCAGTAAGCACCATTTTTGTGCCTTCACCAGCCCTGCTGATTATAGTTTTGATTTCGTGTGGAGTAAGGTTCTGGGCTTCATCTATGATAACATATTGACGTGGGATAGAACGTCCTCTAATATAAGTTAGGGCTTCAAGCTCCACTATATGGTCGCGTTGCAATTTCTCTATTTTTTCGCGCACAGGATGTTTTGGATCATTTTCATTACGCATAAGATAT
>CAZBHO010000015.1:32384-34731 GCA_964491945.1 uncultured Verrucomicrobiota bacterium | reverse complement strand
CAAGGTTATCAAATATGGGCTGCATCCAGTTTTGAAGTTTTTCATCCTTATCACCCGGTAAAAACCCAATATCCTTGCCAAGTGGCATGATAGGGCGCGAGACCAGCATTCTATCGTATTTTTTACGCTTGATGATCTGTTCAAGCCCAGCAGCCAGAGCCAGAAGAGTTTTTCCTGTGCCAGCCTGTCCAACAAGCGTGACAAGTGGCACCTTATCATCCATCAAAAGCTCCAATGCCATTTCTTGTTGTGCGCTACGTGGCTTTATGTTCCATGCGCCAGCAGCTTCATGAGAAAGCGCAGAAACAATGCCTTCTCCTATAAAACGACCAATTAAGTTCTCCTGTATATCACCATTATTACCATTTTGAACTTTTAAAATCACGAACTCGTTAGGGTTAAATTTATTTGTACCATTTAACTTAAGTTTCCCTTCTATTCTAAACGCTTCAAAATTTTCTCTAGAGACAAATAATGTTCTATATCCTGTATATAGCTCATCAAAATTCACTTTCTGCTTTTCAAAATCCACCGCATAAATACCGAGCGCATCTGCTTTTATTCTGGCATTTATATCTTTTGAAACAAAGATGACCTTTTCGCCTTTCTTATTAAGCTCGTATGCTATGCGGATTATTCTATTATCTGGCGTTGGATCTTTTAATGCTTCAACATCTGGCTCATCCTGACTATCCAGAGCAACCATCAACGTGCCGCCATTTTCAAGATGGACACCAGAACCGAGTCTTCCTTTTTTACGCAGTTTATCAAGTTTGCGTATAACGTAGCGTGCATTTCTGCCGAGCTCATCATTTTGTGATTTAAATTTATCGAGCTCCTCTATTACTGCCATTGGAATGATTACAATGTTATCCGCAAAGACTTCAAAACTATTGGCATTATGCAAAAGAACATTTGTATCTAACACGAATGATTTTTTCATATAGAGTTTATTCAGAAACTTTTTCTCGAACTGCAATAATAACTTCAAAAGTTTGATCAACAATGAGCTCTGTGGAAAACGGACGCATATACTCAAACTTCAACGTGGTGTATCCAAGAGAAACTGCCTGCATTTTAAAGACAAAAATACCACCGCCACCTGCAGCAGAGCCACGTTGCAAGAAATAAGGCTCTTCTATTTGTTTTACGATTGCATCATTGCCAGCAGTTTGCTGCCAGGCATAACCTGTGGAAGGATTACCTTCAAGCTGAATTTCAAAGGTATCTTCCAGCATAACTGGAACTGCTTTGCCATTATCTCCAAGTGTGATAACCACCTTGTCTTTATCGCTGCCTTCACAACCACAAAGATATATCGCCAGCATCAATACTGCAATCAAACCAAATATCCTATTCATAGCTCCAGCTCCTTCTGCTTTGTTTAAGTATTTTATACAAGATCAACATTGTTTTTATTTTTATCAGCGGCATCCTGAATAAGCAAGGTTTGTTTTGTAGAAAATAAAATTTCTTCTGTGCTAAGTTCACCTGCCATTGTAATGCCTTTTATATCATTTAGAAGAGAATTCAAGCAGTTGCCTGAAGATGGTTTAGGAGTAATAGAGCGTGCTTCTTTTTCACCGTCTTTCCAAAGAGTAACGGCATTTTGCTGATATTGCAACACACCTTTACTGCCCCAGAATATCATATTCCAATATAACGGATGCTGATAGTTAAAGCTATCTGGGATAAGATACGAAACATCGCCAAGCACGCCACATCCATTTTCCATCACCAACATACACTGCGCTGCTTCTTTAAAATGCGGCACCTCTTTAAGCCTTGCATTCCAAGTTCTTGCCGCCACAACTTTCGTTATTTTAAAGCCAGTAATCCACGGCAAAAAATTTACAGCATGAATGGCGATGTCATTCAACGTTCCGCCATGCATATCCTTTTCAAAATACCAACTGGCTCTCGTTCCATAAAGGAGTGGATGTTGCCCGCCAAAACTTATTGCGCAAATATCTCCCAATTCCCCCGCCTGAATTAACTCCCTTATTGCAATGAGAGCGCCATTATACCTCATATCAAGCTGACAACCAATCTTTAGATTTTGCGTTTTAGCAAGCATGGCTATCTCTTCATATTCATTAAGGCTAGTACAGATAGGCTTATCGCTTATCACATTTTTACCTCGCTTAAGAGCTTCAATAATAATTTTTCCACGCCTACCATAAGCATCACCAACAGCAATTATATCCGCAGGGACTTCTTCCAGCATAGTTATATAATCAGTATGAGTTAGTGCAACTTTTCCCTCTGCCTTTATCGTTTCAAATGTGGCAGGATGCTCCTCACAAGCTGCAACGATGCGCACATCTTTACGCTCCCGGCAAAGGTT
>CAZBHO010000015.1:25309-32374 GCA_964491945.1 uncultured Verrucomicrobiota bacterium | reverse complement strand
ACAGAAAAGATGTGCCCATGCCTAAAGCCCATAAACGCAACTTTAAATTCCTGCAGCATAAAATAACTCTTTTCTTCTGTTTTTCTTATTTAAAAGCATATAAACTCTCATAATCAAATCAAGTGTTAAAGTAAAAAACCTTATTTTTTGATTAGTTGAAAATGCGTAATTTCAAGATCTTACTAACCATAAATCATAAAACTTCTACATCCCCCTTTAAAAACATAAAATGGATAATATAAGCAATCAAAACGGGAAAAACTCTATTGCTTAAAATAAGCTTTACTGCCTTTCATAAAGCGACGCTTTGCATCAGAAATCGCTTTCTTATATTGAGGCAACCATTTTGCCTCTTTAATGAGCATCTCATCTGTCATTTGAGATATTTCAGGAGTGGTACACACCGCGCCAACCAATGGATCCATCATCATCGCTTGCTTAAGCAACATCACATCACCAGATATAGCCGCTTCAAGAGCAAGTCTTTGTACAGATATACTGGCATTGCATACTGCTGCGCAACCAAGCGGAAGCTCTCCTATATGAGGCACACTTATTCCGTTCTTATCCACATAACAGGGAACTTCCACAATAGCATCAGAAGGCAAATTAGATATACAACCATTATTTTGCACATTAAAGTGTCCTCTATAAATCCTGCCTGTAGTAAGTGCCTCTATTATATAGCTACCATGTTCTACGCTGCGTGCTTCAGCCCTCAGTTTTTTCGGATCTTCCTTCATCAATTTTGGAAACTCTGTCTTAAACCAAAGCCTCCCTTCCTTGCATACTCGTAGGTATCCCCCTGTTTCTCCATTGATCCATACACTTAAATCAATCCATTTCTTTAATTCATCAGGACGTTTTCTATACCATGGCACATATTCCGAAAGATGCCCATTTGATTCCGTTGAGTAATAGCCAAATCTCCTCAACATATCTATACGAACTTTTTCTGTTTTTGAAAAAACAGGATGTTTTTCAAAACCTTCAAGCAGCCGATCCGTCCAATCTTTGCCATCGTACATAACTTTGATGTACCACGTTTGATGATTTATGCCTGCGCAAATTATATCCACATCGTGACGCGTAATTTTTTTAAATCCTTTATCGCCTTCCTTTTTATTCCTATTTATTAAAAGAGATATCACCTCAGCTATTTGCTGATGACCATGTTGAACGCCATGACAGAGCCCTATGGCATTGACTTTCCCATACTTTATCGCCGCCCATGTATTGATAGCATTTGGATTGGCATAATTCATAAAAAGGCAATTTTTATCTGCCACTTCACGGATATCTTTGCAAAACTTCAGAATCTCTGGCACATTACGCTGCGCATACATAATGCCTCCTGCACAAATAGTATCGCCAACGCACTGATCGATGCCATATTTAAGAGGGATCTCCACATCCAGTTTAAAAGCCTCCAGCCCACCTATGCGGGTTGTATTGACAACAAAATTCGCCCCTTCAATGGCTCTACGTCTATCCTGTGTTGCAATAATTTTTGCTGGTATTTTGTTGGCAGATATATCCCGCTGACACAATGACGTTGTCATTTCAAGATTGCGTTTGTTAATGTCAGTAAATGCGATAATACTATCCTGCAACTCTGGTACAGATAGAATATCGCAAATAAGAGTTCTTGTGAAAGTTAAGCTACCTGCACCTATTACAGTAATTTTGATTGGCATAAGGCATTCCTTTCTTTGATTTTTTGTATAGAAATATATTGCTTTATTTGTTAGAGTTTCAAGGAATAATTAAGTTGATTTTTTGCTTTTATATGATAAAAAATTGCTCCGCATGAAAGGTTTTAAACATATAAGTCTTGTGAGCAAAAAGCTCTCAAATGCTTATTGGTGTGAGCCTGTTAGCATAGGCTATGGTACGGAGGATGGTTCAACTCCTTATACTTACGACAACCGCTATAGAGATGAGTTTTCTCTGTTTCAGTTTACACTAGATGGTGAGGGCATCTTCCATGAAGGTGATAAGCCAGAAATTGTTCTCAAAAAAGGGGAAGGTTTTATAGTAAATTCGCCATCTAACACATCCTATTATCTGCCAGAAGGTAGACGTTGGACATTCATTTATATTTTATACAAAGGCGATATTGCCCGCTATCATACTGCAGAAATTATAAAAAATTTTGGGCACGTTATAAAAATGCCAGTTGCCTCATTGCCAATAGAACTCTTAAAGGAGCTTTTTAGTGAAGCCAGCAACAAGAGAATTCCAGATACTTTTACTCTTTCTTCATTCCTATATAGATTTTTAATGGAACTTTATAAGGAACTACATAAGAGTGAAAGTGATAATAAACAGGATGATATTTTACTTGTTGTAAGGATGGTGGAAGCTCATTATGGTGATGCTTCACTATCACTAAATCACTTTGCAAAAGAAGCATGCCTTTCCCCTTTTCATTTTTTACGGAAATTTAAAAAGGTGATAGGACTTTCGCCTCGCAAGTATTTGCTTAAGACGCGCATTCAGAAAGCATCCGATTTATTGCTTTCCACTAATTTAACAGTCAAAGAAATTTGCGCAAAGGTTGGTTTTACTGAACCATCCTATTTCTGTGCTGTTTTTAAAAAATATAAAAAAATTTCCCCAGAAGCATACAGAAAAAACGTGCATATTCAAAGTAGGAAGGGCTAAATGGATTTTATCTTATTGTTTTGCTTGGCACAGACCTTTTTGCTTGATATTACTTCTATGTAAAGGAGATTACTTTATGAACTTTAAAGCAGAAAAATGGGAGCAAATTAAAAGTGATTATTCAAAATGGCGGGAGGGCAAATTGGAACGTCCTCTTGTTTATCTTTGTCTTGTTGGGGCACAACCACATCGTAAAGAACCGGATATCCCATCTTACCCATTCACTGCGCACTATGATTTTTCTATCTCTGCTGAACAAATATTAGATAGATGGGATTATGATTTGGATTGTGCACTTTTTATGGGGGATGCATTTCCTCAGGTTTGGCCTAACTTTGGACCTGGTATTTTATCCGCTTCATAGGAGCGGAGGTTATTCCTGATGAAAACACCTGCTGGTTTAAACCCAAAAATCTTGTATCTATAGAAGAGCTTCATTTAACTTTTGATCCAACAAACAGATGGTTTTTAAGAGTTAAAGATATATCGCAAGCAGCAGTAAATAGATGGCAAGGCACAGTACAAGTTGCAATGACAGATTTAGGAGGTTCACTGGATATCGTTTCAATATTCAGACCATCTGAATACCTATTGCTGGATTTATACGATAATCCAGCGGAGGTAAAGCGTGTCCTATCAGAGGTGCATCAGGCCTGGTGGCAAGCTTTTGATGAACTTAATAGCGTGCTTAAGCCATTAAATCCAGGTTACACTGCATGGACACCAATTTTTTCATTAGAGCCGTATTATATGCTTCAGTGCGATTTTGCCTATATGATAGGACCTGATATGTTCAATGAGTTCGTGTTGCCAGAATTGAGAGAGTCCTGTAAAAAACTAAAAAATCCATTCTATCATCTAGATGGAGTAGGACAAATTCCACATCTTGATTCTCTGCTTAAAATTCCAGAGTTAAAAGGTATCCAATGGGTACCCGGCGATGGTAAACCTCCAGCTGATGAATGGCCTGATGTTTTAAAGAAAATTCAATCAGCCGGGAAGCTTATTCAAATTTTTGGAGATTTAAATACTCTTGATAAAATATCGCATTATATGCCTTCTTTAAAAGGAATTATGGTGATAATTCATGCGGATATTAAATTAGGAAAGGTGGCGCATAAAATGCTTGAAAAATATAATGTTCAAGTATAATTTTTGTTTTGTGTTCAATTTTTTAGATGCAGCTTATTTTCATAGGGGTTCTTTTGGAGAATAAGAATTATGCCCATTTACGAATTTATATGCAAAGATTGTGGAAATGAATTTGAGTTGCTTTTTAAAACACAAAGCATAGATGAAGTTTCTTGTCAAAAGTGTAATTCAAAAAGAGTTGAAAAGAAGCTCTCTGTATTTAGTGTGGGAGATGTTCAGAGCGATTCTGGAAGAGCACGTTGTAATACTGCTGCAAATAATAGCTGCTCCTCATGTTGCAGCAAAGGGATGTGTCCTATAAGTTAATGATAATTAGGGATACTTCAAGATAGGTTTTTTGCTTTAAGCAAGTATTATTACTATTGTTTGATTAAAGGATTGACAGGGAAGTGCTATTACAACATTCTTAACTATTGGAGTATTTTTTATGAAGGAGATATTTGCAGAATATACGCTTAAAGATTTGATCGCTTCTCTATATGAATTAAAGGAGTTGATCATCTCCAATATAATTATGCTGGGTGAGATCCCCTCTTCCAGTGGGAATGAGTTCAAAAGAATCCAAAAGTTTATAGAGATCGTATCTAGATATGGTGTTATAGATGTTTCTATGGATGAGAAAGGAAATGGATATTGTGTTATTAACGGGGCATCAGAGCAGAAAAATATAGTTCTTACAACAAATGCGGATACTTTTGTGCCATCTAATGTTCCATATTCTATGCAGGTAGATAAAGATGTTATTGTGGGACCCTTCGTTGGTGATAATAGCCCGGCGCTGGGCGTTCTTGCAACTTTACCGTTTATAATGGAAAAGCTTAATATCAAGCTTAAGAGTAATGTAATGATTGTTGCTGCAGCTAATAATCTTGGTTCTGGCAATCTTTCTGGGATTAGATATTTTTTGGATAATTTTACCAAACCTATTCATTATGGATTGTGTGTGGAGTCCGTACAGCTTGGACGTTTAAATCATATATCGCTTGGGACAGTACGGGGTGAAATTACAGTTACGGTTCCCAAGAAATATAACTGGGCACAGTTTGGTGTATGTGGTTCAATAGTGCCTATGAATGATATAATTTCTGCCATTAATCGTATTCCTCTGCCACGTCGCCCTATCACCAGCATTGTGCTTGGCGCTATTCATGGTGGAGTTACTCATCAGACGGTTGCCCGTCAAACCACGTTGTTATTTGAAATACGTAGCGAAGATTCTCAACAAATTTCCATCATAAGAAAACAGTTTGAAGAAATCGTTATGGATGTTGCAGCGAAGACAGGAATGGATATAAAACTTAATGCCATAGCTGAAAGGAATCCTGGCGGGATAGAAATATCACACCCTTTAGTTCGTATTGCACGGCAAATCCTTGAAAAAATAGGCGTTGAGCCTATGATCTATCCAACAACATCAATGCTATCTGCCTTTATAGAGAAAAACATACCATCAATAACTATCGGTTTAACAAAAGGAGGGCATATAAAAGAAGTAAATGAAGTTGAAGAGAGTATAGAGATTGTTCCTTTATACAGTGGCATATTACAACTTATAGGATTGCTTTTTGCTATAGATGAAATGTAGGTGAACTATGTTTAAGTTCCTAAAGCGCAATAAAACCACAGATGTTGACGAGAAAGAATGGAATGCTCTTTCTCATATAAAGCGGCAGCCACAGGATAACTGGTTGAAAGAGAAGACATTTCATCATTCAGCTTTTTCTGATATTAAAGCATTGGTGAAGAAAAAAGAAGAAAGCAACACTACAATCTCTCTCTGTATTCCGGCGCTAAATGAAGAAAAAACGATAGGTAAAGAAATTGTTCTCTTTAAATCAGAACTTATAATGCATTATCCGTTGTTGGATGAAATCATAGTTATAGATTCTGGCTCTGAGGATAAAACTGTTGAAACAGCCAGAGAATTTGGTGCAACAGTTTTTCTTGCATCAGAAATTCTATCGCAATATGGCAACTATAAAGGGAAGGGAGAAAACCTGTGGAAAGCCATTTATGTTACTAAAGGAGACATCATTGTATACATTGATGCTGATATAACCAACATTCATCCACGCTTTGTATATGGATTGCTTGGTCCATTATTGAATGATCCTGAGATAAAATATGTGAAAGCATTCTACGAAAGACCTATAGCTTATGCAAAAAACAAACATCATCCAGCAGGCGGAGGTAGAGTGACAGAGATACTTGTGCGACCGCTTCTTTCTCTATTTTTCCCTGAACTTGCTGCCATCATTCAGCCACTATCTGGTGAATATGCGGCAAGACGAGATGTTCTTGAACAGATTCCTTTTCCAGTAGGATATGGTATAGAGACAGCGCACCTTATAGATATATATCTAAAATGGGGCATCGAAGCATTTGCACAAACAGATCTGGATGCTCGTTTTCATAGAAATCAGGATATATACGCTCTTGGTAGGATGGGCTTTGCTATAATACAAACCTTCCTGCACAGATTATCAATTGCTGGCGCAAACATACCAAACAACTATATGTCAGCTGTATTATATCAATTTGAATCTTCCTATGAAAATTATCAACTCATTAAACATACGATTCAAGAAATAGAAAGGCCTCCTATGCTAACGATTCAAGAGTATCTAAAAAAAAGAACATCTGAACAATAAAGCTAAAAATAAATAGGCATGAAGGTTGTCCATATTCATTATCATTTACGAGGAGGTGGTATAACAGAAGTCATTTTTGCCACTTTAAGAAAATGTCTCGAAGATAAAGTAAAAATACAAATGATAGTCTTTTCTGGAGAAGAACCTGAAAATTTACCAGAAGCAATCAGAAACAATATTTACGTTATACCTGACATAAAATATAATCACTATTACAGTATAAAATCTGCCACAAAAATTGTTGAACAGTTTGAGCAAACAGCGAAAAAAGCATTCGGCTCTTTGCCTGATGTATGGCACTTTCACAACCATTCTCTTGGCAAAAACCCTTCTCTAACGCTTGCTGGCTATCTAATGGCAAAAAAGGGGCATAACATTTTATTCCACATTCACGATATGCCAGAAGATCAACGCCCTGAACTTTTTACTCTCTTGTTAAATAAACTTGCAAATGGTTCTAAAAAGATTTATTCACGCATACTTTATCCTATTGCCTCACATATACATTTTGCCACTATCAATGCGCGAGATAACAATTTGTTTAAACAAGCTGAAGTTCCAGCCGAAAACCTTTTTTGGCTGCCTACTCCTGTGA
>CAZBHO010000015.1:0-25267 GCA_964491945.1 uncultured Verrucomicrobiota bacterium | reverse complement strand
ATCCCAGATATTATTTATCCAACGAGATCAATCAGTAGAAAAAACATAGGTGAGTTTATTCTGCTTGCATCACTTAATCAGAAAGATTTTTCTTATGGCATTACAATGCGTCCTAATGAATTCAAAGAGATAAAATTGTATAATCAATGGAAAAGACTGATAGAAAAAAGAAAACTCAATGTAAAGTTTGAAATAGGTGAAAAAATTGGAATTGAGCGCATTTTTTATTCCGCTAAAATATTTATAACCACAAGTGTGGCTGAAGGATTTGGACTGGCATTTTTTGAACCATGGTTATATAGTAAGCCTATCATTGGAAGAGATCTGCCAGAAATTACAAATCCATTTTGCAGTAATTTTGGGATAGACTTTCAGCATCTCTATCCAGTTTTGCCAATCCCTGTTGACCTTATCAATATTGATGATTTTAAGAATGTCCTTTTTCATAAAAGAAAAATTTTTATGAACTTGTACCTAAAAAAATCATCCAAGCAGGATCAATTGGAAACTTTTAAAGCGGCAATATATAACAAGACATTTATAGATTTCGGCAGATTAGATGTTACAAATCAAATTAAAGTTATAGAAAAAATAAGTAGTATATCAGATAAAAGCATCCTCCCTATTAGAACCATAGAACAACTCATTCCAAAAAATGAAATTGTGATTAAGAACAAAGCCGCCATAGAAAAAAACCTTGGAATAGAAGCTTATTTTAAGCGATTGCTAGTGATATACAAAAAAGTTGCATCTTCAGTCCCCTCATCAGTCAATAGTTATGCAGATGCTTCGGTTTTGCTAAACCATTTTCTGAAACCTTCAAATTTCATTTGTTTGCGAATGTTATGAGAGTAGCTAAAGGATTTGAGTCGTCACTAATAGAATGGATTAAAACACGCTACCTTGTGGCTATAAAAGAAGCTCAAGCTTTGTATGACAATAATTTATCCACAATTAAAATTCTACAAAATATAAAAGCTGTTTTATTTGATGTTTATGGCACACTCCTTATCCCCACTACCCCCATCTTTACAACACATAGTTTATCTGCCCTCTTCAAAGATGTAGGGTTACCTCCGCTTTTGTGCGAAATTTCTCTGCCGCAGATCGCATCTAAAATAGAGAACCAAATACAAAAATATCATAATATATCAAAAAGAAAAGGCATCTTATATCCTGAAGTAAACATTATTTCCATATGGCAAAACATTCTAACAGATCTTCAACAACAAAATTTGTTAAAACAAAAAGCCATTAACAAAATAACACTTTATAAACTTATTCTTTTATATGAACTTTATGCAAATCCTCATAAACCAGTTCATAGAATATCTTCGCTTATAAGAAAATTAAAAAACAGCCACATTGTTATAGGTTTTGTTTCCAATGCTCAATTTTATACTCCTCTATTTCTCAAAGTTTTTCCGGAAACCAGAGAACTTATTGACATGGCAGATGAAAGGCTTTGCTTGTGGTCATATAAATATGGCGAAGCAAAACCCTCACCACTGCTTTTTGAAAAAGCTGCCGCGCCTCTGGAGAAGGTATTTAACATAGCAAGAAAAGATGTTTTGTTTATTGGAGATAGTGATGAGTGTGATAGGATTCCTGCAATTAAATGTGGCTTCAATTTTCAGTCAGTAGGCAAATAAGGTATTTTACTTTGCATCTGGCAGGTCGCGCAGAAAGCTTATATAAAGATTACCGCATTTAACAATAGGAGCTGTTATAATCTTTGTATCCATTTGTGAGCCATAAGCGTTTTTAAAAATTACTTTATATGAGGTTATTTTTTCTGGAGCTGGCACTCTGGCAACTTCCAACCAGAGTGGCAAAGTTTGCCACAATCTATCATCAGGCATCTCCATAGCAAAAAGAGCTGCTCGTACCAGAGCTCCTGCAAATTCATTAGAATGCTCAATGCTTGAAGCAATTGCTTCTTTTGCTGCAACTCTTATTGCTTCTTTTGCAGCTTTTTTAAGTGCCATTTCACGCTCACTTACCGCTAAAAGATATGCAGTATTAGAAAGAGGAAAGCTTCTCCCAACATATTTATCGTTAATATATATTTCAACAAAAGGCGCAAAATCGAAGGACATGGTATACATATATGCATTTTTAGCAGAATCTGGAATTTTACCAAAACCTACAAAGCATATAAGCTCACACGGATATTCTTTTTTGTTTATTTCAAAATTGATCTTTGTCGAAGCATTTGTTTTAGAATCGTTGGTAGATGATTTTGGAATAATTTTACCATTTTCTGTTATTGAGATTGTTTCCAGATCTTTCCCTGCAAGTCTATATTGAGAGGCAGCATTGCCATCGTTTATAGTTTCAAGCGCAACCGCTGCCAGGTATCTACTATAAGGGATATCAGGAAAATTTTCTCTCTTTTCAAGCAAGGAGATTATGTTCCTTGCGCATATTGCAGCATAATCCCAGTTGGTTTGAACAAAATAGTTTTTCGCAAGATAAGTGTATATAAGCGTATGCTCAAATGGATAGCCTGTATAAGAAAGCGTTCTATCATTAACCACCATACTGGAAGCGCCTTCTGATAGGCTATATGTTTCAAGCTTCTTTTCTATCTCAACGGCTTCCCTCCAATCTCGAGAGCTTTGCTCATAATTACCAGCAGCTTGCCTTATCATCCCACGTTCCATCAAATAAAGAACCACATCTTTATCTTCAGATGGAACATCTTTCAGATTTTCTTCTGCCAGATCAAAGCGTCCACTATAGAAATTGGCTCTTGCAGTATTTAACGGAGGCGAAGCGCATCCCATGATAAGCACCAATGTGCTTGCAAGAATTACGAAAGATAGCACACGGCAAATTTTTAACCATATCATAAAATTGCTTTTTCAGGCAAAATTAAACCCGCAAAAATTACCATCCGATAAGAGGTTTGCGCATTTCTCTTGCAAATTCTTTCGTGGTTGACCAGATTATTAAACCAGTCTCTAAATCGGTTATATCCACCGTAAGCTGATAATACATAAGTTCCGTTTTAGAGACTCTTGCCTGACGCCCTGTTTCTTTTTTCATTTCAACTAGTGCACCTGTTAGCATATACTTCGCACCAACTTGTTTACCTATGGCAACTCTGGTTTCAGGTGTGGCATTTTGAGCCTGATAGCCTTGCTCTTTCAACAAAGCATCACGGCGTTCCTCATTAACAAATTGAATTTTAGAAGATTGCATTAGGGCCGTACGGATTCTGTCGGTCAAAGCCTTTGTATCCACAAATGTTTCTGTGCGTGGTTGTATGCCATATATTATCATTACTGGAGTGCCCTGAATACCTTTAACAAAAGCGCTTGAGGCAAGTTCATCCGTTATCTCCTGGGAAAGTCTTCTTAAATCCTGTGCTCCATATCTTGCATCCAATTGAGGCAATTTATCTGGGTCATCATCCTTCACGTTAGCACGGAACATTGCGCATCCTGTTAATAATAGCGTTGCAACTATCACTCCCACAAAGACTGAACTAATGGAACGTTTCATAGAAGATCCTTTCTATTGAATTTTTTGTAAAAACATTTATCATATCCACCGATAACGGTCAACATTTTTTTATAGTACATGATATATGTTGATGTGCCCTCAATTGGAGCTTTTCAGCAAGAGGCATTTTTTACAATGTTTTTTCACACTTCTCTGCCCTCATTTTTGCCTGACGATTTTTCCCAAAATGGTTGTTTTTTGTATGTCGCAAAAAAGGAAAAAAATTCCGCAAGCAGGGGTTGATGAAATCAAAAAAAGTGCTATCTTTATTCACATAAATTCTTCAAAAGAAAGGCTTGCTATGAAAATAGTCAAAACAGAGTTCTTGGAAGATCCTGCGCTGGAAGTAAAAGTTAAAAACCTAACTTTCCGTAATCCTTTTGTGGTGGCATCTGGTCCAACTGTAAAATGGAAGGAGCAGCTAATTGCTGCCGAGGCTGCAGGATGGGCAGGGGCAAGTTTGAAGCTTGCTTTTGATCCTGAACCTTATATTAGCTTACCACCACGCTATAGATGGTTCAAAAAAGAGGCATACCATGCATTTACCGCAGAAAAACGTCTGAAATTTGATGAATGTTTGAAACTACTTGAGGAAGGCAAGAAAGTAACGAAATCTCTAATCCTTTTTGCGAATATAACTTATGTTGGTGATAAGCCCGGACTTGATGGCTGGGTTGATATGGCAAAAGCGGCAGAAAGTGCTGGTGCTGATGTGATAGAGTTAAATATGTGTTGCCCGAATATGTCTTTTAATGTTGCTTTAAGTGAGGATGAGAGAACGCCGCAAACTGGCGCTAGTATGGGGCAGAATCCTATTGTGGTAAGTATGATTGCCGAAGCGGTGTGTAAGGCGGTAAAAATTCCTGTATTTGTGAAAATTACACCTGAAGGCGGCAGGATAGCGGATGTGGCTGATGCGTGTTTTAAGAAAGGAGTTGCTTGTGTTGCAAGTGTGGCAAATAGATTGGCTATAGCAGATTTTGATATTGAGAATCCTGAAAAGGGACCTTATAGACTTCAGGATGAGCCAACACTTGCTTGTTTTTCTGGGTCGTGGATAAAACCTTTGGCTCTACGTGATGTGTATGAAATAAGGAAGAAAGTTGGTAAAGAGCATATCATTCTGGGGACAGGCGGTATTTCTTCGTCTCGTGATGCCATACAATTCATTCTTTGTGGGTCGGATTTGTTGGGTGTCTGCACAGAAACGATGATTAGCGGATTTGACTTTTTACCAAAATGGTTAAAGCAGATAAAAGAATATATGGATAGGCATTCGTTTAAGCACATTTTACATTTTAGGGATTTAGCTGTGCATAGAATAACTTCTGCTGATAAATTGACAATCCATTCCGGTTACGCGGAAGTTGATGTACAAAAGTGCATCGGTTGCGGTTTGTGTGAAAAGGTTGGGCATTGTAATGCTATCACCATGGAGAATAGGAAGAGCAATATAGATAAAGCAAAATGCCTTGCGTGTTCAACCTGCATAGATATCTGTCCTGTTGGCGCAATCAAGATGGTAGAAACTGGCATATTACGCAAAGCTGCACAATAGAAAGGAAGAGCGATATGAGACTTATCAAGAAAGCGCATCCGGAGAAAGTGGAGAAGATAGTGCTTGGTAAGGATGCTTATGTTGATAGTTTGTATGGATGTTTTCGTTTTAACAATCCGAAAGCTGAAGCATTTGCCGAAGAACGCGATGTTGAGCTTATTTTGCGTACGGGCAAAAAAGTTCACGTATGTGTTCCTGCTGCGATGAAAATAGATTTACCTGCGGATAAAAAGCTGGTGAACGAGCCTTATTTTAAGATGGAAAAGATAGGCAAGCATGCTGACACTATGCATTTATTAACTATGCGGGCTGGTTGGAATCAAACAGATGAAGATATAAAGCGGATGGTTGCTCTTGATAAGAATGGTTCGTTTGTGGCTATGATAGAGCATGATGGAGAAAAGATACCAGTGGCAACATCATCCGTTTTGCCGCTTGGTGAGAGGCATACGTGGATAGGAATGATACTTGTGCATCCTGAATTGAGGCGACAGGGAATTGCAAATGCAATGATGCAGCACTGTGTTAAATATGCCATAAATTGTGGAAAAATTATCAACGGACTTGATGCAACACCGATGGGCAACACCGTTTATGGCGCGGTTGGATATAAGGATTCTTATAGGTTGTGGCGTTCCACATTTGAGATAGCGGAATTTGCTGGTAAAGATTACGATAAAGCTCATATTACAAATGTTACGGAAGCTATCCTTCCAGAACTTATCCGTTATGATTCAAATGCCTTTCTTGAGAGGAGCAATGTTTTAACGGCTCTATTCAAAGATAGTCAAGATGGTTGCTTTGTGTATAGAGGTGATAACGGTTTGATTCAAGGCTATTGCTTTACAAGGCCGGGCAGAATTTTGCCTTTCGTTGGACCATTTGTGACAGATTCCGAAGAAATTGCAAAGAACCTTCTCATAGCTGCGTGTAGTTTCCTTGCAAAATCTCAAACAAAACCGAAAGCATTCATAGACACACCTGAAGAGAAATACCTCAATAAAGGCGTATATGATAAAAGCACATTTGACCAGGCTAACAAGCCTTCTAACCATTGTTTAATTAAAAGCGCAACACCGGTAAGAGATTTTACAAGAATGTATAATCTTGTTTCTTACGAAGAAGTTGAAAAGCTTGTTGATGCTTTTATAAAGGCAGAAAAACTAGATAGAAATGCCGAAAGGGTTAAAGATTTTCGTCATACGATGGAACTTGCAACATCCAACTATACCGAAACATTTGCCTTTATGGAGTTTGAAAAGAATGTATTGCAGAAAAAGTACTGGGGCATAACTGGCCCAGAAAAAGGATAGGTAGGAAAGGAGAGCAAAAATGGATGAAAATAAGCATAGAAAAATAAAAGTTGGAATTGTTGGTTCAAAGTTTGCCGCCGATTTCCATGCAGATAGCTATAGCCGCAATCCGTTAGTTTCGATAGAAGCTGTTGCCGCTATTGATAATCTTGAGCCATTTTCAGAAAAGTGGAACATACCGCGCACATACACTGACTACAAGGAGATGCTGGAAAAAGAAGATCTGGACTTAGTTTCTGTTTGCGCCCCAAACTTTTTGCATTATGAGATTGTGCTGGCCTGTGCAAAAAACGGTAAAAACGTATTCTGCGAAAAGCCTCTTGCCACAAAAGCGGCTCATGCAAAGGAGATGCTAGAAGCCTGTCAAAAGGCAAATATAAAGCTTTTCTATGGTGAGGATTGGGTTTTTGCGCCAGCACTTATAAGAACATTAAAAATTATCCAAGAAGGAGGCATAGGCAAACCGCTTTATGTGAAAGCTAAAGAGTGCCATAATGGTTCTCATAGCCCGTTTGCTAGAAAAAAAGAGACCTGTGGAGGAGGCTCTTTGATACATCTGGCAATTCATCCTATTGGCTGGGTCCTTTATATGTTGGCTGATGAAGGAAGAAACCCTGTTGTTGAAGTATTTGCTCAATGCAAAGAAGGATTAGAAAAAAATTTTGTGCACAAGAATTTTGAAGGTGAGGATTTTGCCATTGCAACAATGAAATTTCAGAATGGCGAAGTCGCTTTTATAGAAGGCAATTACATCACAGTTGGCGGGATGGATGATAAGGTGGAAATATATGGCACAGAAGGCAACATTAAAGCTGAGCTGACATTCGGTTCCTGCCTTACGGTTTATAGCAGACCCGGCTACGGCTATGCCATTGAAAAGGCAGATAACACACTTGGCTGGACCAAGCCTGCCGTTGATGAATTTATGAATCTTGGATATGTTGATGAACTAAAATATGCGGTTGATTGTGTGTTGAATAATAGAGAACCTATCTATGGATGTAGTGGAAAGCTTGGACTAGCTTGCATTGAACTTATTGAAGCGATGTATCGTTCAAATGAAATTGGTGCAGTAGTAAAAGGCAGATGGGGATAATTATAAATAGAGGAATAAAACTATGAAATACAAAGTTGCAATAGCTGATAATAGATATCCTCATTACAGAGAAGAAACAGCTGTGCTTGCAAAGTATAATGTTGAAATTGTGAATATAAAAAGCAGCGATGAAGAAGAACTTGCAAAAGAATGCAGCGAAGTTGATGCGCTGATAGTCAATCTTGCTCCAATTACTGAGAAGGTGATTATGGCAATGAAGAGATGCCGCGTGATTTCAAGGTATGGAGTTGGCTACGATAATGTTGCCATTCATGCTGCAACTAATAAGAAGATATGGGTTGCAAACGTTCCTGATTACTGCGGAGAAGATGTTTCTGATCAGGCTCTGGCACTTTTAATGAGCTGTGTAAGAAATGTTGTGCGGCGCGATAAACTCTTAAGAGCTGGCGTCTGGGATATAACAGCTGGTGGCAAGCAGTGGAGATTAAAAGGAAAAACATTTGTGTTTATGGGCTATGGGCAGATAGCAAGAATTCTCCATAGAAAAATTGCCGGATTCCTGCCGAGCAGGGTGCTTGTTTATGATCCTTTTGTTCCCGATGATGTTATCAAAGCTGCTGACGCTGAGAAGGTGGATTGGGATACTGCTTTAAGGGAAGCAGATTTTATCTCCATTCATATGCCGCTTAACGAAAAGACTCGCCATATTTTCAACAAAGAAGCCTTTGATAAGATGAAACCAACAGCAATTATCGTCAATACATCACGAGGTCCTATAATTGATGAAAAGGCTCTTTACGAGGCATTAAGTTCTGGAAAGATTTTAGCAGCTGGCATTGATGTCTTTGAAAAAGAACCTACTGATAAGGATAATCCGCTTTTGCAATTAGATAATATCACGGTCTCTGGTCATACTGGCTGGTACACCGAAGAAGCTATGGAAGAATTAAAGCGCAAGGCAGCAGAAAACGTTGCGGACGTTTTGGAAGGCAGGAAGCCAAAGTATGCAGTCAACAAAATTGATTAACCGTTAAAAAAGGAGTTATTAGTTATGAGTAAAAAAGAAGCCATTCTAAAACAATTATATGAAGCAGGCATAATTCCTGTTATAAAAATAGATGATGTAAATGATACGGCACCTTTAATAAATGCCTTAAAGCAAGGCGGATTAAACACTGCGGAAATAACTTTTAGAACAGCTGCAGCCAAGGATGCAATAAAGATAGTTAACGAGCAATTCCCTGATGTGGTGCTTGGCGCCGGAACAGTTTTAAACGTTGAACAGGCGAAGCAGGCAATAGATTCTGGAGCCAAATTTATAGTTTCGCCCGGCTTTAGCTCGAAAGTTGTGCAGTTTTGTCAGGAACAGGATGTGCCAGTTTTTCCCGGTGTTGCCACTCCAACCGATATTCAGTTAGCAATAGAGAATAATATTGGTATAGTAAAATTTTTTCCTGCAGATGCTTTTGGTGGAATTAAAACTCTGAAGGCGCTTGCTGCGCCTTTTGGAGGAATTAAGTTTATTCCGACAGGTGGGATAACAGCGCAAAATCTTGGTGAATACATAATGTTTCCAAAAGTCTTTGCTTGTGGTGGAAGTTGGATGGTTAAAGATGAACTAATTAAGGCAAAGAAATTTGATGAGATCACGGCTCTTACTGCGGAAGCTATAAATGTCATGCTGGGATTTGAAGTTGCGCATATTGGAATCAACATGGCAGATGCTGCTTCTTCGCTTGAACTGACAAAAAAGTTTTCCGCACTATTTAATTTTCCTCTAAAGGAGGGCAATAGTTCTAACTTTGCAGGCAAGGCTATTGAGGTTAATAAAGCAAAAGGGCTTGGCGCAAATGGACACATAGCCATTGCCACTAATTCTATAGAGAGAGCAATTGCTTATTTGAGCAAACGTGGAGTAGAAGTTGATATGAGCACAGCAAAGAAAGATGCTTCTGGTAATTTTATTGCTGTTTATTTAAAAGATGAATATGGCTCATTTGCAGTGCATCTTTTGCAAAAGAAATAACACTAAATAAAAAAGAAAGGAGTATATACCTATGCAAAACAAGAAGGTTGTAACATTTGGAGAAATAATGCTGCGTTTGAAATCACCGGGCTTTGAGAGGCTGTTTCAGGGGCCAATGCTGGAAGCAACGTTTGGTGGTGGTGAAGCCAATGTGGCTGTTTCGCTTGCCAATTTTGGGGTGCACTCAGCTTTTGTTACTGTTTTGCCAAAAAATGAGATTGCTGAGGCCTGCATTGCAGAATTGCGTAAGTTTGGTGTTGATACTTCAATGATAGTTAAAACAGAGACTGGCAGAATGGGTATATATTTTCTCGAAGGTGGTGCCAATCAAAGGGCTTCAAAGGTTATATACGATAGGGCACATTCAAGTATAGCTGAAGCTGATATCAACGTTATTGATTGGGATAAGGTGCTTGATGATGTTAGCTGGTTCCATATTACAGGCATTACACCAGCAATAAGCCAGAAGGCGGCAGATCTTTCTATGCTGGCTGTGCAAAAGGCAAAAGCAAAAGGAGCAACAGTTTCATGCGATTTTAACTATCGTGGTAAGCTCTGGAAATATGGCAAAAAGGCGCCTGAGGTGATGAGGGAACTTGTAAAATATGTTGATATTGGTATAGCTAACGAGGAAGATTGCCAAAAATCGCTTGGCATTAAAATTGATGTAAATGTGGAATCTGGCAAGCTTGATATAGAAGCATACAAAAAGCTTACCGAAAAGGTACTTGGAGAGTTCCAAAATTTAAAGGCAATAGCAATAACCTTGCGTGAAAGTCATAGCGCGGATCATAACGGATGGGGTGGATGTTTGAATGATAGGAAGGAGTTCATTGTGAGTCAGCACTATGAAATATATGATATTGTTGATAGAGTTGGTGGCGGTGATGCTTTTGCTGGTGGTTTGATTTATGGATTACTAACTGGTAAAAATTCAAAAGAGGCCCTTGAATTTGCCGTGGCTGCAAGTTGCTTAAAACACTCCATTCCGGGCGATTTTAATAGAGTTAGTGTTAAGGAAGTTGAGGATTTAATCAAAGGTGGCGGCTCTGGCAGAGTGCAGCGTTAGTTTTATTTAACAGGAAATCTAATTAAGAAGAGCGTACCATTTTTGCTGGAAAGCGTTACTTCACCCTCCAGCTGACGAGTAAGCACATTAACAAGCTGTAAGCCAAGCGAGTTGCTCCTTTTGAAATCTATTTCAATTGGAAACGGTTTACCGCCGCTATTACGAATGGTAAGTTCGTAGAAGGAATCTTGCTGTTTCATAGTTATTTCAAGCTCACCACAAAGCGAGCTATCAGCTGATTCTGCAAATATATCCTTAAAGCCATGTTTAATGGCGTTAACCACAAGCTCATTTATTATTAGAGCAACAGGGATTGCCTGCTCTATTTTAAGCCATATCTGTTCAACATTTATGCTTAATTTAACTCTTTGGGGATTTTGACAATATATTCTTATGATATCAGCAACAAGACTTGTCACATAGTCGGCAAATGGAATACTGGAAAAATCTGTGGAGCGATAAAGGCTTTCATGAATCATTGCCATAACCTTTACGCGCTCCTGACTCTCACAGAAGATGTTCCTAATTTTATCATCATCAATAAATTTGCTCTGAAGATTTAAAAGACTGGAAATTACCTGTAAATTATTTTTAACTCTGTGATGTATTTCTTTTATGAGAATTTCTTTTTCAGCAAGTGATGATCTTAATTTTTCGTTTAATCTCTTCATTTCAGAGATGTCATTTGCCACTCCTAATATGAAGGTTTTGCCTTCTATTGTCATAAGTCTTGCAGAAAAGAGCAGGTTACGCAAATTGCCCCCTCTCGTTTTCAAAACCACTTCCTCATTACCAATCCATTGTTCAATGAATATCTTTTTCAGCATTTCCTGCCATCTTTTAGGATCATCAAGAAGAGCAAGTTCTACCAGTGTTTTTCCCTTTACTTCCTCTTCCTTAAATTCAGTGAGAGCCATAAATTCCCGGTTAGCTTCAACAATTTTGCCTTCTGGTGTCATCATAACTACCATTGAAGGCACAGTGTTAAAGATCATCTCATATTTCATTTGAGAAAGTTTGATTTCTCTTTCTGCTTTTTTAAGCTCTGTCATATCACGTACAACAGAGATCATTCTTTCTCGCCCACCTATTGTAATTATATTTGCTGAGATTAGCACAGGGAAAAGCTCTCCTGTTTTTTTTCTGTGTATGGCTGGCATGTTTTTTACTTCGCCCTTTCCTTCTCTGATAGAGATAAGAAGCCGCATCCTCTCCGCAGCAGTAGGCCAAATCCCAAGCTCAAGCGACGTTTTCCCTATAACTTCTTCCATAGAAAAACCAAATATATCCAGAAAAGTATTGTTTACTTCCAATATACGCCCTGTTTCCGGTTCGCTTAAAATCAGCATTTCAGGGTTTGCTTTGAAAGCTGTTGAAAACTTGTTTTCGCTATCTTTCAATGCTGCCTCTGCTTTCTTTTGCTCTGTTATGTCATGTGCCACAGCCACAAAACCTACAGGTGCTCCATCATCATCGCGCACCAAACTAACCGTCATATAGGTCGGGAAAGTACTACCATCCTTTCGTTTATGCCCCACCTCCCCAGAATACAATCCCGCTTGCAAAACTTTTTCATTAAAAGGCAGAACCTCTTCCTGCATTTGTTGAGCGGTGTGATAAGTTGAAATTGTGGAACCTATAACCTCTTCTTTTTTGTAGCCATGCATTTTAATCCATGCATTATTACAATAAACTATGCGTCCTTCCATATCTGCCATTGCAATGCCATCAGCAGATTGCTCAACTGCAGTGACGAGTCTGTTTAAAGTTTCTTGTGTTTTTCTCTCATTTGTTACATCTCTAAAAACCAGCACCACCCCTATAATTTTGCCACCAAGATCCATAATTGGCGCGCAACTATCTGCAACACAATACTCCTTGCCATCCCTTGAACATAAAACTGCATGATTAGATAATCCGACTATTTCCCCTAGTTTTATAGCGCTTTCAAAAGGCGTCTCTATAGGCATACGGGTCTTTTCGTGGATGATATTAAAAACTTCATCAACTAATTTGCCACTTGCTTCCTGCAATCGCCAACCTGTAAGTTGCTCGGCAACTTTGTTTAGAAAAATCACACGTCCATTTTTATCTGCAACTATAACAGCATCGCCTATGGAACTGAGCGTCACCTGTAGCCACTCTTTTTCCTCTTCTAATATGCGTGTGAGATTCTGCCACTTTCTTACGAACCAGAGCAGTGCTCCTCCCACTAATAGAATGAAAATTATTCTTGTTATGTGAATTGAGCTACCAGCTTCTAAAATGTATGATGGAAGAAAATCCCCATAACCATCCATTATAAAGCTAACTTCTACTATTAGCGTAGTTAATACTAAACTTAAAACAATGAGCACAACAAGCCAATGGATGTGAGATTTAATAATCCATAAAAACCTTGTTGTTAGCCTCTGCTTTTCCGCAACATCATCCTTAGGGACAAAATGAATGTTTCCCATCTATTCGCCTCTTTTTTATGCGATTGTTTTTTTCGTAAAAAATAATAGCTGAAATAGATATTTATTACAAGCATTAGCTTACAGAATAGAATGAGATATTTTTTATCCTGATTTTTAGGTTTGCACTGAAATTCAACCACTCTAAAAAATGCTTGCTTTTCTTATGTTACCTGCATATATTACGGGTTTTAACACCAGCGAAAGGTGTTGAAAAGCCAATTGAATCAACTGTAGGAGTTATTATGAAAAGAACAAATACAACAAAACAAAAAAACAGAGTGTCTGTTCAAACCTATACTATTAGGGATCATATCAAAACGCCAGCTGATATTGATAAATCAATGGAGCGGCTCCGTCAGATAGGGTACAAATACATTCAAATTTCTGCAATGGGACCGATAGATCCAAAACAACTAAAAGATATTCTGGATAAAAATGGCATTACCCCAATAGGCTATCACCTTGGAATGCAAGATTTACGTGGAGCATTTGATCAGGTTGTAAACTCACTCAAGATATGGGGAGTAAACTATTGCGCAGTTTCAGCGCTTGGTTTGGAAGATCGCAAAGATGCAGAACGATATATCGCAACTGCCCGCGAGATGAATCAATTTGGCAAACGCTTATTTGAAGAACACGGCATCCATTTACAATATCACAATCACGCATTTGAATTTCAAAAGTTTAATGGCAAACTGGGGCTTGAAATAATTTATGAAGAATCCGATCCAAAATATCTGCAAGCAGAAATTGATACACATTGGGTCGCCAGAGGTGGATGCGACCCTGTTGAGTGGATATTAAAAATGAAAGGCAGAATGGATCAGATTCATCTGAAAGATATGACCATTATCAATAATGAACCTGTGATGGCAGAAATAGGTGAAGGCAATCTAAACTGGGACGCCATTTTTCAAGCATGCAAAAAAATAAAGGTGGTTGATTACATAGTTGAACAAGATATTTGGCCAGTAACCAACGACCCATTTAAAAGTTTAGAAATTAGCTTGCGGAATATGGAAAAAATGGGCGTTGCATAATAGTTAATCCCATCATAAGGGAAAAGGACGCAAAGAGTTAGGAGTATGATGTTTTACTTGCTTTCTTTGCGTCCTTTTTATTTTCCCTGTTATTTATGTGTTGACAGTATGTGTTCAAAAAAAGATCACTAATATTTCAAACAATGCAAGGCTTTTTATCCAGACAACAATTTGCTTGAATATAGGGAAAAAAGCAATATGAATAAAAAAAAGAGAATTTTTGGAGATGATTTTTATGGAAAAGAAAGATTTTAAGAGTGTTTATAAGACAATAATGGATGATCATTTTCCTCCCAAAATTGAAATCACTTTTGTTGATGAAAGTGATAAAAGACAGACGTTGTTTTATGAGAAAGTTAGCTGGGTGATTGATGGAGTGAATAAAGGATTACGATACGGAGAAAATCCGGGACAAGAGGCAGCCCTTTATAAACTCATTAATGGCAATTTGGTGCTTGGCGAGGTTGAAGCAATTGAGAGTGGCGCTTATCTGGTTTCGGATGTTGAGCTTTTGCAATCGGGAAAGCATCCGGGTAAAACTAATCTTACAGATGTTGATAATGCCCTTAACATTTTAAGATATCTTATGGATGAGCCCTGTGCGGTAATAGTGAAACACAACAATCCATGTGGCGTGGCAAAAGCTGGCTCTCTTGCCGAGGCATACATAAAAGCCAATATGGCGGATAGGATAGCGGCATTTGGCGGTGCAATTGTATTGAATAGGACGCTTGATAAAACAACGGCTGAACTCATATGCCAGCAATATGCCGAAGTAGTGGCAGCACCTGATTTTGAATATGGCGTTTTGGATATTTTGAGGAAAAAGAAGAATTTACGTGTGATGAGAATAAAGAATATAGAACGTTTACAAAGTTTTGCCACAAAGCGTTTTCTTGATTTTAAATCGTTGATTGATGGAGGGATAATCGTGCAATGGTCATTTTTGCCGATAACGAGAAAACCATCAGACCTTATACCAGCACATACAACTTATCAAGGCAGAGAATATAAAATAAATCGTATGCCGACAAAGGAGGAATATGATGATCTAATTTTTGGCTGGCTGGTGGAGTGTGGAGTAACAAGCAATTCGGTGCTGTATGTTAAAGATGGTGTAACAATCAGTATTGGAGCTGGTGGACAGGATAGGGTTGGGATGGCACAATATGCAAGAGACAAGGCTTATAGAAACTTTGCAGATCGTCTTTCTTGGGAGCAATTTAAAAAGCCATATAGTGCCATAACTGATCCTAAACAAAAAGCGGAAATAGATAGTGAAACCAATAAACACAAAGGTGGTTTATCTGGCGCCAGGATGGTTTCCGACGCATTTTTCCCATTCAGGGATGGTGTTGATGTGGGCTTAAAGGAAGGGATAACAGCTGTCATCCAGCCCGGAGGCTCTGAACGAGATTTTGAAGTGATAGAGGCTTGCAATGAGTTTAATGCCTCAATGGTTTTTACAGGACAGCGCTGCTTCAAACATTAATGAAGCAAGAAAAGATAGATTGCTAACCAGGCAACTCCACCAGTTCAAACCAATAAGAGGCAATACTCTTAACCAATTCCACAAGCGAATCAAACGTAATTGGTTTAACAATATATGAATTTATGCCTAAAGCATAGAGATTGATGACATCTTCTTCTGAACGAGTTGTTGTTAAGGCAACAACAGGGATGTGTTTTAATTTTGAATCGGATTTAATCTCCTTTAAAGCTTCTCTGCCGTCTTTACGTGGCATATTTAAGTCAAGCAAAATTAAACCGGGATATGGCTCTCCTTTAAGGTAGGCAAATTTGTCTCGTTTGTAAAGGTAATCAAGAAGCTCCTCACCATCATTAACAAATTCTATGGCATTAATTATCTGTGCTTCTGCAAGCGCCTCCTTAATCATCAGACGATCGTCAGGGTCATCTTCTGCCATAAGTATTTTCACAGGAATTTTTGTTTGGTCTTGTTTACTCATAAGTTTAGCCAACGCCTTTAACATAATTTTGATTAACTGGAAGCACTATAGTAAAGGTTGCTCCCACATTCGGAACACCTTCCGCAAAAATTTTTCCATTGTGCCGCTCAACTATCTTCTTACAGATGGCAAGCCCTATGCCAGTGCCTTCATATTCGTTTTGCCCATGCAGGCGATAAAACACACCAAAAATGCGGTCTGCATACTTATTATCAAAGCCGATGCCGTTATCTTCAACAGTAATTTCCACAAAGTCAGCTGGCTCTTGACCGGGAAGCTCTGCTGCTTTAATGACCTTTTGACCTCTTATACGGATCACAGGTGGCACGTTTGGTCTGTGATATTTTAATGCATTCCCTATTAAATTTTGAAATAGCTGCCGCATCTGAAGTGGATCAGCCTCTATCATTGGTAGCTCCTCACATTCAAGTCTGGCATTTGTTTGGATAAAGAGATATTCAAGATTCATAACAGCCTCTTCAACAGCACTCCTTAAATGCATTTGCTCAAAATTGTAATGTCTTGTTGCCACTCTTGAATATGTGAGCAAACCTTCAATGAGTTTACTCATTTTTTGAGCAGCATTTTGCATCCTTGCGAGATATTCTTTTGCCTCTGGTGGAATAGTATCTCCAAGCTTAGCCTGCAATCTATCACCAAAAGCTTGTATTTTGCGGAGTGGCTCCTGAAGGTCATGAGAAACAACATAAGCAAAGTCTTGCAATTCCTGATTCTTCTCTACCAGCAACAATGCTTGTTTTTTTAATTCATTTTCACGTTGCTGACGTTCCTCATTTTCACGCTCTAGTTCTCTGGTCCTCATATGCACGCGTTCCTCAAGTTGTTCATTCATCTTCTTTAACTCTTGTGAATGATATTCAATCACATCTAACATATGATTAAAAGAATTGATGAGAGTTGCCACTTCATCATTAGTCTGAATAGCTGGAATGCGCAATGAGTAATTTTTCTTCTGAGTTATATCGTTGAGTGTCAAAATAATTTGGTTCAATGTATTTGTGATATACCCACTCATTTTAAAAGTTATAATTACAACAAATAATATAACTATTGAAATAGAAAGGAAAACTAGGACGAAACTTTTCAGTAACATGTTTTTTAATTTTGCAGTATCAACTTCCATCAGAAGATAAGCTTCTATCTCATTATTTACACTCATCGCAGGTTGCACAACCAATAAAGTATCGTTAGGCTGAAAAAGATATTTTCTTTTTTGCTTCTGCAACATTTCTATCGTTGCATAGGATGGTATATAGGTTGAATGAGAGTTAGCGCTTCTATATTCAGCAATTAACATTTTGTTTGTTGAGTAGAAACTGGCATAAAGCACTTCCTCTATATCTGGCAACGGCAAGAACAGCGTTTTTATCATTTTTTGTTTTTCCCGCTCATCTACCTGCACAGCCTCGTAACGCTTACAAAACGCATTTGTAATGGAAAGCCATCTTTTTGTGAATAACGTTTTTAAAGCATTTGTATGATAATATAACAGCAAAGCAGAAGTGATTAATACAGCAAATGTGCTTATAGAAAGGGTTATCATAAGAAATTTTTTACGTATAGAAAATGGCTTTTTATCCTGAGTAGATATATATATAGCTTTCATCAAAAATCTAATCATTAGCGCAATTGAAGAGAATCAATGGCTTTTTTTAGCTCATCAAGCGTTATTGGCTTACTTAAAACGCAATCAACAAAAGGTGGCTTTTCGTGGGTACTATTCATCATATCGCCAAATCCGGTAAGCATAAAAATTGGAACATCTTTTTTGTTTTCAATGGCACGCAACTTCTTCGCAAGCTCATCACCACTCATTTCTGGCATAGCCCTATCAGTAATCACAAGATCAACATCCCGCTCATTAAATACTTTCAGCGCATCGTGCCCGTTCGTTGTGGCAATTGCATTATGTCCAAGTTTTTTTAGGCATTTCTCAATTACTTTTATCCCAGCGATATTATCTTCAACAATAAGCACAGTTAAAGCAGCATTTTTATTAATGGCTTTACTGGCAGATGAATCTCTAACTGAAGAAAGTTTGTCCTGTTCTGACTCAATTTTTACATCAGCCCCTTTCAGAATAGGCAATTTAACATAGACAGTGGTGCCCTTCCCTTCGCTACTTTCTATTTTGATATCGCCATCATGCCTTTTAACTATTCCATAACAAGTTGGCAAGCCAAGTCCAGAGCCCTTTCTTCCCTTCGTGGAAAAAAATGGAATAAAACATTGTTTTCTTACTTCTTCTGACATTCCGCATCCTGTATCCTTAACAACAATTATTCCGTAGTTATCATCTTGCTTTGAAGTTATCTCTATCACGCCATCCTTATCCATTGCCTCAACAGCATTTAATATAAGATTCATAAAAACCGTGCGTAAATCAGTCTCGTTACCAATAAGTTCTATGCGACCTGTTAGATCTGATATCATTTTTATGTTTATGCCCTTTAATCTTGCTTCATCATACCAGGCCGAACGTGAAAGCGTAATTGCCTGCTCAACTATCCTGTTTATATCCACAAGCCTATTTTCAATAGTGGCTGGCGCATAAAACTCACGTAACCTTCTTAAAATCTGGCGGGCATCAATTGCAGCCAAACGAATAGTGTTTAATATCTCTGTAAGCTCATTCTTATTCTCCATAAGGTCTGGCGATTCCAATAAGCAATCGGAAAGTCCCAGCACAGGCACGAGAGCATTGTTAAGATCATGCGCTATGCCTCTGGCCATCTTGCCAAGCGCTATAAAACGCTCTTGTTCCACAATCTGTTCTTGAGCATTTTTAAGCTCCTCCAAAGTTTGCTGCAGTTTTCGATTAGCCATTCGTAGCTCCTGCTCAAGTTTTTTGTGCTTTATGGCATAACGTATTGCCCGCTCAAGTTGAGGCGCATCAATTTGCCCCTTTATAAGATAATCACTTGCCCCCGCCTGCATAGCAGCAAAATCTATGTCAGGATCTTCTATCCCAGTCAATATAATAAAAGGCATTCCACACTCATTTTCAGCAAGTTGCTTGATTACTTCCACCCCTGTTGCGCCTTTCAGACGATAATCAATTAAACATATATCATAAACGCAGCTTCTTATCTTTTCACAAGCTTTTTCACAGTTTTGTGCCCACTCAATAAGGTGTGTATTCCCCGGTATCTTCTCTACAATATCCCTGATCAAAATAAAATCTTCCTCATCATCATCTATCAATAGAATCCTCACTTTATTGTTTGTCGTCATAACTTTTGACATAAAAATACCAAGTAACCACTGGTAAAAAATTATTTCATACTTGATCTCTTTCGTCAAGTTTTTATATAAAAGTTAAAAAGAACAAAAAATGAAGCGAAAAATTTCCATGAGAGCATTCCTCATAATACTTGATTCTTTTGGAATAGGGGCAGCACCTGATGCAAAAGATTATGGCGATGAAGGTGCCAACACTCTGTTGCATATCGCAGAAAAACCATATAAGTTAGAATTACCAATTTTACAAAGGATGGGGCTTGGCAATATCGTATACCAACTCTTCAATCGTGAGGTGCCAGGGCTCTCGCCCTGCCAAAATCCAATAGCCAATTTCGGTGCTATGATGGAGGTCTCTAAAGGCAAAGATACCACGACAGGGCACTGGGAAATTGCAGGGCTTTTTCTGGAACAAAGTTTTCATATTTTTCCACAGAATTATCCTTCCTTCCCGCCAAAACTTATAAAAACTTTTGAAGAACAAACAGGCAGAAAAGTCATAGGCAACAAAGCTGCCAGTGGCACAGAAATCATTAAAGAACTTGGCGAGCGGCAGATGAAAACAGGTGAGTGGATTGTATATACAAGTGCAGATTCTGTTTTCCAGATCGCCGCTCATGAAGATATAATACCTTTACAAGAGCTATACAAGGCCTGCCAGATAGCTAGAGAGCTTTGCAATCCGTTGAGAGTAGGCAGAGTTATAGCCCGCCCTTTCGTAGGAACATCAAAAGATAATTTCAAAAGAACTGTAAATAGACGTGACTACTCCTTCCCTTTACCAGAGGATACAATTCTTGATGTATTAACAGAAAGAGGGCTAAAAGTCACGGCTGTTGGCAAAATAGAAGATATATTTTGCAAAAGAGGTATAACGCAATCTTTTCATACGGGCAATAACGAAGAGTCTCAATTAAAGATGCTTGAACTTATAGAAACTGTTGATGGTGGCCTTGTTATAACCAACTTTATTGATTTTGATATGCTATATGGGCATCGACGTGATCCAGCTGGTTATGCCAGAGCATTAGAGGAGACGGACATGTTTTTTGAGAAATTTATTGCCAAACTTGATGACAACGATTTGCTTATTATTACAGCGGATCATGGCAATGATCCCACATTCAAAGGCACAGACCACACAAGAGAATACGTGCCCGTTTTGCTCTGCAGTAGGGCACTCATAAAACAACAAACAGGAAAGTTTCTAGGAATAAGAAAAGGCTTCTATGATGTGGCACAAACCCTAGCCGAATATTTTGGAGTTCCACCAATGCGCTATGGAAAAAGTATGTTAATGAAAAATTGATGCCTTATATCATAGCCGCAGCAATTACTGTAAAGACGGTTTTTACGTCTTTTGTAGTATGAATTCATTAATGGCATTGCGCACACTTTTTTGTAAAAGATCTTGCCTGTACTACTTTGTGATGTTTTGAATTGTAAAATAAAAAATTCAAGCGCTTGACTTTAAAAAGAGAATAAGTATAGTATGCGCCTCTTTCTATGTGAATAGAAAAATATAGGGAGTAAGTTATGAATGCATATGCAATTATAGAAACAGGTGGCAAGCAATATATAGTTGAACCAAATACTCAGCTAGAAGTTGAATTGCTAAAAGATGTCAAAAAAGATGATACAATAACCTTTGATAAAGTTCTGGCAGTTTCTGATGGCAAGGTTTTAAAGCTTGGTATGCCGTATGTAGAAGGCGCAAAGGTTACAGCTCTGGTTCAGGATTTTAAGAAAGGAAAAAAAGTTATTGCATTTAAGAAGAAACGCAGAAAGGGCTATTCCCGTAAGAAAGGGCATAGACAGCAGTATTGCGTTGTAAAAATTCAGGCTATAGCTTAATTGTTTTTTTTTGATGCATTGGAGGTGAATATATGGCAACAGGTGCTGCAGGTAGTGCAAGAAACGGTAGAGATAGTTGTGGCAAAAGGCTTGGCATTAAACGGTTTGATGGTGAATTTGTAAAAGCTGGCTCAATTCTAGTCAGGCAACGCGGCACTAGAATCAAACCTGGCTTAAACGTAAGACGGGGTGGTGATGACACTCTTTTTGCCATTCGTGATGGAATAGTGAAATTTGAAAAAGAAGGCAAAATTGTCAGAATAGTGCCGTCAGAACAAAAGGCATAGCCAAAAGACACAGTGAAAGGACACCTATTCGTAGATACAGTTAAGGTAAGCGTAAAAGCTGGTAAAGGTGGCGATGGCTGTGTAAGTTTTAGGCGAGAAAAATATGTTCCACGCGGCGGTCCAGATGGGGGAGATGGTGGAAGAGGTGGGCACGTAATTTTTCAGGCAGATAAAAACACCTCCTCTTTAATTTCTCTCTTTTTTAATCCACAAATAAGAGCCGAAGACGGGGAAAAAGGCAAAGGACAGCAGGCTCATGGTCGCAATGGTGAAGATGTTATAATCAAAGTGCCTTGTGGAACAATAATCAGAGAGGAGAATTCAAAACAGATCATTGCAGATCTAATTGAAGATGGATCCTCTTTTATTGTGGCAAAAGGTGGAAAAGGCGGACTTGGTAATGTCCATTGGAAAACCAGTACGCATCAAGCTCCAACAGAGTTTACTGAAGGCGAGCCTGGCGAAGAAAAAATTTTACGCTTGGATTTAAAAACCATTGGCGATATTGGACTTGTTGGCTTTCCTAATGCAGGCAAATCCAGTCTCATTGCAGCAATAACCAACGCAAAACCCAAAATTGCAGCATATCCTTTCACGACATTACATCCAGTGATAGGTACGTTGGAATTTGATGATGGAACTTCTTTAAGAATAGTTGATATCCCCGGCTTAATAAAAGATGCGCATAAAGGTGTCGGACTGGGACATACTTTTTTACGTCATATTGAACGTTCAAAATTGCTTGCCTTTATCATTGATATGGCTGGTAGCGAAGGTAGAGACCCTATTGAAGATTATAGGACACTTTCTGAAGAATTGCGCAAATACGATAAAAACTTACTGAAAAGAACAGCCATTATCATAGCCAACAAAATGGATCTGCCAGAAGCCAAAAAGAATTTGACTTTATTCCGAAAAAAAATTCGTAAGCAAATCATTCCTATATCTGCCACCGAAAAAAGTGGGCTTTCAGAATTGAAAGAAGTTTTTAAAAATATAGTTAAACCATCTTTGCTGTCATAAGCCTTCTTAAAAACATTTTTATCTATCAGCTTTTTTCCAATTAATTAAGGCTCGTGAGGGGCTGGTCTTTCTCCTTGTTTAACTGGTTTTGGTCTTACATAAGATAGAGGCAATTTCCAATTTTCACCATTTATTAAAAGAGTTTTTTCCGCATAATTGCATATCAGTTTTGTGCCATCAGCAAATGTAGATTGCACTACATGTGTGTACTCTTTGGGATCCCCTGCAAGCAATTTATGGTCAACAAGCTGCGCCATGCACACATCTTTCAATCTAACAAGCATCAATTTATTAGCTTCTTTAATTGCCGTTATGTAACTTTCAAGTGGATAACCACTCATCCCATATACATAGGAAGTTTCAAGTCTGGGTCTTACTCCACATTCAGCCAGATCCAATAAATGCTTCCACAAATCATAGCCAATTCTCGTTTCAATCCCATATCTATGTGTACATTCAGATTCAAATGTTATATGTCCTTTTAAAGCCATGACTGATAAAGGCACCAGACGATCAACAATTGCATTGTTTCTTATAATCATTCTTGGGTAACAGTGTGTGGCAATAGAATCAACATAGGGAGCAATATACAAAAACCCCATTTCTGTCCCTGTGCAACCAAAAATTGCTTCTGCTTCTTTAATTATACGAATCTGTCCTTCAGCGCAGGCTCTACGATAGCGCCTTTCGCCATGTTTTAAATTGTATGATATTTCAAGTGGCATTCCCATAGCATCTATGTAATATCCACCTTTGATTCCGAGTGCATGCATTTTCAGGAGTTGATCGCGCAACCTTGAATCTGGCAAGGCAAGCCCCCAGCCTCTATGGTTCTGTCCGCCACCCCATAGTCCTTGTTTTAGGGGTCTTCCGTAAATATCGCCCACGCACATATCTGGATCCCAGTGAGGTGAGAGCTTATAATTATCCAGATAGTTATCATGCACACTGATTATATAACCAAGTTTTTGCCCTTCGGCTATAAGTTTACGGAAGCCATCTTCTCCTCCAAGCCGTTCGTCTATAGGGAAACGTGTGGGCCAATAGCCATCGTGTCCATCAGGGTTCCATCCAACACTTTGTGTCCAAACACGTTCTATGCCATGCTTTTTTAAAAACAGAAGTTGCTCAAGCGCCTGATCAAAAGTTGCCCAAACGTGGTATTTGCCACTTCCATCAACAGGACCAATTGGCTTGCTGGCATGAAAAATTTTCACAGTATAAGCTGTGGAAATGTATTCAAGATTTTTGTTTGTTGTTATGCGCTCGGCTAGAGGCTTTCTGCCGCTTATCTCTTGAACGTGCTTAAACATCCTTCTGCCCATTCCGGCATAAGAAGCTTCTTCACCGGAGAGTGGAACAAAAATCAGTTTCCTATCTATAGGATCTACTGGATCAATAGGAGTGTATCTATATCGCATAGCAAAAGAAACCGTTCCTTCCCCCTTGCCGTCCAGAGCCACACGGCACTCTGCATCGCAATCGCCTTTTGCAGCTATAGCCATCAAAGCGGAAGGTATTTTTTCTCTAACTGCGCCACAGCAGGGGAGAAGAGGCAAATCCTCCCAGCGATGCTGTTGACCATATATGAGAAACGCATCTTGATATCTTTGGTGCCGCTCCGGCCAACAAAGGGAACCACTTTGCAAAGGCAACACAAGATAACCATTGTTTTCTGGAGTAATTTTGATAAGTTCGGGCAAGATATGGATTCCTGATAACAATGCCACTTCTTTATTTTGTTCAAGTATGCGGTCGGATGGTATTTCAACAACTAGCTCTCCATTTTTTATGTAAAAGAAGACAAAAGCTGTTATTCCAAAGAAACTATCTTTAAGTTGGCATTCCACCCTGCCTTCATCAGTTTTTAGTATTCTGGCTATAGGGGCATAACTTATTTCAACCCTTTGTAAGCCTTGTTCTATAAATTCAAGGATGGCTGGTGTTCTGGCGTACCACTCTGTGCCATCTTTCAAATTTGTGATTTTTACTGGCACATTTTTTTCTTTGCAATCAAAATCAACTCTTATTAAATTATCAGAAATAGTGATTGAATCCTGCATATAAGGCTCCTATCAAAGTTATAATTATCTTTTCTATTGGGGATAAAATAATTAATGACGGGTTGCAGTCAAGGAATAAAAAGATTTATTTGTCTTATCTTAATACAAATAAAAACCTATTGTTTTGTGGATTTACGATAACGACTAACAATATCCCTTACATATTTTTTTGTGATAGGGAACGTAATGTTTTGCCAGAAAGTGTTGGGGTCATTAACATCATTTTTTGCCCATCGCAATGCGTTGGATCTGCCGGCGTTATATTCAGCAAGTGCGTATGGTAAAGGATATGGTTTATTCTGCCAATAGTTTAAGGCTCTACTAATATACCATGAGCCTATAAATACATTGTTTGATGGATCAAACAGAGCATTACGAGAAGGCATTGGTTGTTTTGTTGCTTTAGCCCAGTCTAATGCGGCAGCCTCTGTTATTTGCATCAGTCCTATCTCGCCAGCTTTGCCTACTCTTGAGGGGTTAAAAGCGCTTTCCTGCCATATAATGGCTCTAATAAGGTTAGGATCTATGTTGTAGGTATTGGCTGCGCTTCGAATGATTTTGTCATAGGAATGGATGCGTTTGTACCAAAAAATCACATAACACATAGCAATTAAGAGAATTATAATCATAATGGCTAAAACTTTTTTTAGCCACATTGGTGTGTGGGATGTTCTACTCTCAAACCATTCTGGCATAATAAGCTGGAGCGGGAGACGGGGATTGAACCCGCGACGTTCAGCTTGGGAAGCTGACATTCTACCACTGAATTACTCCCGC
>CAZBHO010000014.1:30779-56769 GCA_964491945.1 uncultured Verrucomicrobiota bacterium | reverse complement strand
CGCGTATTTTGTAAGTGGATGGAATTTTAATCAAGCAGCCATTGCTGGAATATCCTTATCCTGCACATCTGTGGCTGTTGTTTATGCAGTGATGTTAGAAACAGGTTATAACCGCACTGATTTAGGGAAACTTATTTTAGCTGCCTGTTTTATAAATGATATAGGCACAGTTGTTGCGCTTGGCATATTTTTTGCCAGATACGATTTATCTCTTATTCTATTCAGTCTAATCACTGCACTACTAATGTGGATATTACCAAAAATAGCTCCGTGGTTCTTTAAAAAAGTTGGCAATAAAATTAGTGAGCCGGAAATAAAATTTATTTTTTTCATTCTATTCTTTCTTGGTGGATTGAGCAATATAGCAAAAAGCGAGGCAGTTTTGCCTGCATATCTTATAGGAATGGTGCTTGCGCCGTTCTTTTTAAAAGAGCGTGTCCTGGCGCAAAGGATACGTGTAATAACTTTTGCTTTACTTACACCGTTTTATTTTCTGAAAGCAGGGTCTTTTGTAAAAATCGACACTGTTATTTCAGACTTCGGTCTTATTGTAATATTTCTGGCTGTTAAGATGCTCACAAAATTTGTAGGGATATTGCCATTAACTGTATATTTCAAATTTCAAAAAAAAGAAGGAATGTATACAACTTTATTGATGTGCACTGGTTTAACTTTTGGTAGCATAGCAGCGCTTTTTGGACTAACAAATAAAATTATTGATCAGGATCAATACACTGTACTTATAACGGTTATTATTGCCAGCGCAGTTGTGCCAACACTTGTTGCACAGCAATGGTTTCAACCTGAAATAAAAATAAAGGAGGAAGTCAATAATGTATAAAAAAATACTACACGGCCTTGATGGATCAGAAGGCTCTTTCAAAGCGCTTGAAACAGCCATTGAGCTGGCAAAACTTTATAACGCAGAACTTCATACACTCTCTGTCGAAGAGGTGCCACGCTATCCCGAAACAATAGGTGAACTTGTTGAGGAACAGGAAGCATTAAATGGCATTTTCAAAGATGCTCTGGCAAAAACTAAAAAAATGGCAGAAGCACAGCAAATCAAAATTAGCTCACACGTCATTATCGGACACGAAGTGAAAACTTTTATTGAGTTCATCAAACAGCAAAATTTTGATCTTCTGATCATAGGCTTTATGGGACACTCTGCCCTCTATGACCGCGTTATGGGCAGCACCTGCCAGAGCCTTGTGCGCATGGCACCTTGCTCAGTTATGGTAGTGAAATAAAAACAAACGTGCTATAGAAAAAATCCCCTAAACAAGAAGCAATCTCAATCCTGCAAATATCCGAAGAAAAATCCAAAAAAAAAATTGCAACAAGTACGCTTTATATTATAATGAGCCACAAATGAAAACTTATTTAGTGGCTTTATTTGGATTGGCTCTTCTTATATTTGCAGGATGCGAAGATGATGATAGCTTCCCGCATCGTCCGCCAGAGGGGAAGGGAAGTCTTGTTGTTGACAACAGGACTTATGTGGATGTGAGAGTTTATCTGAACGGTTATTTGTTTTATGAAGTTGATGATTATGATTACGAGATTGCGGATCTTGAGCCCGGCGTTTATAGAGTGGTTGTTGACGAGCGAGGCGGTGAACATTCTTATAGAGATGATATAGATATCATTGCAAATAAGCTTACCATCTTGCAGATCAAAGACTTTGAGGATTCTTCCACTTTCAGAACAAGAATTTATTTTGATTAAAATTTTTCGTTTAGAGACAAGACTTTGTGTTTATTAGTAGTATTTTTTTGTTTGCTTCTTCTGTGATGAATGAGTAAAAGAAAAAGCAATGGAGGTGCTTATATGGAGAACAAAATAAAGAATATCTTGTATGTGTTAATGTTTATATCTTTTGCTACAACTTGCTCCGTTTTTGCCGATAAGTGGGATGAAGTTGCAATGCGTGGTGAAGAGGCTATGAACGCTGGCAAGTTTAAAGAAGCGATTACTCACTTTGAAAACATAGTGAAAAATTCACCGACATTTAGCGAGATTTTTACTATCAAGTTTGAGCTTGGCTGGTGCTACTACGCCGTGGGAGATTATACCAACGCTATCCCGCTTTTAACGGAACTCAACAATCCAAAAAAATTTAATCCAGAGATGGCAGCTCAGGCTCTGTATCTTTTGGCAGATAGCTACGGGCGTATTGCCGGCTCAAGAGAAGAAAAAGATTCTGAAAGGGCAAAGCTTGCAAATAAATCTATAGAACTCTTTGATCAGTTTCTTAAAGATTATCCTAAAAATCCAGCTGTGCCACCAGCAATTTATGGCAAGGCTTATGCGTTTCAGGTTCTACATGAATATGACAAGGCGGAAGCCGAACTGAATTCGTTGATTACCAAATATCCTAATTCATCCGCAGCGAAAGATGGGCTTTTCTTGCTGGCTTCAATTTATAGTGAACGTGGCGTTGAGCTACATAAAGCTGGTAAGAAAGCAGAAGCAGAAAACTACTTTGATAAAGCAAGAAAAATTTTTGGGAAACTTGCAGAAAAAGGCAGCAACCTTGCTATGGCAAACAACGCATTGTTTTCAATAGCAGAAACTTATTACAATGCAGGGCTATATCAAAATGCAATAAAATCCTATAGAGAAGTTTTCACAAAAAAAGAGGTAATTCAGAATCTTGAATCACAGCTTGGCGCATTAAAAGCTGCAATGGCACGAGGAATCGCAGAAAAAGAAGATGTATCAATGATAAAAAATGAAATAAGCAAGCTAAATGGGTTGCTGATAGGTGTAAAAGATTCACCTGACATTATGCTCTCTGCATATATAAGAATAGCGGATATCTATTTCAAACTTGGCAGACCAGATGAGGCGCGCACGATAGCTTCCCACATCATAAAATTCGTGCAAGGCGATCAGAAAAAACAAATAATGCTAATGCTTTTGCGGGCTTACATTGAAAACAAAGAGCCTCAACTGGCTTATGAAACTTACAATGAAATGTATGGCGAGTTTGGAACAAATATTATTGCAGGCGATCAGCTCTCTGCGGCAATTGGGCAGCTCTTCCTTGAACAGGGCGATATTCCGAGCGCCATTGCCAGTTTCTCAAAAAGCATTGAAACTTTTCCAAATGGACAATACGCACAGGAAGCTTTTATGGGGAAAATTACAGCCGAATATGGCGCAGGCTTAATGCAGGAGTGCTTTGCCAGCGTTACTAATTTTCTTGCCCGCTTCCCGAATAGTAAGTTTACTCCAAATGCACTATATCTGCTTGCCCTATCTTCAGCTGCGCAAAGCAACTTTCAGGCTGCTGTGGCAAGCATTACCACTCTAACAACAAAATATCCCAATGGCAATGAAACTCTCACTAACATGGATGAGGTCTATTATCAAAAAGGGAATATCCTCCTTCAGGCTGGCAAACCACAGGAGGCCATCAAGGAATTTAATTATCTGATTGACCGTTTCCCGAATAGCAGCTACCGCCCTTACGCGTTTTTGCAAATAGGCAATGCGGAGGCTGCCGCAGGCAATTTGACTAATGCCTCCGCTTACTTGCGGAACCTTGCAAAACAATATCCAACCAGCGATATTGCTCCTCTAGCCTTGTTCCAGATAGGGGCAATATATTTCCAGAACAAGGATTATCCAAATGCATCATCCGCATTTATAGATATGCGGCAAGCATATCCAACACATAAACTGGCTTCGGATGCTTCTTTCTGGCTCGGCTGGATAGAACAACAGGCTTCCGATTATGAAGGGGCAGCCGCCAATTTCATAATGGCTTTTGAAGATAATCCAAATTCACAGAATGCTCCACAAGCCCTGCAGCTTGCCGCAAGACTTTATGCCGAACGAACAACAAAGCTTGGCGCTTTGCTTACTGAAACAAGAAGAATCGAATATAAATATCTCCTACTACAGTCAATTGGTACTTATCAGCTGCTTTTGCAGCTCTTCCCTGAATCTGAATTAGCAGCAGAAGCCGTCACTGGAATTGCCGAAAATTATGCTAAACTTATTGGTGCAAAAATGATGACGCAGGAAGAAGCCCTTGAACAATACAAAAAATTTAAGACTCAACAAAAGGATAATTCATTCTATCAAGCACAAATTGCTTTCAGCGAAGGCAGCTTCCTTTTAAAATTCAAGCAAAAAGAACTTGCTTTAAAATCATTTAAGAGCGCAATGGAGATAAATCCAGATGTCAAGTTTTCACCTAAAATGCTCATTGATTATGCTGATGCTTTAACAGACGCAAAGCAGCTTGATGAAGCCGCAAAAATCTATATGAAGGTTGTGCAGGAAAATGCAGCAGATGCCACAATTGTTGCTCCAGCTCTCTATGGACTTGCTGAAGCATTATTCCAGCAAGGCAAGAACGATGAAGCTGCCACCATTTATGAAAAAATAACCACCGACTACGCATGGTTTGAGAAGGATAAACCCGTTGCTCCAAAGCTTGCCGCAATTAAGGAAAAAAATCAGGATTATGCTGGCGCCGCAGAGCTTTATAACAAAGCTATGGCTAAAGCCAAAGGAGAAGGTAGACCCCTTGCCCTGCTTGGCTATGGCAGATGCCTATATTTGGAAGCCAAATCAAAAGCAGGCAATTGGCAGGAGAAAGCAAAAGCTGCATCTCAAGCTTTTGAAAAACTTGGAACGCTCTTTGAAGGCTATCCTGAACTTGCCGCAGAAGGCTGGTGGATGATGGGACAAGCCGAAGAATTGCTTGGCAATCTAACCAAAGCAAGAGAATGCTACGATAAAGCGTCAAAGAGTTACGCCACATATGAAGGTGGCAAAAAGGCAGCTGAACGCCTGCGCCAGATGAGTGGTGGAGGATAATTTTTTCAATGAATAATGTGCTTCAAGGAGCACTAAAAAGAAGCTCCTCATCTGATTTGCCTCTGGCAGCTGAAATATCTCCAACATACTTGATGGATGAATCGCGCCTCAAAGGAAACGCAAATAAACTCTTTTTCCCGATAAGTGAAGAGCACATTGCTGGCATAATACAATCTGCTATCATCAATAAAGAAAAAATCACTCTTTCTGGAGCAAGAACTGGCATCACAGGTGGCGCAGTGCCAAACGGTGGCTGGCTGATATCTTTTGAAAAAATGAATAAAATCCTTGGAATGCGATGGGATGCAGGGAAAAATGCTTTCTTTTTGAGGGTGGAGCCCGGCGTAACTTTGGATAACATCAACAATGCACTCTTAAGAAAACATTTTGAAGATGCTTATAACTGGGATACCTCATCTCAAAATGCCTTAAAAAAATTTCAAGAAACTCCAGAAAAGTGGATTTTTCCTCCAGATCCAACCGAACGTTCTGCTTCAATAGGCGGAATGGTTGCTTGCAATGCTTCTGGAGCGCGCACCTTCCATTACGGCGCAACAAGGAACTATATCAATAGAATAAAAATGCTAACAGGAGAATGTATATCGCTTGATATAATAAGAGGCAAAATTTTTGCAGATCAAAACAACACTTTTATTTATCGAAAACCAGATGGTTCTCCTTGCGAGGTGGCTCTACCTTGCTATCAAATGCCAGAATTAAAAAATGCCAGCGGCTATTATTATAAGCCAGAAATGGATATTATAGACCTCTTTATAGGCTCGGAAGGCACTCTTGCTGTTTTTACTGAATTTGAACTTGAACTTATCAAAGCCCCAGAACTGATTATAGGCATAATAGGATTTTTTAAAAGCGAGCAAGAAGCTCTTAACTTCGTCATAGATGCCAGAAATGAAAACAAAAAAAAGGCAACAAAAGATAAACCTTGCGTGCTGGCAATAGAGTATTTTGACTATAAAGCACTGAATCTCTTGCGAGATGAAAAGGCAAAGAAAGCTGAATCATCAGCAATCCCAGCTTTGCCTCAAAATGCGCACACCGCTGTTTATATAGAAGTGGCTTCAAGCGAAAACGGAATAGAAGAAGATGTTATGTTTGTAATGGAGCTATTAGAAAAAAATGGAAGCAGTTCGGATACGGCATGGAGTGCCACAACAAAAGAAGAAGAAGAGCGATTAAAAGCTTTTAGGCACGCCCTTCCAGAAACAGTGAATCAGCGCATAGCTGAACGGGCTCTTCTACACAAAGGATTAACCAAACTTGGAACAGACTTTGCCGTGCCAGATGATTATCTAAAAGATATCATCAAAACATACAGACATATTCTGGATGACTCAAAGCTTGAGTATGTTATGTTCGGCCATATCGGTAACAATCATCTTCACCTCAATATCCTGCCAAGAGATATGAATGAGTATAATTTTGGCAAGGAGCTTTATAAACAGATAGCCCAAGAGGTTGTAAAAATCAAAGGCACAGTTTCGGCAGAACACGGGATAGGCAAACTTAAAAAATCTTTTCTTGAAATGATGTATGGTAAAGATGTAATTGCACAATTTGTAAAGATCAAAAAAGCGTTTGATCCGAATTGGATGCTTAACCCCGGAAACCTTTTTGAACATGCAACTTAAAGAATTTTCTTTCTGCAGAAAGTGTTTATTTTTTATAGGTCTATGCTGTACACTATTGCCAGACACAACCAATTCAAAAGATCTAAGCATAGATTATGAAGCGCTCTTTACACACAACGACTATCCATTAATTGCTTGTAACGCTGAAGAATTGACTTGCTTGCGACAAGCTATGGTTCTTACAAATGAAGCAGGCAAAATAATTTTTCAAAGAGTCAATTCTGCTCAAAAACAGCTCTCAAATTCTGTGTCATATCCACCACGCGGCGGCAGGCACAACCAGTGGTATCAATGCGATAAATGTCAGGTGGCTCTAACAAAAATTGATAATGAGCATCACAAGTGCCCTATATGCAATAAAATCTATTCAGGTGAACCTTATGATGATGTGCTGTTCTCTTCAATCCATTACTCAAATTTTGAAAGATTGTTTAATTCAGCATGGAGCTATGCGTTAACTGCCAAAGAAGCATTTGCTCAAGATGCAATAAATATAATGACAGATTACGCCAAGCTCTATCTTACCTATCCAAAACGTGGCAACACAAAATGGAACCTGCCTTATGCCATGCTTACAGGCGCCAGACTTGCCGATCAAACCCTTGACGAAGCATATCTCTTTGCCACAAAAATAGCGCCTGCGTTCGACCTTGTGTATAACTCATCAATTTTTAGCGAAGAAGATAAAGTGCTTATAAAAGAAAAATTTTTCACTCCTATGTTAGAAAACATAAAACAAAACTGGGCTAACGCTGGCAACTGGCAAAGCTGGCATAATGCAGCACTTTTTATGGGCGGTATTCTGCTAAAAAGAAAAGACTTTTTAGAACACTCATTGTATCATCCGCAAAATGGTTTCTTTGCTCAAATGGAAAAATGTGTTTCTCAAGATGGGATGTGGTTTGAAAATAGCTGGGGTTACCACTTCTACGCATTACAGGCTCTTACTTTGCAGGCAGAAGCTGCAAGAAGAGTGAATATAGACCTATGGCAAAATCAAAAACTAAAAAAAATGTTTCTCTTGCCTCTTATGATGACTATGCCAGATGGCACATTGCCACGATTCGGCGATGATGTCTCAACTGCTCCATCACAACAATCTCACCTCTATGAATGTGCGTTCAACGCATATAAAGATGCAAACATAAAAAGTATACTTCCTGATAAGCCTTCTTTCTATTCCGTTATGTTCAATAGAAAAATTTACGACACAACCGAACCTTATAAAAAAATCAAATTGCCTTCTGTAGCTTTCACCAATTCTGGCTATGTTATTTTGAGAACTTATGGCGAAAAAGACCTAACAGTTGCAGCAACCTTTAGTCCGTTTGGTGGGTACCATGGCCATTTTGACAAACTTTCCTTCGTCTTCTTTGGATATAGCAAAGAGCTTGGCGTTGATCCGGGCAGAGCTGCAAGTCAGGCTTATAGGCTACCAATTCACAAAACCTGGTATCGCGCCACAATAAGCCATAATTCTGTTCTGGTTGATGGCAGATCACAAAAAGGAGCAGGCGCTAATTTGGATTATTTTTTTTTCACAAATAACCTTGCCATCGCAGTTTTAAGCTGCAATAAGCACTACGATGATGTTGAGCAAAAACGGTTTTTTGTTCTCACAGAGAATTATCTTATTGTGCTTGATAGGCTAAAAAGCAATAAGCAAAGAACTTTTGATTGGTTTTATCATAATCGTGCAACAAATTTAGTGATTAGCACTCGTCTAACAGATTCTTTTCATAAGCCCACAGATATAGGCTGGGAATATATTAACTGCATAACAGGTGGCATTGCCACATCAACAATAAAAACTGTTTTTGAAGGACAAAAGAGTTCAGTAAAGCTAATTATATCAGATGGTGGAAAGCTTTTTGCAGGTGATGGCCCGGGAAGTTCCATCAAAGAAAGAATACCTCTTATTGCAGTACGCAAGATTGGTAATGATGTTATGTTTTTAAGCTGCATAGAACCATCAACAAATGCTCTATTTTCTGTAGAGGATATAAACTGGCAAAGAACAAACGGCAATATCAGGCTAAAGATACATACTAGCTCAAAAATAGATGAGTTTGAATGTTCGGATGATATAATCGTTAATCCGCTAAAATAAAATCAATACTCCTAAAACACTCCACTTACATCATATGATTTAATAAGTTGAAAAAAGCATAATTTTTTATTGACTAAAATAAAGTCCATTATAAATTAAGGCTTGCTTTTCACGATTAGAAAGAAAAACAATAATAACAGAAAGGAGTTACGATATGGCTATTAAAATAGGCATAAATGGATATGGAAGAATCGGCAGGTTAGTTCTAAGGGCTGCTCTCAAGAATCCTAATGTGGAGATCGTAGGAATAAACGATCCATTTATTGATCCTGAATATATGGTCTATATGACCAAATACGACACAGTGCATGGCCAATTTAAAGGAGAGCTTTCAGCAAGTGGAGACAAGTTTATTGTTAATGGAAAAGCAATAAATACCGCTATGGCAAAAGATCCTGCGGAAATTCCATGGGGTAAGTGGGGCGCCGAATACGTAATAGAATCATCTGGCGTATTTACAGAGATGGAAAAAGCATCTGCTCACCTTAAGGCCGGCGCAAAGAAAGTGCTTATCTCTGCGCCATCAAAGGATGCACCTATGTTTGTTATGGGCGTTAATCACACAAAATATCAGAGCAGCATGAACATTGTTTCTAATGCATCTTGCACAACGAACTGTCTTGCGCCTCTGGCTAAAGTTGTTCACGATAATTGGGGCATCGTTGAGGGACTTATGACAACAGTCCACGCCACAACAGCCACTCAAAAGACTGTGGATGGACCTTCAAAGAAAGATTGGCGTGGTGGACGTGGCGCTGCATACAACATAATCCCTTCCAGCACTGGCGCAGCAAAGGCTGTAGGTAAAGTTATCCCAGATTTGAATGGAAAACTTACCGGTATGGCTTTCAGAGTGCCAACAGCTGATGTTTCTGTGGTGGATCTCACCTGCAGGCTTGCAAAGCCAGCAAAATACGATGAAATCAAAGCAGCAATGAAGGCAGCTTCTGAAGGTGCAATGAAAGGCATTATGGGCTATACAGAAGATGAAGTTGTTTCTTCTGATTTCATTGGTGATACACGCAGCTGCATATTTGATGCCAAAGCTGGCATTCCGCTCAATGACAACTTTGTTAAGCTTATAGCCTGGTATGATAACGAGATGGGCTATTCATTTAGATGTGTTGATTTGATAGTTTATATGGCAAGCGTTAAGTAAGTTTTTGCCTCATAAAAAAAATAAACTGCAAGTTTTTAATAAAAAACTAACAGGCGGAGTGAGGTTCGCCGAAAGGAGGTTTTTGTGAATAAGAAAACTATACGTGACATTGAACTTACTGGTAAAAGAGTGCTAATGCGTGTTGATTTTAACGTGCCAGTTGAAAACGGAAAAGTTTCTGATGACACCCGCATAAAAGCAGCTCTTCCCACTATTAAATACATACTTGATAAAGGCGCTTCACTCGTGCTTATGAGCCATTTAGGTAGACCTAAAGGTGGCAAGGTGGAGCCAGAGTTCAGCTTGAAACCAGCTGCTGAAAAATTGCAAGAATTGCTTGGCAGACCTGTTAAGTTTGCTCCAGATTGTGTAGGAGCCGAAGTAAAACAAATGGCAAAATCTTTGAAAGCTGGCGAAGTGCTCCTGCTTGAAAACCTCCGCTTCCACAAAGAAGAAGAAGGCAAAGCCAAAGTGCCAGAAACAGCAACAGAAGAAGAAAAGAAAGCGGCAAAAGCCGAAATGAAGAAAAAACAGGAAGCTTTTGCAAAAGAGCTGGCTAAACTAGGCGATATTTATGTGAATGATGCGTTCGGAACCGCTCATAGAGCTCACGCTTCAACTGCTGTTATATGCAAATTCTTCAAAGAGAACGTTGCCGGATTCCTGATGGAAAAAGAAATAGATTATCTTGGACGCGCCCTTGCTAACCCAGAAAAGCCATTCGTTGCTGTGCTCGGCGGCGCCAAAGTCAGCGATAAGGTTGCTGTAATAACTAACCTATTAAACAAAGTGGATGCCTTATTAATTGGTGGCGCAATGGCTTACACCTTCTATAAGGCAAAAGGCTTGCCAACAGGTAAATCTCTCGTAGAAGAAGATAAAGTTGACCTTGCAAAACAAATCCTTGAACAGGCAAAAGCAAAAAATGTTAAATTGCTTTTGCCAATTGACCACATTATCGCAGACCGTTTTGAAGCCACCGCTGCCACAGAGATTGTTCCTGAAAATGGTATTAAAGATGGCTGGATGGCTCTGGATATAGGGCCAAAAACTATAGAGCTCTTTGCCTCAGAAGTTAAGAAGGCAAAAACCATCGTCTGGAATGGACCAATGGGCTGTTTTGAAATGGAGCCTTTTGCAAAAGGAACTTTTGCCATCGCAAAAGCTATTGCCGAAACACAATGTATGAGCATTATCGGCGGTGGCGATAGCGTAAGCGCTGTTAATAAGAGCGGGTTGGCGGATAAGATGACGCATATCAGCACCGGTGGCGGCGCAAGCCTTGAGTTCCTTGAAGGCAAAGCTCTGCCCGGCGTTGTGTCTTTAAACGATAAATAATCAAATAAGAGTTAGCTTTTTATGATCAGTTTCATCTAATTTTTTTAGAAAGGGCGTCTTTACAATGGCTAGAAAACCTATAGTGGCTGGCAACTGGAAAATGAATAACACGAATTCAGAAGCAGTTGCTTTAACAGAAGCAATAAAGAAATCAGAGTTTTCTTTTAAAGGTGTTGAAGTGGTGCTTTGCCCTCCCTTCACCGCCCTCAAAGATGTTGGCGCATTGCTTGCAGGTTCCTCCATTAGACTTGGTGCACAAAATATGCATTGGGAAAAATCTGGTGCATTCACTGGTGAGATTTCTGCAGGAATGCTACGTGAGCTTTTCTGCCACTATGTCATAATAGGGCACAGCGAACGCCGTCAGTATTTCTGCGAAACCGATGAAACTGTTAACAAAAAAGTGCTCGCAGCCATTGCGGCAAATCTGCACCCTATCGTTTGCGTCGGTGAAACTCTTGAGCAAAGAAAGGCAAACGAAACAAAAAACGTTATAGAAAAACAAGTTCGTGGAGCATTTAAAAATGTCAGTAAAGAAGCTTTCATGAAGGTTGTTATTGCGTATGAGCCTGTATGGGCAATAGGTACAGGTGTTAATGCCACACCAGAACAGGCTCAGGAGGTCCACGCTTTTATACGTGCTCTTATTGGTTCCATATATGATGAAAAAACCGCACAGGCTGTAAGAATACAATACGGTGGAAGTGTTAAGCCAGCTAATGCAAAAGCTATATTCAGTCAGCCAGACGTTGATGGTGGACTAATTGGCGGAGCTTCGCTTGAGGCTGATTCGTTTATAGCAATTATTTCTGCTGCACAATAAAGGAAGTTTGAACATGTTGGTTTTAAAAATTTTGCTTATTCTGATTGAGATAATAACGAGTATCTTATTAGTTGCCATAATTTTGATTCAAAGGACAAAAGGCGAAGGACTTGGTCTTGCTTTCGGAGCAGAGATGGGCGAATCTCTTTTTGGTGCAAGAGCGCCCAATGTACTGGTAAAAATTACTATATGGCTTGCAGTGATATTTATGGCTAACACATTAATTCTTGCAAAAATATACAGCGGTAAGAATTCGCAAATGATTATAGAGCGTCCACAACAAACTGCAGTGCCAACAACTCCTGCTCCTATTACCGCACCAACTCTTCCTCAAGCACCACAAGAACAATTACCGTCTCAACCACAAGTTCCTGTTACCCCAGCTTCATCTGAAGGCAACGGCGTTGCATTGCCTCAACCATCATCCCCTACCCAAACGGATGGGCAATAGCAAAACCTATTGATTACTGCAGCTAGTGTTGTGTTATTTTTTTTAACTAAAAATAATACAACACAATCAAGCACGAAACCACTCTGGATATTACATCATATTGGTTTGTTTTCCTGCTATTAAAAGAACCCCGCTCGCCAAAAAAAATTGGCAATATGTGGTAAAAAAACTTGGGATAAATTGAATATGGTGGGCCGGGCGGGACTTGAACCCGCGACCCCAGCATTAAAAGTGCCGTGCTCTACCACCTGAGCTACTGGCCCACTAATGTTTTTTAATTCAGTTTGAAGAACTTCTGAACTTCTCCGTTCAAAAAAACGGTGTGCAATGTATTGCAATTTTTCAGATTTGTCAAAAGAAAAAAACAGGTTTTTTCAGCTTGCTTTATTGAAATATATTCGTAGCATCTGATAGAAAGTTTGTTCTTTAATAAAAGTTTCTCATACACATATTCAGAGGAGAGGTGGCTGAGTGGTCGAAGGCAGCGGTTTGCTAAACCGTCGTACCGGTGATAGCTGGTACCGGGGGTTCGAATCCCCCCCTCTCCGCCATAAATCTGATCAAGTTATACACAAAAAATTTTATTAGCTTATACAGTCCTCTTTTTAAAAACTGCATTATGACGAAAGATTGCTGTACAAAAAAAACAAAATGGGATTTAAAGATAAAATCTGTGCATACAAAAAGGCAACATCTTCCTTTATGTCCAGAATGTCGTCAAGCTGGTAACGCTGTAGAGTTAATAACGGTAAAAGCGCTCGTATCTATTTCACTACAATTGGTTGAAAATAAAACATACTATTTCTGTAGCACCAGTTTCTGTCCAATAGTTTATTATTCATCAGATGGCACATCATCTTTCACAAAATTTCAAATTCGTGAACGTGTTTATCAAAAAGAGCCATACACAGATGACGTCTATGTGTGTTATTGTTTCAAATATACTTTGGGTGAGCTTCGTAATCTATCACATCAAGCCCGAAATATGGTTCTAAGAGAAATAACAAATGCCATAAAAGAAAAGAAATGCGCTTGCAACTTACGAAATCCTCAAGGAACATGCTGCCTAGAAAACATACGTACCTTATTACTAAATAAAATGTAACGCTTTCACCTATACACTCTATGAATAAACCAAAACATCAAGAAGAAAAAAAGTTTGATCCGACACATCTGGCTAAATTAAACAATCCAGATAGATTAAAGGTTATTCCTCCATCATATTTATGGGATAAGCTCAATCTGATGTCAGCAAAAACGATTGTAGAAATAGGTGCAGGCACAGCATTTTTCAGCATTGCTATCATACCTTATGCCAAACCATCAGTAATATATGCCTGTGATATATCAGATAAAATGGTCAATTGGATAAAAGAAAATGTTTCACCGAACTATCCTGAGATAGTTCCAATAAAGACGGAAGAACACTCCATTCCGCTAAATAGTGGAATTGCTGATCTTGTGTTTATGATAAATCTGCATCACGAACTTGAAGAAGCTTTACTAACGCTAAAAGAGGCAAATAGGTTATTAAAACCGGGAGCTACACTATTGATAGTTGATTGGAAGAAAAAAGATATGAAAGAAGGACCGCCTTTGAACATCCGCTGTGAACCAGATTGCGTAAAGAAACAATTAAAGGATGCTGGTTTTACTGATATAGAACTCTTTGATGATATTCCAACTCATTTTGTGTTAGTGGCTCGGAAAACTCCATAGAACAGATTAGCTGCTTCCTATTATATTAAACATGGATTAAGGCAATTGGACTACTGATTTTTTTGGAACACCGATAGCAAATTGTTTTGTTGCATGCCGTACAATGAATTCAAAGCCATATGCTGCAAGAATAGCCAGAGCCAGCTGAAAAACCTGCAAGAACTTATTTGGATTACGTATAGAGTTGATGAGAGGCAGCTGGTAAAAGAAGTAATATAGTGGAAAGAATTTTCCAAACGAAAGCAACAAAGTAACCGCGAGCGCGACCAGCCAGAAAATCATCTCAATACGCCAGTTGATTGATAATTGTGCAAAGAAATCTTGTTTATCTTTAATAGCAAGAGCCAGCAATGGGATAATAGCAAAAAAGATTGGAATTAAGCCAATATATTGATTTTCAAGTTTAAAATTCATAAAGCCCTGTCCTGTTGTTTCCCAGCCTGATGAGCGACCCATCCTGCCCCAGTAGGGACCTTCAGGTTCACCAGAGCGCCACCCCATATAACCGGGCGCAATGAAATCTATTGATTCTTCTGGTGGCCAACTCCATTGTGTGGCAAATTCCCATTTAGCCTTTTCGTTTTCATCTTCAACTACAGCAGTCCCTGCTATATTTGTAGCAAACGCAGATAGCAGAGCTGGCGCTGCAAACAATAAAGCGATTATGGGAATAAGCGCAAAAGAAATTATTTTTTTTCTTATGGTTTGTTCCATCTGGAAAAATACTAACAATGTATAAGGGGCTAGCACCACGGAGAAGAAAATTGCAACATCCTGTTGCTCGGCAAACATCAAGCCGAGCGATAATCCTGCGAGTATCGCCCATTGCCACTTGCCATGGTTGAGTGCCATTTTTCTTATAAAAAACAAATAAGTTGCCGCAAATGCCAAAATTGCAAACTTTGGAATATGCCCTGCGTAGGTTAATGTAAAGTTACTACCAAGCCATGCAAAAACCAATCCACCAAAAAATGCAGATACAAAGTCCAAAGAACTAATTCTTAAAAAGCAAAACAACATAAAAGAAGCCATTACCAGATATATTGCGTGTATCCAGTCAACAAAAACAGTTGGTGGCAGCATCCACTGTAGAATACTTGTGGCAGTTATGGGCACCAGATTTGCCGCCAAACCAATAAGAGAGTGGTCATCCCAGAAACCCACAAAACCTGCTGGCAGCAAATTGTGTCCAAAAGTAACGTTGCCTATATTATCATCTGTGGTAAATAAAGTGTTATATGGAGACAGCAAGTCAAAAAAGAAAATAATACTAATGAGCAGAAGAAGGAATAAGCAGATAAGATGATAGCGCAATGTCATAATATCCTTTTCCTTTTTTTAGATTAAAGCAAAAATACAAACAACTTGCGAAACTTACTAATTCAACGGATAAGAGAACATAGTTTTTAGAAATAGACTTGTCAATTTATTTCAATGCATCACAAATTTTAGAATAGCACAATTATCCATTACTCTTTTTATAAATCTTGACAAGCTATAAGATTTATATAGCGTTTGACATAAAGGAAGAGGCGTTTCTATGGGATTTATTAGTTGGAGTGATTTCTTTTTAATAAACTGTTTTCAGGTTCTGCTAGGGCTAGCCATAGATGCCGCTATAGGAGACCCAAAGTGGCTGCCGCATCCTGTGCGTTTAATGGGGCATTGCATAGCGAAACTTGAGGGACTTTTGCGAAAAAAATATAGCGCCAATAAACAGCATCTATTTTTTGCAGGCATATTGCTTGCCACAATAATTACAATTAGCTTTGCTTTGACTGGATTAATAATAGTTTTTCTAACTGGCTGGCTAGATACTGTTTATTTTGCGTCCACACAGGATTGGTTTAAAGAAGGTGTACGTTCTATTCCTTTCTTTTCTATCATTATAGGTGGGGTAATTTGCGGGGTTCTTTTTTCGTGGCGTTCGCTTGGTGATGCGGCAGAAGAGATAGAAAAGCTTTTAGATCAAAACAAATTTTCGAAAGCCAGAGAATCGTTAAGTATGATAGTTGGTAGAGACACAGCAAATCTTTCACAACAAGATATCATCCGAGCCACAGTGGAGACTGTTGCTGAAAATTCCATTGATGGTGGAATATCGCCCGTCTTTTTCGCTATGTTAGGAGGTATACCTGCTTTAATGTTTTTTAAAGCTGCAAGCACTCTTGACTCGATGGTTGGATACAAAAACGAGCGTTTCAGAGAAATAGGATGGGCTTCCGCAAGACTTGATGATGTGCTGAATTTTTTACCTGCGAGGCTTGCCTTGTTTATTATGCCATTAGCCGCGCTATTTGCACTTCAAAATCCAATTAGAACCATAAAAATTTGTATACAAGATCATAACAAACATCCAAGCCCAAATTCTGGATGGGGTGAAAGTCTTTTTGCAGGAGCATTAGGTGTTCAGCTTGGTGGCAAATGCACATATCAAGGGATACCTTCTGATAAGCCATTAATTGGTAAGCCCATAGAGGAATTAAAGCCTATTCATATCAAACAAGCGGTACAACTTTTATATAGCATAGAAATGATAATTCTTATGATAATTCTAATTAGTGCGCTGATGCTTTTATTAAATTACTCCAATACATAAAAACATATTCAAATAGCAAAGACCTTAAAACTTTTACTGCCTTTCTTCGGTATGCTCCTTGCTTTCTGTAGTGAAAATAAATCGTCTTATAATTTTTCTTATTCATCCGATAGAATACTTTTTTTTAAACGATACTCCATGGTTTCTTTAAAAAAATAATCCTTGCATAGGTTGAAAGAGATGTTATGTTTAAGAATAAAAAAGGAAAGGCTGTCCTTTATGAAAAGAGTATGCTATGCAATTGGAGTTGCCTTTGGTTTATGTTCTGTATTATGTTTATTTAATGCATGTGAAGTTGATTCAGCAACACATGAAATAGAAATTACGCCAAGTTCTGCTGTTTTAAAATATGGCGAATCTGTTACGCTTACGGCGAAGAATGGTTATGACTACGAATGGTCGCTAACTACGGCAGGTATTGGGGTATTAAGTTCATATCGTGGCAATCAGGTAGTCTATAGAAGCATAATAGATCCATCCTCGCCACAGGTGCAGGTGATAAAAGTGACATCTGTTTTTTCAGATTCCTATTATGAAGATGGTTCAACAACTGGCTCCACTCCTGTTGCGCACACGGCAGAAGCTTATATTACACACATCCCTTCTACTAATACCGCGTATTAGCGGCATATAACATTATCTTGCTTGTTGAAGGATAAAATCAATCACCTTTTGTTGTTGGGCAGTGGTCAATGTTGGGGAGCTTGGTAAATTTAATCCTCGTTGATATAGAAGTTCGCTTATAGATTTATTTTGTTTGGCTTCTATGGATTTAGCTGTTTTGCACCAAACGGGGAGCTTTAGATATGTTTGCTTATTTAGCGGTGTGAAGAATGGGCGAAGCATTATTCCTCTTTTTTTAGCTTTTTCTATCCACTCAAAGACATTGCTTTTCTGGTGGATTATTGAATATAACCAGAAAGAGCCTTCTGTTTGAGGTGGTTCCGGATGCAATTTGATGTTTGGAATATCTGCAAATGCTTGTTTATACATTTCAGCAACTCTTTTACGTTTTTCAAGGAGTTCTTCCATCTTTTCAAGTTGTGCAATACCAAATGCTGCTGATAGACTATCCATCCTATAATTAAATCCCATTGAATTATGTTTATAAAAAATGTTGTCATCACGTGCTTGAGTGGAAAGATATGAAACCTTTTGAGCTATTTTCTGTGATGAAGTTATCACCATGCCGCCTGAACCTGTAGTGATAAGTTTATTCCCATTAAAACTAAAGCAGCCAATATCGCCAAAGGTGCCTACCTGTTTATTTTTTATCTTTGTGCCAAGCGCTTCTGTGGCATCTTCTATAACATAAACGTTATGTTCTCTGGCTATCTGCATTATAGCCTCCATATCGGCTGGCACACCATAAAGATGGACAGGGATAACTGCTTTTAACTTATTTTTCTTGCTGTTGCCGCAAAATTTTTTGCATAGACTCTTAAAGATATCCACATCAATACACCACGTATCTGGATCAACATCCACAAGAATCGGCGTAGCCCCACAATAAAGCACAGGATTAACCGTTGCCACGCACGTTAAATTTGGCACTGCAACATAATCGCCTTTTCCGATGCCAAGTGCCATCAAAGCAAGATGAATTGCTGCTGTGCCAGATGAAGTTGAAACTGCATATTTTGTAGCAATTTTTTGTACAAAAGCATTTTCAAATTTTTTAACCCATTCGCCAACAGATGACACAAAGCCCGATCTAACACACTGACAAACCAGCTCTTCTTCTCTTTTGCCTATTGCAGGCACGGAGAGTGGAATCATTGGAGGAACTCCCTTTTCTGATTAGATTCAGGTAGAATCTGATTTAGCCCGGTAAGAAGCTCCAAAGTTGGAATAGTAAGATGAGGCGCATATTCGGCGGAAGGAGGCTCGGCATATGCATATTCACCTGTCTTTCTCTTCACACGGATGCAGCGAATTCCCAGCCTTTTTGGCACAAGGAAATCAGATAATGGATTATCTGCAACGAAAATTATATCTTCCATATCAAGTCCAAGTTGAGCGGTAAGGATATGAAATGCATCTTCATTGGGATTGCAAGGTGCCTTTAAAAGCTCATCAATATAAACGATTCCATCAACCAAGGGGTCTAATTCAAGTGCAGTAACTTTTCTTCTTTGAGTTGCGGCATAGCCATCAGTGATGATGCCTATTTTAATTTTATGAGCTATTAAGAATGCCATACATATTTGTGCATCTGAATATAGAGATATATTTGGTTTGTGCGCATAAAAGACGTGAACTAATTTACAAAGTAGTTGGTTTTCCACATGTTTGAAGTATCTTTTTAATACACTCTCAAAAACGGTAGTTCTATTGCCAGCAAGATATTGTTTTAAGAGCTCGTCGTAGACCTTTACTCCATAAACTTTATACAAGTAAGCAGAAGCTGCCATTAACCCACTTTGAACGAACTGCTGTTCTGGATAGAGAGTATCATCCAGATCAAATATCACTGCTTTAAAAGGGAACGACATTTTTTTTGAATTATATGTAGTATTTTCTTGCATCATAGCCCATTCGCTCCTTTTCGCACATCCATTTAAATGTTTTTGCTAATCCTTCTTTTAATCGTGCTGGTGGCACAAAGCCCGTAAGTTTTTTCAACTTTGAAGAATCTGCACAAAGGCGCATTACCTCGCTCTTTGCAGGGCGCAATCTTTTTTTATCCACAACAATTTTTGCTTTTCTTCCACTAATTTCCATCGCGAGTTCAACCAATTCACCGATTGATATCTCTTTGCCTGTTCCTATATTCACTGGTTTTCCAAAAGCTGATTTGCCACAGAGGCTTAATCGCATTAAGCCTTCAACGGTATCTTCCACATAGTTAAAATCTCTCGTGGGCCGCCTATCTCCTATATGAATTTCCTTAACGTTTCTTGCAAGTTGCATTAAAATTGTTGGTATAACTGCCCGTGGAGATTGTCTTGGACCAAACGTATTAAAAGGTCTGGCTATAATCACAGGACTGGCAAAGCTTGCGAAGTAGCTTTCGGCTAATTTTTCAGCAGCGATTTTGGAAGCTGAATAGGGACTTTGGGCTTGTAGGGGGTGATCTTCAGATATAGGAACAAAGCGCGCTGTGCCATAAACTTCGCTCGTAGAGGTTATTACAAGTGATGCTGCTTTTTTTTCTCTAACTGCTTCAAGGATGTTCATTGTGCCAAGTGCGTTTACTTCAAAGTAGGAGCGTGGCGCATAATAAGAATAAGGGATGCCAATTAGCGCAGCAAGATGGAAAACATAATCGCCTTCATTTATTAATTTTTGCATTTGCTCTTTATCCCGGACATCGCCTGACACTATATCAACACTTTTCTTTACATCTTCATCAATATCATCAAGCCAGCCATTACTGCCCCAAGCATTATAATAAACGAGAGCTTTTACCTTTGCCCCCTGTTTTACAAGCGCCTCAACAAGATGACTACCTATAAATCCGCAAGCTCCTGTTACAAATACATTTTTATTCCGCCAATTCATTTTAACTCCTATTTTACAAATCGTGCTATTTTTCTTTTGCCATTGCTTGTTCTTCATCAGCAGCTTTCAAATCTTCGGGACGTCCTATATCACGCCAGTATTCATAAATTGGAAAAGCGCCAACCGAAAAACCGTTTAATATGGCTGCTGAGATAAGGTCTGTCATATCAAAATACTTGCCCTTTGGAATCAGCTTAAGGCAAATAGGATCCACAACATATATTCCAGCATTTATAAAGTGATCTATTTTAGGTTTTTCTTTGAGGCTCTTAACTTTGCCATCTGCAATTTCCACAATACCGTAAGGAATTTGTGTGGTATGCCTTTTAACACACATCACCAGCTGATATCCATATCGCCTCTGGAATTCAAGGAGTTTATTAAAATTAAGGTTGGTGAGCAAATCGCCATTCATAACAAGAAAAGGTTTCGTTGGTTCTGGTTTGATAAGCGACAATGCCCCTGCTGTGCCTAGACGTTCTTTTTCACTTACATAGTTTACGTTTAAATTGTGCTTTTCGCCATTGCCTATATGAGCTTTTATGCGATCGCCAAGATAATTCAAAGAAAGCACAATATCTTGAATTCCAGATTGTTTTAAACCTGAAAGGATATGGTCTAAAATAGGCTTGCCTGCAACAGGGATGAGAGGTTTAGGCGTGTTTTCAGTAAGCGGTCTTAATCTTGAACCTAGGCCACCTGCCATAACCACGGCATTGCTAATGTTAAGGGCATCAAGCAGATCTTCCATTCTTTGCAATTTAACAGGTCTGCGGTAGGAGTCCAGAACTGGCAAATGCCTGATTGAGCGGCTACGCATAATTTTGAGCATAGTTTCATTTGATGTGCCACTTGGCACCGTTATAGGATTTGGGTTCATTATGACCGATGCTGGTTCTGACATATCAACACCAGCAAGTATGCCACGTCTGATATCGCCATCGGTTATTGTGCCTATAAGTGTGCCATTAGCATTAACCACAAGCAGTATCTCGGCAGCAGCCTTGTTCATTCGTTGGATAATATCTTGAATAGGCTCATTGTCTCTAACAAGAGTTGCCTCAAGACTAAGTGGCACTATTGCTGGCGCTATATTTTCCTTCGTGACATTGCTGCCAGGAGGCACAACTGAATGGGCTGGAACTTTTACACCAGAAGCTATACGGGCGTTTTTTCCAATTAAGCAGTTTTCTCCTATTGTAGCTCCCTCTTCAATCTTTGCGCCAGAAAGGATAATTGTGCCCGTCTTGAAAATGTTGCTATGCTGATATTTTACATCAAGCGCAGCCAGTACTGGCAACCTTTTGCCTTTCTTGATAAGCATCCTAAAGACTGATTCTCTATCAAACCCATTTTTTACGTAGGGAGTGCCAATTATTACATAATCAGTATGATTTGGGATTTCAGCAAGCCAGCCTAATACAGGGATATCCGAAAAAAACTCGCCGCGCAGCTTTAATTGAGGATCCACTATACCAGTCAACCTGTATTGAGGATAATCCTGAACGAGCGAAATAATATCCTGCAACGCATCCCCTGCCCCAACGATGACAAGATTAAAAAGATGATCTGGCAAAATTTCGGCTAATTCTTCCTGCGAAGGTGAAAGTGAGATATTTTTTTTATTATGCTTTATCTTCATAACAGGATGCTTTGCCAAATCCAAAAAATCAAAATTGCTGAATAATAGCTTTATCTATTGGATGGTTTGGCCGAAGCCTGCTTTAATAGAGCAACATATTCAGCCAGATAGCCAGCAAGAGCATATAAGTTGACATTGATCTTATTGAGTGATGCCTTATTTTTGGTCACATTTGCCTGCTGTGTCTTAACATTATTCATAATAGCGCCTCCTTTTAAGCTTTTAAAATTAAATTATCTTGCACCCATATTCAAAATTGTCTGAATTAGTTCATCAACTGTTGTCAACATTCTTGCCGAAGATTGGAATGCGCGCTGCGCAGCTATCATATCCATCATTTCTTCATCCAGATTGACGCCAGTTTCGCTCTGAATTGTTGTGGTTAGGGCATTAACCACAGTTTCCGCTGTGTTATATTGTTCTTCTGCATCCTGTATGGCTGTGCCAAGATTAGCGGTAATCGTTGTAAAATAGCTATTAAAAGTCTGATTGTTAAGTCCAGGGATAAGCGCTCCAGTTAAATCTGCAATTGCCAGAGCATTTGCGCCATCGCCTGGATTGGGGTCACCTGGCCCAACTCTAGTTGCAGCGGCAGCAACCAGTTCAGGATGACTCAAAAGCGAGTTAGCTGGATTATATAATGCTGGATTAACAGTGATATCGGCTGATGTTGTGCCGGTAAAAAACTCTAGCCCCTCATCACCGTTTAAGTCATAGCCAGCAGTATGCAAGGTATTAACTGCTGTAATAAGCTCTGAAGCCATTGTGTCCAGCCGTGTGTGTAAGGTATCGGTATAAGTTGCCACGTTGAGCCATGCGCCAAGTCTGCCACCAGTTATCTGCGAAGTAACATCAACGCCATTTAGTTGCAACGTTATGGGAGAGGCAGCAGTAACCTGCAAATCATTCAAAGTGGTGCCATCACCACTTACCAGCACCTCACCGCCAATTGTTACGGTGTAGTCTGCCGAAACAGAGATATTAACTTTTTCGCTAATTTGCCGTATAACCTCATCACGTTGATCCATCAAATCGGCAGTAGAAGTATTCATTCTTTGTGCCTCAACGATTCTGCGATTCAACGTCTGCAATTGCGCAGCAAGGTTATTGATATCCTGAACGGCTGTTGGAACGCTCCCAGTAAAAACTCCTCCTCCATTATCGTAGCAAATGCCATCTCTAAAACTTGTTAAGCGCACATCAAGCATATTAAATGTGCTAACCACATTGCCAGCTCTTTCAAGCAACACATCACGCACAGCTAGATCGCTTGGATTAGTGGCAACATCCTGCCATGCACTCCAGAATTTAGAAAGACTGCTTGCCAGAGAATACTCGCCGCTAGCCTGCATTATTGCCTGCAAATTACTTAAGCCACGATAGAGATCGCTTTGATAATTCAAGAATGTGGTTTGTTCCAAGAGCGTTTTTTGAGTGGTTTCATTAAAAGCTCTAGTAATATCTATTATTTTTACACCTGTTCCTAGTGAGTAGCGGCGTGTGGTATGGATAAAATCTGGCTCATTTGGCGGGTTTGTGCCCAAAATTGCTTGCTGGCGATGATAGCCCGGAGTATTGACGTTTGCGATATTATGCGCAATAACATTCATCCTTGTTTGATGAGTCAATATTCCACTCCTTGCGATTGCCAGTGTATCGTATATGTTACCAGCCATTTTAGCCTCTATCTTCTATTAGGACAGGAGCTGCGTTTTGAGAAAACTTGCCATATTGATTATAAACGTTTGTGGCAGTGCTCTCTTGAGAATTATGTGCCACTTCACTCAAAGTTTTTGAAATTATATCAAGATAAATTCCAGCCATAGCGTAGTTAGTCTGAGATAATCGCTTAATTTTATTGACTATGGTTCTCAAGCCAGCTCTTACTTCCTCTTCTTCAGCACTCCTAGTGCCATCAGCCTGATCGGCAATTTTTAAGTTTTCTATAAGAGGACTAACCTTAAAAAGCATTTCTTCTTGCTGATCAACAGCTCTATTTATGGCTTCCGCATTTCTGGAAAGTAACGCTTTCTGAAGTGTTCTGGCTATATCTTCCAGAGCCACAAGGCATTGTCGTAATTCTTCCAGCATTTTTGCTTTTTCATTGTTCATATCAGCGCCCTTCCAATAGTTGTTCACAAAGTATATCGCTTAATCCAATGCCACCTTGTTTGGCAAGTTCCGTGCCAACCTGTTCCAGACTATACTGGAAAAGAGTTTCAAGGTTGCCCATATTTTCTTCCTCATCTATGGAGCCCGGTTTTATTCCTTCTTTCAAAAGAATTCCTAGAAACAAACCTTCAACTTCTTGAGCAGCCTCACGGAGCTTTTGTTCATCCTTTGGTGATGAGGAATTTTTGATTTGCTCTGTATTATTTGTTAGCCTGCCTATTTCCATAATGGCTCCTTTGCTATTTTTATCACATAGTAACAACTTCCATCTGAAGAGCGCCAAGACTTTGCAGTGCTTCAAGTATTGAAATTAAATCTCGTGGCGTTGAACCCACCTGATTAAGCATATCGGCAAGCTCCTGAACAGTTGTTGTGCCCGGAATAAGCACTATTTTTGCTTTATCTTCTTTTGTTTCAGTGGTGATCTGTTCGGTAGTTATAGGTTTAGCCACAGTAAATGATTGCGGCATATAGGTGGTCAATGTTGAACCGATTCTTACAGTAAGATTGCCATGTGCCACCACTGCTTCTGCAATATGAACATCGCCGCCCATAACTATTGTGCCAGTGCGTTCATTGATAATCACACGACTTTTTGAATCAGGTTTTACGTAGAGCGACTCAATTTCTGATATAAAATTTGGCACCTGGCCCACATCCAGCCACTTATCAGGAATGCGCACCATAACCGTCCCAGCATCACGTGCTACTGCGGAAGCTTCATATTTTTCATTTATCACATTGGCTATTCTGGTTGCTGTGGTAAAATCAGCATGATTAAGCACAATATTCATAATGCCATTTTCCACAAAAACAGGTTTGTGGGACTTGTTTAAAATTGCTCCATTTGGCACTCGCCCCACTGTGGTATGGTTCTTGGTTTCAGTTTGTCCACCCGGACCTGCCACACCAAGACTATAGCCAGCAACAGTGATACCACCCTGCGCAACAGCATAAAACTCACCATCAGGTGAAAGAAGCGGTGTCATAAGCAATATGCCACCTTCCAGTGAGCTGGCATCACCTATCGAGGAAACCTGAACATCAATTCTATCACCCGCCTTATGGAATATTGGTGCAGAAGCCGTCACAATCACAGTCGCCACGTTCTTGCTTTTGACGTCTTTAGGATTTAACTTAATGTTAAAATTCTCAACGATATTGGCTATTGTCCTTTTGCTTAACTCAATATCCTTATCACCTGTTCCGTTAAGTCCTATCACAACGCCATATCCAACCAGTTCAATGCTCTGTAAACCATCAATTCGCGCAATATCTTTTATACGAGCCTGTATTTGCGCACCATAAGATAGGTCTGGCATAAACATAAAAACGAAGGAAAGCGCAACAATGCTTATCACACATTTTCTTGTACGTTGATATTTTGCCGATCTTATCAACCTGAACATAGCTAAAGCTCCTTAAAACAAGTTAAGCCAATCAAAAACTCTTGTGACTAATCCTTTCTTCTGATCAACTGTCACACTTCCATTGGATTCATATTTTATGCTGGCATCAGCTATAGCCGTTGAAAGCACAACGTTATCTGCGCTGATATCTTCAGGGCGCACTGTTCCTGAAAGAATAAAAGAAACATACTCTTTTTGAATCTGGACTGTGCGTTTGCCTTCTATCAAAAGATTGCCATTCGGCAGAACCTCCATAACCTTAACGGTAATAAGTCCAGAAAGCGCATCTTTATTTTCAAGTGAACCCTTGCCGTCATATTTCCTATCGCCCTTAACACTAAATGCTTTTAAGTTATAATTTGTCCAGTTCTGATCCCTATCATCTATGCGTGGTCTATAAAATGTAAACTCGCCTCCTATATCAAAAGATTTTGCTCCTGATTGTTTGGCATCTTTTTTGGCGCTTGCCTCTTCAACTATTTTTACTGTGAGTAGATCGCCAACCTTTCTTGCGCGTCTATCACCATAAAAGCTTTTTGCCAGCGTAAACGAATCACCAGCTGAAAGCAGATATGG
>CAZBHO010000014.1:27738-30734 GCA_964491945.1 uncultured Verrucomicrobiota bacterium | reverse complement strand
TGTTTTTTTTGTTTGCTTTCTTCATATTACACTCCTTCATTAAAGTTCCAGTTCGGCTTCACGAGGACCTGTAAGTCTTACACGCAGCTGCCTTTTTGATGACTCATTTTCACAAATAATTCTTTCGCCAAGTCTTCCCTTATGCAGGGCTTTAGCGCGTACAGTTACTGTAAGGTTGTTTTTCCTGGCTATGATGGTGATAACTTCACCTCTATCCGCACAAATGGGTTGTTTGACAAGGGATTGAGGAAGAGGCATTCCAACTTTGATTGAAGCATCTGTTTCCAATCCGACTATATTCTTTTCTGTTGTAAAAAATTTTTGAACATCATCGCGTGGAATTAATATCTTTGTTAAATCTGCCTCTGAAATTTTATGATTATCGGGTAAAGGGCGAGCCGCAGCCCAGACCTCATCAAGAACAACCACATTTGCACTCGCCTTGAATGTTCCTTCTATTTCATTACCTGCGCCATATCCTATTATAAAACACCATCCTGAAGCGTTGTTTTTCAGCGGCTCAACCCTTATTACCGAAAGCGAACTGCTGCCTTCTGGCACAACCATATTTTTGTTTATATGCAGATTATCTATTCTTATCTTCTCGCCGCGCCACGGCAAATTATTTTCCACATAATCACGAATAATTCGTTCAAGCTCTTCTTGACTTATAAGTCTTCCTGAACGTGAAACAAGTACCTCACTTGCGCCACGCAAAACGATATTTTTCATATCTGGATATTGCTGGAGAGCATAAGCAATTGTGATTAAGGGAATACTCACACTCTCAACCGTTGCCGGCGATTTTAATACTTCTCTTTTTGCCCAATCTTTTGGAAATTGAGATGCATCAAAAACAAGATCACTAAACAGAATTTTTGACGCACTAATATTTATAACGGGTTTAACATTAACCGTATATTCTCCTGCTGAAAGAGGAAGGATCAGCGAAAAGAAAAAAGATGATAAAAGCAATGTTTGTTTTGCCTTTTGCATCTTACTTTTAAGATAACCGTTCATATTTTGCCCTTTTAATTATTATCTACGCAAGCTGTTCGCAATCTCTGTCATATCATCGCTGGCTTTAATTGCCTTGGAATTGGCTTCATAAGCGCGTTGCGTAAGAATCATATTGACCAGCTCCTCGGCAGCATTCACGCTGGATGTCTCCACAAAACGATGCGCTATAACGCCCATCCCGTTCTCACCCGGAGTCAAACCAGTTTGCGCATCACCGCTGGCATCGGTTGGAACATAAAGATTCCTTCCTATACTGCGTAAACCTTCAGGATTTGGGAAACGTGTAAGCGTTATACGTGTTTTGGTTACGAGCGCGCCATTAACAACTGCTGTAAAAGAACCATCAGGTGCTATGGTGATCTCTGTTGTGCCATCATCTATGGTATCAAATCCATTCACTCTATAACCATCAACGGTAACAACTGTGCCATCAGCAGTACGCCTGAAAGAGCCATCCCTCGTATAAGCAAGAGTGCCATCTGGCAAAGTTACCTCAAAGAAGCCATCTCCTTCTATGCCAAGATCAAGATCTCTGCCTGTTTCCTTTAGCGATCCTTGCTTAAAAGAGCGGGATATTTCCGCTACTCTTGTGCCATGCCCAATCTGAATGCCATTTGGCACGTTAGTATCGCCAGTGGAAGCGCCCGGCGTCTTTAAGGAAGAATAAAGCATATCTTGAAAATTGACTTTACTGGGCTTAAAACCAACCGTATTCACGTTAGCCAAATTGTTAGCTATCGTGTCAAGAGAAAGCTCTTGTGCCCTCATACCTGTTACAGCAGACCATAGCGCTCTTTCCATAGCAATGCTCCTTTTTTAACTCAATTGCGTTATCATTTTACCAGTTAGATCATCTTCATTACGAAGCATCCTTTGACAGGCTTCGTATGTGCGTAAACATGAAATTGTTTCGGTAAGCTCAGAAAAAATGGATGTATTGCTGCCTTCTAATGCGTTGTTTGTAATCTGTGTTTCTTTCGGCGGTGGCATTTGTTTCAAACCAGCAGGTGCCTGAAATAAAGTTGTTCCGGCACGCACAAGCTTTGTAAGATCGTTAAATGTAACTATTTTTAATGTTCCAATAACTCTTGTCCCATCACGAATTTGACCCTTCGCATCCACAGTAAGATTCCTTAAAGACACATCTTGCGGAATAGCTATCGGACCATTCTCCCCTTCAACACGGAATCCATCGGCATTTATGAGGTTGCCCTGCTTGTCAACCATAAAATGTCCGTTGCGTGTATAAAACTCTCTTGTATCTTTGTTGGTTACGACAAAAAAGCCCTCCCCACAAATAGCAAAATCTAGCGGTCTATCTGTTGGCTTTATGGCGCCGGGTGTGAAATCTATATTTATAGGATCGTAATTTGATGCACTTTCCCAGCGAGGCATATGCGCTCGCATCTCATTGAGCAAAGTTTCAAAGACCCTATGATTGATATTTAAACGTTTGTAGCCCGGCATCGTGGCATTAGCCAGATTTTCAGTAACAGCTTCCATCTGAGTCACTTGACTGGCTGCCATTCGGAATATTGGACTGTAATAACCTGGATTCATAACGTTGCCTTATTACAAGCAACCTGAATGCCAGCAGAAACGTTTTATGCAAGATCAAGAGAGTGGAAAAACTGGCAGAAGTTTGTTACAAACAAAAGCAATTAATTATTTATGCTTTTCTAAATAAGCAACCTGGTAGCCACATATGTTGGAGGGAAAAAATTGCCTCTTAATCAACTATCTTTTTGAAAATCTGATCAATTACAGAGTTGGAAAAAGCAACAGAGCTTTTTGGAAAATTCTTAAACCGCTCAATAACTTCAGCACGAGAAGATAAACTTTCATCAAGAGCATCCGCCCCTTTTGCCATAATACGGCTCAATGTAGACATATCCGCTTGATCAATTTTCTGGCTATTACCAGATGATGTTTGTTTTTGATGGGCAAAATCGTCTGGCTTTTTATTTATTTTATGC
>CAZBHO010000014.1:14335-27712 GCA_964491945.1 uncultured Verrucomicrobiota bacterium | reverse complement strand
CCGAACCAAGCCCTTCAGCTATATGATTTTCAGATATATTATCAAGGTTCATTGTTTTTAGCTCCTTTTCATTTATTCGGCATTTTTTATCATTACTTAAATTAGTTCATAACTTTTTATCTGGCCATAAGGCCTCTGCCATAGCCCTACAAGACATAGCAAGAACAAAAGCCCTATACTCCATAGGAGAGCGTAGCATTATTTCAAGATTCGTTCTATCATAAGGACGCGCTCTTCTGGCTTGCAAATACTCGCCCATAGCCACTTCAACTCTCTGCTCCATAGCATTGAAATGGGCTTCCATCTCGCAAACGCTGTTTCCTGTTTCAGTTGAAACCATTGCGTAATAGATTGCATAATTTTGTGGTGGATATTGTCTAAATTCTCTTACATAGGCGCACAACATATATCTAGCACCGAGCAACTTTCCTAATCTGGCTATTTCAGAAAAATCTAGTATGGCTGGATGAGGTGCTAAATTCTTTTCTTCCAGATATTCGGCAAACGACCCTTCCTTCTGAACCGCAATTACTTGAGCGCGAAAATAATGTTGAGCTTCACGCAATAGAGCCTGATGAAAATCGTTGCGTTCACTTTCAGGCAAAACTCCCAATGGAGGTAAAACCCCAATGATGTTGGATGAAACAAGCGGTGGATTCCGCATTAAATTATAAACATGCATCAATGGCACATTTTCGGCAGAACCAGCCCAGTGCCCAAAATCTATGCCACGCTGCGCAACACAGGCAGAAAGGAGCAGCAAGCCAAACAAAATTCCAAGCCATTTTCCAATAGCTCTGTATCTCTCTTGCAAAAATGTGTTCTTATGGAAACTAAAGTTCATCTTTAAAAAGTTATGCAATTAGCACGATATCTCCATAAAAAATTCTCCAGCAGTACCTTTAACAGGCACCACAACCGTTTCCACATTGCGCGGCGGCTCAATGTAATGACCTTCACCAACAACAACTGTTGGAAGCCCTATTTTGAAATGGACATTTTTTTCTTGCAACTTAGACTTTGCGCTGCCTGCAACCATATTTGCAATTTCTCCTACCACATCATTTACTTCGTTTTGATTAACAGCTGTATCATCACTCATACCCATCATCGCACGGAAAACTGCCGTGGCAGTAGCTGAGGTAAAAATAATAGATAGATTGCCGCTAATATCCTCCCCCGTAAGGCTTATTGTGCCTGAAACATAGCCTTTAGGTAAGCCCTGACTTTTTGGAACTCGCTCGCCAACTTCAACAGGCATAAACACCATAGTTTCAAAAACATTTTTAATACTTTCAACAAAATAAGGTAAAAGCATCTCAAGCTGTTCTTGTTTGGTTGTCATTTTATCTCCATGTTTTATGGTTCATACTCAACATTTAATTCAGTGTGTCTGCCACAGGCACAGGCAATATGTAATTCTTTAACTCTCTGATTATCTTTTACAGGTGTAACTTTAATTTCATTAGTGTTTGCCTCATTACCATAACGAAGGGGGACAGGATGATTTCCAACTTTTACTCTTTCGGCACTAATCACAGGTGAGAGCTGCATTGGATATTTTGGCAAAACATCTTGTGCCTTTGAAAAAAGTACCTTTTCTGTATTGATAAAATACTTTCTTCTATAGAGTTCATTAGTTTGAATAACCATAATTAACCTCCTGACAGCAATGCTGCCATTTTACCTTTCAAAGTATCTTCTGTAAAAGGCTTCACAATGTATGAATTAACACCATTAGCAAGAGCCTCCATCACCTCTTGTTTGCCACCTTCAGTTGTCACCATCATAATAGGGACTTTTTGATAATTTGGAAGTTTCCGCAGGTTCTGGACTAGAGCTAGACCATCCATTTCTGGCATATTCCAATCTGTTATCACACAATTATATTGCTTATCAGCCACTTTTTTAAGAGCATTAAGCCCATTATCAGCCTCATCAACATTTGTATAGCCACACCTACCAAGCGTAAGCTTAAGAATACGTCGCATAGTAGATGAATCATCAACAATCAAAATGGCAACTTGAGCTGGATCTGTCATATAACTCCTCTCATCATTCAATAATTATTGATTCAGCACCTTTAATACGTTTAAGGCATTTACTAACACATTTCAATAAATTAGACAAGTCAAATGGTTTTTTAATATAACTTATGCTATCAGGCAATTTTTCCTGAGTGTGATCGCCAGAGATCACTATAACTCTATCAAGCATAGCCAAACGCTCTGCTTCCTTTATTAGCTCAAAGCCATCAGTAGATGGCAACCCCAAATCAGTAATAAGCAAATCAAAACCTCCCTTCAATAACGCTTCCTTCGCTTTTCTTCCATCTCGATATAATTTAACAGAAACACCATTCATCCTTAAAAAAGACTCCATAGAACGAGCCAAAAGCAGCTCATCTTCCACTAGCAATACTGAACAGGATTGCTTCATAAACCTACAAACCCCTATTGTAAACAAGTTCTATGCCACACACCGCTAAAAATAATACATAGAAAAATGTTAAATTACAATAAAAAATTATGCGTTTTTAATCGCTTAATGCTTCAACCGCACAACCAGCAAGAAAACTTGCTCCAATAGGCAACGCACTTTCATCAACATCAAATTGGCTGTTGTGCAAAGGTTTATTACCACGCTCTTTTGATCTAACACCAAGCGCAAAAATAGCGCCTTTAACCTTCCTTACATAAAGCGAGAAATCTTCTGACCCCATACTAGGAATGTGTTTGACCACCTTTATGCCCAACTTGTCAGCCACTTTTGAGGCATACTCACAAGCTTCAGGATGATTATACGTCTGAGGCACCATATGCTCATATTTTAACAGACATTTAACTCCAAATGTCCGCTCTATTCCAGCAACCACATCCTTTAACCTCTTACCAATAAGCTGACGAGCAGAATCAGAAAACGTTCGAATAGTGCCTTTTATTTCAACCTCATCAGGAATAATATTCGTTGCAGTCCCACCGTGAATTGAACATATTGAAATTATGTGATTCTCAAGTCCAGATAGATTGCGGCTTATCCCTCTGATAGCCTCGCATAAATGATTAGCCGCTAATATAGGATCAACACATAATTCAGGATGTGCTCCATGCCCACCTTTGCCCCTAACAGTAATATAAAAATTATCACATGAAGCATAAATAGCCCCAACAACGATCCCTAAAACACCCGAAGGAATTTCAGGATAAACGTGCAAGGCAAAAATAAAATCTACCTTCGGATTCTTCAATGCACCAGCTTTAATAACACTTTCTGCACCATTAACCCGCTCCTCAGCAGGTTGAAATATAAGCTTAACAAGTCCGCCCCACTTATCCTTCGTCTTTACTAATAACTCAGCGGCACCAAGCAGCATAGCAATATGCGTATCGTGTCCACAAGCATGCATTACACCAGCGTTTTTTGAACGATATGACACTTCATTCTGCTCAAGAATGGGCAAAGCATCAATATCTGCTCGCAAGGCAATCACTCGCTTTGATTGCCGTTTTCCTCTTATATAAGCAAGAACTCCTGTCCCGCAATATGGAGACTTAATCTTATCAACCCCAATTTCCTCTAAAAACTTCGTTATCCTTTTACAGGTTTCATGTTCATTGTTTGAAAGTTCAGGATACTGATGAAATAGCCTGCGCATTTCAACAATTTTTTTTGCAAGCTTCTCATCACATTTTAATATGCCATAAAGGCTAATATCATTATTCACAAGACACTCTCCTATTTACTAACAAGTTTGTAATTTCAATATATCAATTTTTCCACAATTGTAAAGAGAACTTATATGAGTGGTTAGAAAAGGTTATAATAACGGCCTGAGCGTGTGTGTGGATAGAAAAGACTGTGGCAATTTTTGCAAAAAAATTGTAGGTATTTTAGGAGACATTGCATCCTCTGTGGAGAATTCCTTATTCTGCTTACTTTTTAAGTTTTTTACCGATTTATTTTGGTTTACGATTTTTGACCAAAGAGTTCACAGAGACCACAGAAAAGAGGAAGGATTGGAATACTAATTTTTGCCAAAATACCTATTTAAAAAAATCCCTCTATGTTTTCTCTGTGAAGCTCTTAAGCCCTTTGTGGTGAAGTTGTTTGTTATTCCAGAAACTCACCAGCTTAACCGCATTCTGGAGAAGTAGTTTTTATGTTATGTTAAGGATGAAAAATCAACTTGGACTACTTTTTTATCGCGCTGTGGGATGGCAGTGAATTTTTTCTATAATAGGGCGGAAGAACAAATATCAGCATAGAGAAGAGTCTTGCAGGAATAAACCATTTTGATTATTCACGCTTCTTTTCTTCTTGAGAGAAGGCAAGACTATCTTTTTCAACTTTGATATGAATTGGCAATTCTGGCTTAATTTTGCCAGCAAGTATTGCTTCAGCTAATGGATCTTGCAGATATTTTTCAACAGCTCTGCGCATAGGTCTTGCGCCATATTCTTTATCAAATCCTTTTTCAAGCAGAAAATCACGTGTTTCATCAGAAAGCTCAAAAGATATTTTTTGGGCAGCCAGCCTTGCTCTGACCTTGTTTATCTCCAGATCAAGTATGAGTCTTACATCATCTTTCACAAGCTGTCTAAACACAATTATATCATCTACTCTATTAAAGAGCTCTGGCTTAAATATCTTTTTGGCTTCATCCATCATTTGCTCTTTCATCTTTTCGAAATCAACCTGCACGTCTGCATTTGCAAAGCCAAGCCCAACAGAACTCTTAACAAAGTTTCTGCCAAGATTGCTCGTCATAATAACGATTGTGTTTCTGAAATTCACTCTTCTGCCAAGGCTATCAGTGAGCATTCCTTCCTCAAGTATCTGCAACAGAATGTTCATTACCTCTGGATGCGCCTTTTCTATCTCGTCAAATAGCACCAAAGAATATGGTTTGCGCCGCACTTTTTCGGTAAGTTGCCCGCCTTCCTCGTGCCCAACATAGCCGGGAGGTGAGCCAACCATTCTTGATACCATAAACTTATCCATATATTCTGACATATCAAGTTGTATGAGAGCATCTCTATCGTTGAACATATACTCTGCTAAAGCTTTGGCAAGGAGTGTTTTGCCTACGCCGGTTGGACCGAGGAAAATGAATGAACCTATTGGGCGGCGCGGATCTTTTAAATCCGCACGTGAACGGCGCAGGGCTTTTGCAAGTGCTTTAACGGCTTCCGTCTGACCAATAACTGTTTTTTCCAGTTCTTGCTCCATATTCAGCAATCGTTCAGCCTCGTTTTGATCAAGAGCCGTCATCGGCACGCCTGTCCATTTTGAAACAGTAACTGCAATTTCTTTTGGCGTTATGATGGCAGGTTTCTTTTGCTGACGTTTACGCCATTTAGCAGCATCACGTTCCAATTTTTCTCTAGCTGCTCTTTCCTGATCACGCCATTTGGCGGCTTCTTCAAATTGTTGAGCTCTTATGGCTTCTTCTTTTTTTAGCTTAAACTCGTTAACCTTTCGCTCAAGCTTCTTTAACGACTCTGGACGCGTCATCACTTCTATTCTTGCATTTGCGCCAGTTTCATCAATCACATCTATGGCTTTATCTGGCAAGAATCTGCCCATAATATATCTTGAAGAAAATCTCACAGCTGCTTCAATGGCTTCATCTGTAAACGAAACGTTGTGATGTGCTTCATATTTTGGACGCAATCCTTTCAAAATTTCTATGGCTTCATCCGCAGTTGGCTCATCAACCAGTACAGTCTGAAATCTTCTTTCCAGTGCGGCATCTTTTTCTATATATTTACGATATTCCGTCATCGTAGTTGCGCCAACACATTGTAGCTCACCTCTTGAGAGTGCTGGTTTAATTATGTTTGAGGCATCCATAGCGCCTTCTGCAGAGCCAGCTCCAACAATGGTGTGAAGCTCATCCATAAAAAGTATTACATTCTTCACTCTGCGTATCTCATCCATTACAGCTTTCAGCCGCTCTTCAAATTGTCCTCTATATTTAGTGCCAGCCACCATTAGTGCCATATCAAGAGAGATAATCTCCTTGCCAATAAGCAAGTCTGGCACTTCACCTGATGCTATAAGCTGCGCAAGCCCTTCTACTATTGCAGTTTTGCCAACCCCCGCTTCACCAATTAAGACAGGATTATTCTTCGTTCTTCTGCACAAGATTTGCACTACCCGCCTTATTTCTTTGGCTCTTCCTATGACAGGGTCAAGCGCATTTTTGCGAGCAAGCTCCGTAAGATTTCTACCAAAGGCATTAAGAGCAGGTGTTTTAACCGACTGCGAGCTCGTTTTAACAAAAAGTCCTGAAGACTGTGAAGATGGCGCTGAGCCACTTGAAGAAAAGTCAGGAAATGCTGGATTGGCTGATTGATCAAAACTTTCATCCGATTGCGCCTGTGCTTCGAAATTGGGATCAAGTTCTTTCATCACTTCAAGGCGAACGCGTTCAATATCAATATTCAGGTTTTTAAGAACCCTCGCGGCAACACCTTCATCCTCTCGCAACAGCCCAAGCAGAATATGTTCCGTACCAACATAGCTATGGTTTAAAGCCTTTGCCTCGCTTGTTGCAAGAGCGAGCACTTTCTTTGCACGTGGCGTCATAGGCAGTTGCCCTATGGTCTGCGTCTCAGGTCCGTGCCCCACAGCTTTTTCAACCTCAATCCGCAATGTCTCAAGGTCTATTCCCATTCGTTCCAAAACGTTTACGGCAACACCTTCTCCAAGCGCTATAAGCCCAAGCAATATATGTTCTGTGCCTATGTACGGATGATTGAAGCGTTCCGCTTCTTTCCTTGCAAGTTGCAGCACTTGTTGTGCTCTAGGAGTAAAATCGCTCATATTTTCTATCTCTCTACAAAAATAATGTTCAAAAAAAATACTTATGCCTTCTTAATATAAAGAAATTTACTCTTCATCAAGGCAAAATGTTGTTTTATTACCAAGTTTTTGCCTGACCATCCTTGCGCGTATAATATCACGCTTTTCAACGCCAATGTTTTTACCTGCCATTTTCTGTAAGTGCCCCGGCTGCACAAGTAAAAATAGCTCCTTAATAGTCACATCTGTTATGCCCTTAATGATATTCAAATCCAGGCCAAGCCACAAGGCTGAAAGCATATCAAGCGTCTCTTTTGAAGAAAGCATATGGGCATTAGATAAAATGCCATAAGCTCTGTATATATGATCGCGCAAAGAGTTATTTTTTTCTTCCAGCAGCCTCATACGAGCATTCTTCTCGTGCATGGCAATTTCCGCAACTATCTCTTTCAATCTGCTAATTATCCCTGCCTCTGTCTCTCCAAGCGAGCTTTGATTTGATATCTGCAACATATTCCCTGACGCTTCTGTGCCTTCACCCCATAAACCACGCACAGTTAATCCAATTTTATGCACAGCCTTCATAATCGGATTTATCTCGTTCATAAGCACCAGCCCCGGTAAATGCATCATCACGCTTGCCCTTATAGCAGTTCCAAGATTTGTTGGACAACTCGTAAGATAGCCATACTTTTCTGAAAAAGCATATTGCACGCTTTGCTCTAATTCACTATCAAAAGCATCCATAACTTTCCATAACTCTTCCAGGCACTCGCCGTATCGCATAATCTGCATCCTAAAATGATCCTCTTCGTTAACCATTACAGAAAAGGTTTCGTCTCTTTTAAGAACCAGTCCGCTGCCTCGCTCTTTCTTCATAAGATCACGGCTTATTAGATGCCTTTCCAGCAAGAAGTCTTTATCCACTCTTGTTAAATCTTCCATCTCAAAAATTATAGGTTCACCATAAATCGGCATCTTTGCAAGGACAGGAACAATCTGTTCCCATAAAATCAATGCTTTATCTTCCTGCATTATTGAAGGAAAAGGTTCGGAAGCCAGATTGCGCGCAAGACGAATCCGGCTACTAACAATAATGCTATCTCCACTCTCTTTTGTATTAAGCCATGCAGTAGGCTGATTCAAAAAGAAATCAACACCCTTCATTGAACATCCTTTTCTCCGTTGAGCTGAATATCGTTTGCCTCTTTAGTCTTGCTTAATTCACGTATCAAATCGCGCAAGCTAGCCGCCTTTTCATAATCTTCAACGTCAATAGCCTTCTGCAACCTAAATTTGAGTTCTTCAAGACTATCCTTTTGCCCCACACGTATCTTTGCATGATGCTGCGATGATGGCTTTTTGCCTATATGACGCACGCCTCTATGCATACTCTCAAGCATATTTTCTATCTCATCCGAAAATGTTTCGTAGCACATCGCACAACCAAAACGCGAAATCTTCTTGAAATCCTCATAAGACATTTTACAGACAGGACATCTCTTGCTTGCAGCTTTACTGACAGATTGCTGCTTGGATTTTTTCTTAACATCCCCTCCTAATAACGCATCCGTCACAGACATAGCATTGCCAAGATCTAGCCCACTTGCCATGGCGCATTTCTCGCAAAGATGCAATTTCCTAATCTCGTTATTAAACATCTGCGTTAAAAAAACTGTGGCTTCTCTTTCGTTGCAAATATCACATTTCATTTTTTTTACCTCTCTATAGGAACGCCGTTGCTTGCAGCATATTTCCTGAATTTCTCTGTCAATTCCAGTGTTTTCTTGCCGGGCACTCCACTGCCAATTATCCTTCTATCCATTTCAACCACGCTTATGATTTCTGCAGCAGTGCCCGTAAGAAACATCTCATCTGCATTGTAAAGATCATATCGCGTTAAAACATCTTCCCGCACATCATAGCCAGCTTCTCTTGCCAGCTCCATAACGCAATTCCGTGTTATCCCTTCAAGAGCACATGCGCTTGCTGGTGGAGTAATAAGTTTATTGCCCTTAAAAATAAATATGTTATCACCACTTGCTTCAGCCACATAACCATGAGGATTAAGCATTATAACCTCTTCCACCCCAGAATTGATTGCCTCTATTTTTGCCATTATATTGTTGAGATAGTTGAGGCTCTTAATCGCAGGATTAAGTGATTCTGTGTGATTTCTTATGGTGCCTGCCGTAATAACCTTTAGCCCGTTTCTATAAAACTCTTCAGGATAAAGTTGTATTTTTGCCGCTATTATAATTATCTGTGGCTTATCGCAAGAATAAGGATTAAGTCCAAGCGTTCCAACTCCACGTGTGACAACCAACCTAACATAGCCATTATAACATTTATTGACCTTGCAGGTCTTAACAACAGCATCCATCATCTCCTGCTTTTTTATCGGAATTGTTAACGCTATGGCTTGCGCTGAACGATATAACCTATCTATATGTTCTTCCAATTTAAAAACTCTCCCATTATAGGTACGGATACCTTCAAACACCCCATCCCCATACAGTAGACCATGATCAAAGACAGATACAACCGCTTTCTCCTGAGGAACAAGCTTTCCATTAAGATAAATTTTCATCTTCTGCTCCATTGTTTCACTATTTGCGCTCTATTTGTGATTACTCATAGATAAGCCTACCCTAAAAACACAAAAAAGCAAGCATCAAAAAAAGATAAAAAAATTTAACTCAGCACCACATAATGTCTTACTAAAATCCTATTCTCACACTATAATCATGAAAAATGAAGTCTTGATATACATATTAAACCTCTAATGATTACGGCAAACGTGGAACGCTAAAAATAGTAGAAAAAAAGAATTTTTACATCACCATATTAAGTTATTCATTGTTGGCTTGTATAAGACTTTGAAGCTTCTGAACTGCACGTTGTAAGGTAGGTCCTATACTGTTTTGTGGAATGCCAGTGAGTCTGGCAATCTCTTTGTACTTTTTCCCCTGCAAATAGAAAAGGATAATTAAAGTGCGCTCCCTCTCACTCAATTGTTGTATTGCAGAATAAATTGGCTCTTGAAAATCCATTAAACGAATTTCATTATAAATCATATTCAGTGGATCAGAAAAACCAACTGCTTCATCACAGGATATTTTTTCATCAAAAGCCACCTCCTTGCTATTCTTTCGCAGCATATCCACTACTCTATTCCTAGTAAGCACATAGAGAGTTTGTAGAAAATTGTCTTTCTGCTTGCATTTCTCCATAAGGAAGCGGTTTTTATCCACAAGATTAAACCAGACATCAGATGCTATATCCGCAAGATCTTCTTGAGATGCATCAAAAGAATATCTTCTAAAAACTTTTCTCGCCGTCGCAAAAATAAATGGAGTATAATCAGAAACCAGCCTACGCCATGCGTTATCGTCATCTCGCAAGGCATGTTCTATTAGCTTTGTTAACTCATCTTTTCCCATAGGAAGTTCTCTGAAAAATCAGCGATAGTAATCTTTTAAAAAGATAAACTCAATCAAAAATGGATTTTGTTAAGCAGAGCTTATGATTTCTTTAAGCCTTTCCAAAATTTAATTTGAGTACAATTTTTTTTAACCACAGAGACCACAAAGAAAAGAAAAAGAGAGTGAAATGCTATTTTTTTGTTATAATACTTTATTGATTGGTCCCTTAACCTAAACACCCCTCTGTGTTGTTTCTCTATGAACTCCATTATTGCTGTATTGAAAAGCATATTTTTGTTTGCAAAACCTCTTTCATTCTTTTTCGCAAATCTGCCAGTCAAGGTGAAAGATTGAGCAGCCAGTAATGTGATTCATTTAATCTGGTGGAGCGGAGGAGATTTGAACTCCCGACCCCCACGTTGCGAACGTGATGCTCTGCCAACTGAGCTACCGCCCCATTTACGGAAGGAACAAATTGTTTTCTCTAGACTAGATAAACGTTTAGAAAGATAAAGTCAAAACTTTTTAAATCAAAAAATCCATATTCAAATTAAGCTCAATACTCAAGATGATTAATAATGCAAGCTGTTTTATCAGCTCTATAATTTATTATTGCAAAATCTGATAATAGGTCTTACGATTTTGCTATGACTTTACAATATAAACTTCAAGTCAGTAAAAATGGGTTAACGCTTATAGAGGCTGTGTTGGCTTTAGCGATACTAGCAATAAGCGTAATCGTCTTTGCTGAAACGACAGCACGTTGTTTTAAGATTGTGCGTGTTTCTAGAAATTATGAAATAGCCAGGGCAGTGCTGGATAGAGGAGAAGCTGATTTTCCATTAAGAGGCACGAATTCTATTAACGATAATGAAGTGGATGGATACCTTTATGAAAATGGCTTTAAATTCTCACGCAAACTTGAAAAACTATCTGAAGAAGAAAAGGTTTTTATAGTTAAAACAAGAGTAAGCTGGTCTGAATATGGCAGGGATGCTTTTGAAGAAGTGGTCAGTTTGCTTTACTCTCCAAACGCTGAATAAAGAACATGATAAAAATTCATTACAAGAAAAGAAAGCAAGCATTCACTTTAGTGGAATTACTGGTGGCACTTGCTATAACAGCATCGGCTCTTGCTGTGGCTTTTAGTTCTTTTTATGCGCTGGTAAAAGCATGGCAGCGTGGACTTATTATGACGGACAATATGAACCATGCTGAATTTGTTATGGAGGAGATAGTTTGTGCACTACGTTCTGCCTTTTATCCTGTAAGGTCGCAGCAGCAAGCAAATCGAGCTGCTTCCACAAATGCGCCAGGAGAGACGAACGTTCAAGAAGAAGTTGTTACGCCAACAACAACTTTTTTTGGATTCATTCTGGAAGATAATGGCTCTGGCGAAAATGCTCGCGATTCAATAAGCTGGGTTAAGACTGGCATCTCGTTATTACCAGAAGGCAGCCAGCTTGCGCAAGGATTGCACAGAGTGTTTCTTACACTGGAAGAAGATAAAGATCACAGACTTTGTGTGGCTTCAAGAGCCTGGCGCCCTTATGGCATTTCCTCTTCTTTTGATCCTTATGAAATTAAGCCACGCTTCATCTCTGCAAAAGTAACGGGGATGAATGTCAGAGTGGCAAAAGAGCTAAAAGTTAGCGGTGGCTGGGATTGGCTGGATGAATGGTCAGATGATAATACCAACCATCTGCCATTGGCAGTAGAAATTACTATTTTTATGGAGCCATTATCTGAAGGCGAAGAAGCCATATCAGTAACAAGAACAGTGGAGTTGCCTGTTGCGCCATGGTCATGGAAAGATAAAGAAAGCAGGCCCGATCACAGATGAAAAAGCAACTTATCAGGCATTTGAAAGATAAAAGAGAGCAAAATTGTGCTGGTGCGGCGCTGATTGTGGTTCTTTGGGTAATAACATTGCTTTCTATTTTTGTGCTTACCTTCGCTTTTGATATGCACATTCAGGCAAGGATAACATCAACATGGCGCAAAAAGCTTAAGGCAGAATATATAGCGCGTGGTGGGATGGAGATGGCAAAGATGGCTCTGCTTGAAACGGCAAATCCAGACGTAAAAAATCCTGAATTATCAGGATATGCCAATATGGGAAGTGATCAAGCAAGAAGGCTTGCAACTATTTCGCTTGCACAAGGCGGTGGCGCAGATTTTGAAGAGCAGATTGGAGAAGGCACAGCTATAATTTCCATAAGGCCAGAAAACGCAAAGATAAATTTAAATAGTATTATAGACCTAAAAAATGAGCCTTTAACAAGAGCTCTCTGGGATCCACTTCTTGAACAGGCTGGCATCCCTTTTGATATGCGTGATGCTCTTGTGGACTGTGTGTTAGATTGGGTTGATCAGGATGAGCTTTCACATTTGAACGGTGCTGAATCTGATTATTACGAAACACTAGATCCACCATATCAATCAAAAAATGCTCCTTTCGATACAGTTGATGAATTGTTGCTAGTGAAAGGTTTTTCAGATTTTATCCCACAGACCACACAAACTGTTTATGAAGCCGTTTCAAAATATCTGACGGCTTTTGCTGATGAACGCAAAATAAACATTAACGCAGTTGATCCAGATACTCTAATGGCTTTCCTTGGAATAGATGAAGAGCTGGCATTAACTATTCTTGCAGGTAGAATAGGTCCAGATATGATTCCGGGCACATCAGATGACCAGCCTTATAAGGATTTTGCAGATCTTTCATCGCGTGTGCCCGGCATAACGCAGGATATGGCTGAATACATAACCTTTTCTGCAGCAGGCAGATTCTATATTCACGTGACTGGCAAAGTTGGTGACATCACTCGCTCAATAGCTTGCGTGGTATCTTTGGCTGGCAAAGATATAACTATATTGGCATGGCTGGAAGGTGATTCGGCATCAATGGAAATGATGGCTAAATAGCCAAACTCCTAAAATGCATCAGTAATTTTGCAGACAAAAAAACATAAAAATAAGGAGAGGGCATTATGAAGAAAAGTCGGAGACCCCGACGAAGCCGAAGCCCTAGCAAAGCTCTGGGTGTCCTGAAACAACGATAAAAAAGTCAGCAGGATAAAGCCTTAGTTGCTAGGGCATGGCTTTGAACAGGTAGCCTCCACAAGTCTGGTGGAGCTTT
>CAZBHO010000014.1:8486-14312 GCA_964491945.1 uncultured Verrucomicrobiota bacterium | reverse complement strand
ATAAGCAACTTGAAAAATTATAAAAAAATCCACCTGCCACATTTATGCTACGTTTCTGCCACATTTCTGCCACGTTTCTGCCACATTTCTGCCACGTTTTGCCACATTTCTGCCACGTTTTGCTACATTTTCTACATTTATGCTACATTTATTTCAAAAGGATTTTTAGATAATTTGCCTTATGTTTTTTAGCACAGAGGACATGGGAGTTCACAGAGATTAAAAAGAATCTTTGGATTAGCAATGTCAGTAATTTAAGCCTTACCTTAAATTCTATTGAAGAACTCTGTAGTGAAGTGTTGCCGTTTCTTTCAGAAATAAGCCAGCGCAAGCATATCTACAAAAGGAGAAAGTTTACATATCTTTCGAGGTAAGCTTGAATATCTTTTGCAAAGCTACTAAATAGCAGGCAGATGGCAAAGTAAGAAGTGCCGCTGCTATTCCGACTCTGTGGCATTTGGAGGCTGTGGGTACTTGCCAAGGATAGCATTGGCTACGATCTCTTTTGTATCATTTGGGAAATCGCTTTTTAATATCCATTTTAATAGAGATGATTTGCTTTTAACAAGATCTTTAAGTTTTTTACCATAATGCTCTTTACCAAAATTTATAACAAGCTCGCCATTTTCCCATTTTAACTTTCCTGTCTTATCTGCCCAGCTAGCTTTTCTTTTGATGCTACAAAAATTATTTAGGTCATCAAGTGTACGTGGTAGTTCAGGATATCTTTCGAACTGAGCTTTTAAAACTTGCAAAGTGGCTTGAGCATCTGCCATGGCGCCATGAGCTGATTCGTGAGAAACCCCACAATAAAATTGCAATGCGGCAGATAAATTGCGAGGCTCTTTTTTATGAAAGATTCTTTGTGCATCCAAAATTTTAAATGAGCTCTCATCAAGTTTTATACCAGCTCTCCCAAGTTCTTCTATGAGCATTGGCACATCAAACCTTATTGCATTAAATCCTGCGAAGTCGCAATCTTTGATTATTTCAAATATCTCCTTTGCTTTTTCAGAAAAGGTGGGCGCATTTTTGATATCCTCTTCTGCTATATGATGAATGGATTTTGCTTCTTCTGATATCGGATAGCAGGGATTGAAGCGAAAGGAAAACACTTCCTTACTGCCATCTGGAAAAATTTTGATCATCGCCAGATCAATAATCCTATCAATATGTGGATTATCACCTGTTGATTCTATATCAAGTACAATTAAAGGACGCTCCAACTTTATAGGCAAATCTGCCATCTATGCTCCGAAAAAAGAAGTTTGTTTTGATTCAATCAGGTGGATGTTTCGCCTTTGCCTTTTTCAAGAAAGAGTTTCAATATCTCAACAGGCACAGGGAAGACGATGGTTGAATTTTTTTCTGTTGCTATTTCCGTTAAGGTTTGTAGATATCTTAACTGGATAGTTACCGGTTGAGATGCCATTATGTTAGCAGCTTCTTTCAACTTTGCTGATGCCTGAAATTCGCCATCGGCGTGAATAATTTTTGCCCTTCTTTCTCTCTCGGCTTCAGCTTGTTTAGCAAGTGCGCGCTTCATACCTTCAGGGAGATCAACATCCTTTACTTCTACTGCGGTTACCTTAACTCCCCATGGGTCTGTTCTCTCATCTATGGTTTTTTGAAGCATCTGATTGATTCGTTCACGATTAGAGAGCAGGTCATCAAGCTCGTGCTCGCCGAGGATGGAGCGTAGAGTTGTCTGCCCCATCTGCGAAGTTGCATAAAGATAATCTTCAACAGCTATAATTGCCTTGCCCGGATCAAACACCTGAAAATAAAGCACCGCATTAACTTTAACAGAAACGTTATCTTTCGTAACCACTTCCTGCGGCGGCACATCCAGTGCTATAGTGCGCAACGAAACACGCACCATCTTTTCAAATATCGGGATAAGGATTATTAGACCAGGTCCACGCACACCAACGAATCTGCCTAGCCTAAAGATCACACCACGTTCATATTCACGCAACACCTTGATGCTGTTAGCTAATATAACAAGAACAATCACCAGAAATACAAAAAAAGGTGACATACCTACTACTCCTTTCTATTTATTATTGTTTGTTTAATGGTTCCACAACCAGTTTCATTCCTTGAACTTCCACCACACGCACTAAACTACCTTTTGCGTTTGGTGTAGATGATATGGCATTCCAGTGCGTTCCAGCCAGGAATACAATACCTGCCTGTTCGTTGATATCGGAACGCGCATCGCCAATTTGTCCAATAAGACTGTTTGCTCCAACAACAGGTTTGCGGAACATTGCTTTGATTGATAGCCAGCTAGCCAGAAGGAAGAATCCACCAACCGCAAGAATGGATGGCACCACTATTGTAAGAGAAAGACGCATCGCTGGATCTGGCGCATCAAAGAGCATTAAAGAGCCAAGAAACATAGAAATTATTCCACCAAGCGCCAGTATTCCATGAGTTGAAGCCATCATTTCCATCACAAATAAAACGGCAGCAAGCAAGATCAAAAGCACTCCGGCATAATTAACCGACAATGTATTAAATGAATAAAAAGCCAAAATTAAAGAAATTGCACCAACCACACCGGGCAACACTGCTCCCGGATTAGAAAACTCAAAATAGAGCCCCACTAAACCTGCTAAGAACAAAATATATGCTAAATTTGGATTGGCAATTGTGGCAAGAATGCGATCGCGCCAGTTCATCTTTACATTTTCAGTTAACACTCCTTTTGTTTTGAGCGTAACTTTTTTTCCATTTTGCAATTCCACTACTCTCCCATCAATCTGTTCAAGCAGGGCTTGCGTATTAGGAGCAATAAGATCTATAACCTTTTTTTCAAGAGCTTCTGTTTCATGCAGGGAAACACTTTGCTTTACAGCATTATTCGCCCATTCCACGTTCCTGCCACGCTGTGCCGCTATAGAACGAATAAATGCGGCTGCATCTTCCGTAATCTTTTGAGATGAAACATCCGCTTCGTTCGTGGTGGTGCTGCCACCCAATGCAACAGGATGAGCCGCACCTATGGTTGTGCCAGGAGCCATTGCGGCGATATGCGCAGAAAGCGTAATAAAAGCCCCAGCAGAAGCAGCCCTTGAGCCTGAAGGCGCAACATAAATAACAACAGGCACCTTTGCTGCCATGATTTTTTTGATGATTTGCCGCATGGATTCATCCAGTCCGCCGGGAGTATCAAGCTCAAAAACGATGCAATTGGCCTCTGCGACTTCAGCCTTTTCTATAGCTTCAACCATAAAATTGGCTATCACAGGCGTAATTGCTCCCTCCACAGTGGCAATAATCACTTTGCCACCTTGCCCGGAAGAAGCATTACCGATCTCTTCGGCAAAAATAGAACTTATACTTAAGCAAATTAAAACACAAAATAAAAATTTAGTTGCATTGCTCATAATTACAAAAAATATTTTTTGCGCTCTGTTTCTCTGTGCACTCTATCAAAAACAAAAAACTATGCAACACAAATAAATTACATTAGAAGCAGTTATTTCGTGAAAATGGAATCACTAAGATTATCCCTTTTTATGCCACTCCTGCCATATGCTTTTTTTGAACAAATGAATTTTCATACAGAATAAAACAGCAACTTGACGTTTAAGCAATAAAGTGGAAAATAGAAAGCCATTAAGCAAAATTATAAAAGAGCACTTATGGAAATAGAACTAAAAAACATTTCAAAACAATATGGGAAGTTTTATGCAGTAAAAAATGTTTCATTTACAGTACAAAGTGGGGAATGTTTTTTCCTGCTTGGACCATCGGGATGCGGTAAAACGACCATTTTAAGGATAATAGCTGGCTTTGTTGAACCTGATACTGGAGCAATTTTGTTTAATGAAAAAGACGTAACAACTTTACCTCCCAACAAAAGAAACTGCGGTATGATTTTTCAGAACTATGCTCTTTGGCCACATATGACTGTCTATGGGAACATAGAGTTTGCTTTAAAAGCTTCTGGAAGGTTTGCAAAACAAGAAATTGCCGGGCGCATAGATGATGTGTTGCAATTAATTCATATGTCGGATATGGCAAAAAAGATGCCATTAGAATTATCTGGGGGGCAACAGCAAAGAGTTGCTCTGGCGCGAGCATTATCATTTAAGCCTTCCATATTATTGTTAGATGAGCCGCTTTCCAATCTTGATGCCAAACTTAGGGTTGAGATGCGAGTTGAACTGCGCAAAATCATAAAGGAGCTGAATATTACGGCGATATACGTAACTCACGATCAAATAGAAGCCTTAAGCATCGCTGATAGATGTGCAATTATGCGCAACGGTGTCATAGAGCAAATAGCTTGTCCTGATGAGCTTTATTTTAAGCCATTAAATTTTTTCGTTGCCACGTTTATGGGAGAAACCAACGTTTTGGAAGGCTCCATCCTCAACTATAGAACAGGCTCTAACGAAATAGAGATCCAGACGCCTATCGGCATTTTTGTTTCAAAGTGTTTTTTTGGAAAGTTTTCCTGTGGCGACAAAATAAAAGCTGTGTTTCGCCCTGAAAGCGTAAATATATTGAATTATACAGAAAACGGCATTAATACCTTTGCCGTAAAAATCATTGACGAGCTTATGCTTGGTTCAATACTTGAATATAAACTTATTGCTGGAGATGCCTTTATTTTCAAGGCACATTCCTTAAACCACAAAAAGAGAGTATTTCCAAACAAAAATATTTTTTGCCGCATAATGCCAGAAGATCTAATGATATTTAAAAGTAATTTATGAGGTTAATAGTTTACAATTTAAGATATTGCACAGGAAATGGTGGAAGACTACACTTACCATGGAGCGGATATTTGAAACGGACAGATAAGCATCTGGAGAAAGTGATATCATTTTTAAAGGCTAAGGAACCAGATATTATTGGCTTGCTTGAAGTTGATGCTGGCTCTTATCGTACAAGGCGAAAAAATCAGGCGGTGGAAATTGCAAACGCTCTAGGTTTCAAGACTATGTTTTCTTCAAAATATCATCCACCTTCTGTTGCCAGAAAATTGCCGTTACTGGGTAAACACATTAACGCCATACTTTGTAATAAAGAAATCAAAAATCAGCATTTTCACTATTTTACTAAAGGGATGAAAAGATTAGTCATAGAATTAGAACTTTCTGATTTTATATTATTTTTGGTACATCTTTCTTTAGGGTTTAAGACGCGCCACAATCAGCTATGCGATCTATTTACGCTGGTCAAAAAGGTTAAGAAGCCAGTTATAGTAGCAGGAGATTTTAACGTATTTTCAGGTAAGAATGAACTACAGCTCTTCCTTGAAGCAACAGGTTTAAGGAATGCAAATGAACATAATTTTCCAACTTATCCAAGCTGGTCGCCTAAAAAAGAGCTAGATTTAATTCTATATAGTAAAGGCATTGAAATAAAAAGTTTCAAAATATCACACACTTTGTTATCCGATCATCTCCCGCTTATCTGTGATTTTGAAGTTAAATGAAAACAAAAAATATTTCTTATATAAGATGCTTGTATTTTGCTTAAATATTTAATCTTTTAACACTCAAATGATTTTATTGTGAGGTTATTCTATTCTTCCTTAAAAAATCTCTTATACTCAAGGTAATTTGCCATAACATTATTTACATAGTTAATGCAGGCAGCACCGTCACAATAGCCCGATCGAGCTGCTTTATAATACTGTGGATCAGAAAGTAGTAGAAACGCTATCTCAACGTTGTTTTTCCAGAGATCAGGATTTTTATTTAATGCCTTTGCCAACTTTCTGGCATCTAGGACATGCTCCATACCACTATAATAAGCAGCCAGAGCAAAACAAAATCTATTAGTTTCATCTATATGTTGCGG
>CAZBHO010000014.1:6523-8476 GCA_964491945.1 uncultured Verrucomicrobiota bacterium | reverse complement strand
ATTCATAAAGATACGCAAAATATCTTGTGCCAACGTTAATGTTAACAGCGGGATCATATATATCATTAAAACCATAGCTCTCTGCAATGTAAGGCATAATTTGCATTAAGCCACAAGCACCTGCTCTTGAAATAGCATTCGCATTAAAACGACTTTCCTGAGCAATTAAAGCTGATATCAGGCGCCAGTCCAGTTTATTTTGTTGAGCATAGTAGCGTATAAGAAGGTCATATGGCGATATTTTTTTAGCAGAATGAAGTGTAAGATTTTCATTTCTATTCTCAACGTATTCAATTATAAAATTTCTTTTGTACAACTCTTTAACCTCATTCTGCATTGATTTAGTTTTGAAAAAATCATTTATCGTTTGAATTAAAAACTCATTTTTTTCCTTTATAGCCCAGCATTGAGCTTCATAATAAGGCAGATTAGTTAGAATAGTTAAATTAGTATAGAGGTGATTGAATAGGTAATAGAAGCGGTCTTCAACAGCCGCCAGATTAATCTTGTTATTTGCAAGATCGGCCAAAAGCAATTGTTGATTAGGAGTATTGCTGCTTGCTATGTTTATCTTTAACGCTGCGCCGTGCTGTTGCATAATTTTTAAAGCATTGTGTGCTACTGTGTTTGGGATAACATTTATTACCTCATTAGTTAAGTCAATGGCCTTTCTGTCTTTTCTGGCAACTATATATGTTTGGATACGATGATATGATATAGAAGGCAGAATGCCTCGTATTATGGAGATCTCATTTTCAGTAAGAAAAGCCCCTGCAATATCTCCTTTGCCTGCAAGCAAAAGAGATAATAATTCTTTTTTATCAAAAGCAGATATTATTTGAAGATTCAGCCCATACTTCAAGGCAAAACTTTTTGCCAGATCATATTCAAAGCCATATTTCTCACCTTTCCAGATATAATAAGAGCTCCTATCATTTAATGTTAGAAAAACAAGTTTTCCACTTTGCATTATTTGAGATAAATCGCCCCTTTTTTCTGATAAGAAAGTCTTCTTTTGAGATGTATAGCTACGGAAAAATTTGTTTATAAAGCTTATAAGCTCTTCATTATCTGAACGCATTGCCCATATAATTTGATCATTCCCTTGAAAGTCAAAAGCTACTTCCACATCATTTCTTATCTCATTGACACGACTAAAGCTATAAGTATCCATAAGACAATAATCTGCTTCGCCATAAGCTATAAGATCAAGCACTTCATCTGTAGTCAGGAATAGTGGCAGTGGTTTGAGTTTAATGGTGTTAAATCGTTTTTGCAGATTGTATGCAAGTTCCGATAAATTTGTTTGTGGTTTAAACGCGAGAGTTTTCCGTTGCAATTCCGCTGTAGAAGAAAGGGCTGTGCCTTTTTTGCCAACTATGATTTCACTTATAGCACATAACGGCAAAGAAAATGCCACATCATTTTGAAAAGGCAGAAGCGAAGAGAATCTGTCTATAATTACATCCACCTTCCCTTTAATCAACATTGCAGTAGCTTCAGAAGGACTGGCAACTTGAATAAATACATATCTTATGGCTAACCTTCTGCACAAAGCATCAATAAGTTCTCGCTGGAAATCAAAATGCAAATCCTCTGATGATGTGTGGCTGAAAAGTGGTTCCAGATCTTTTGAAATAGCGAACCGTATTGTCTTATGTTTTTTTATAATATAATCTAAATCACCAGTTTCTCTATAGGGCTTGTATGTTTCATCAGAATATGAGAGAGTAGAATGTGCAGAAACAAATTCTTCAAAAAACTTCATAAAAAATATAGTTATTAGCGGCAAGGCAGCAATTAACAGAATTGTCGCTGCGGTAGAAAAAAGCTTCTTTTTCTTTTGCTCTATTATTTTCATATTTCACAAGTTCTTGCACTATTTAATATCAAAAAATTCTATCGTACATATTTTTTTTTTTTTTTTTACTATTTTCCTAGCATAAAAAAGGC
>CAZBHO010000014.1:5976-6487 GCA_964491945.1 uncultured Verrucomicrobiota bacterium | reverse complement strand
AATGCCCGCTACTAGGAGGAGGGAATTTGTTGACTCTAGTAAAATCCCTTATAATGCCGTTAAATATCCTTTCTTTATCTGTGAATCATTAAAATGTTCAACCATCAACCGTATATGCCGTAAAAGAGTTGCTGAATTATCAAGTGTAGATATTAGTTCCTCGTATGATGTGCCTTTAAGTTTTTCAGCCAACTCAAGCAGTTTAAGAGCAGTTTGCTCCATATTATTCCATCTCATAAATAAACTTATGTTATATATAGCTTGAATGGATTGTACAAAATCGTTTCTCACATTGCTATCAACGAAACCGCTCTCATTTAAGAGTTTTATTATATGCCTCAAGATGAGATTGGCTTCTTCCATCCTTTGCCTAATTATATCTATGTAATGATTATGCATCATTTTAAAATAAAATCTCCTTGCGCAACAGAGACAATGGCAGAAACATTATTGCCGTTGCCATAAAACGTAATTTTTTCCGATAGCGCATTTACAAGCCTGAGTCCTCTAT